>JAZSEC010000067.1:0-9640 GCA_045531485.1 Eubacteriales bacterium | reverse complement strand
CATACCTGCTCCATTAACAAAAACCGTAGAAACCGAAGGGCTGCATAGAAGTAGCCTGAGTATATTTAATTACAAACCAAAATACGATCGCCAGAAGCAGACATCCGATACCCAGAAGGATCTTTCTGGCAGTGGGGCTTATATTAATCTTTTTCATAATGACCTCAATTGCTTTCCTGATTATACTTATCTTTCACAAGCTCCTTAACAAGATACTTACGGAGAGAATCCTCGGTAAAGTCACGCTTAAGCTCGCTCTCCTTGGCAACAGAAATAACTCCCGTTTCCTCGGAAACTATAATAATGATTGCGTCGCTGATCTCGCTCATACCGACTGCGGCACGGTGTCTTGTACCAAGCTCGTTGTCAACGAAGGTATGCTTGGGCAGAGGAAGAATACAGGATGCCGCCTTGATTCTGTTATTCTCAATAATAACCGCACCGTCGTGAAGAGGAGCCTTGTTATAAAACAGATTTCTCAGAAGATAATCGGTTACGTCGGCGTTGATAGCGATACCGCTATGGGAGATGTCATCGAGCTGAGTCGTGCGGCCGATAACGATAAGTGCACCCGTCTTTTCCTTAGACATAACGTGAACTGCCTTGCAGATATTGTCGATGGCCTTATACTGATCCTGCTTCTTGTGTGCCTGCTCGCCTATGGTACGGATACCCTTGATAGAGCCCGAGCCAATGGTTTCAAGCAGGTCGCGGATCTCAGGCTGGAAGAGTGCGATAAGAGCAAAGGGTCCGATCTGGAAAACGCCGGACAAAATGTATCTTACACCCGTAAGACCAAGCAGCTCCTCACCCGAAATAACGTAAAGAACAACGCAGATAAGTATGCCTATAAGAAGAGTGCCGCCCTTTCTACTCTTAAAGAAGCTGAATACGAAATAGAAGAAGAAGGCGAGAATAAGTATATCTAAAATATCGGTAATGATGGCAAAGGGAGAGCTCCATTTAAGGACCTCCTTAACCGTTCCGATAAAGTCCGAAAGGCTATCATTTATGTTAGCAGAAAGTAATCCGTACATGATACCGGCTCCATTCTAAATAATTTATCATCTTATTATATCACACGAAAAAATAAAAATCAATATATTATTTAATAATTTTTGTAAAAATATAATTTCGATTTACTGTTGACATAGCCCACACTTTGTGATATAATCTGTATCATCTGATACATTTTATGAGGTTTAAATGAATATTTTATCGGTTTTACAGAACAGCTTTCTGTTCCGGGACGTTGACGGGGAGCAGCTTTCAGAGTTGATCCGAGATAACTGCCCTACCCTTGTAAAATACAAGCGTGGCGATATTATCTATTCCTCTGCCAGCAGCAAAAGGCAGGTTGGATTTGTGATCTCGGGCCAGTGCGAGATCCGTCGTGAGCGTATTGACACGGGTCCCGTACTGCTTAACTCCATTGGCGTCAGTGAGTCCTTCGGCATACTTTCGGTGTTCTCCGACGAGGAGTTTCCCACACGTGTTGTAGCCGCAAGAGGCTGCGAGATCGCCTTCTTCAGCGACGGACAGATCAGAGCATTTATCGCTCAATCCGAGCAGATAAATTTGAATCTTATTAATTTCCTTGCGGGAAGGATAGTCTTTCTTAACAAAAAGATCGCCACCTTCTCAGGAAGCCGCATTACCGACAGACTGGCTGCCTTTCTTCTCTGCGAGATGGCAAAGCAAGGCCGGCTTAGCTTCCCCTTCAGCTACGTCAAATGCGGAGAGGAGATAAACGCAGGACGTGCCTCGGTCTACCGTGCGGTAGCATCGCTTGAGGCAGAGGGACTTATCAAGGTAACGGAAAAAAGAATACAAATAATCGACCGAACAGGTCTTGAAAGGATAACAAATATATGAGAAGATTTCTTGCAATCGTACTACTGATTTTAATTACCGTAACCAGCGTGGGCTTTTCGGTGCTTTCCTTTATGAACAGAGGAAACGGAAGCGAAGCTCCTGCACAGAGAGCCAAGATCCGCGTTGGATATATGGCAGGTCCCACCGGTATGGGTATGGCAAAGCTTATTGCCGATAACGGCGGCCTTGAAAACGGAAACGAGAATTACAGCTTCACAAAGTACACCGACACCAATACCGCCAAGGCTGATCTTGCGGCCGGTAAGATTGATATGATCTGTCTGCCCACCAACGAGGCGGCTCAATACTACCAGAAGGTTGATAAGGATGCTAAGGTCATAGCACTTAACTGCCTTAACTCACTTTATTACATTGAAGGCATGAGGATTGACAGTAAGCCTATTATGTCGCTCTCCGATCTTGAGGGGCAGACCATTTATACCTGCAAAAACGGTACACCCAGAATGGTGCTTGAATACATTCTCAAGGAGGCAAATATCAACGCCACCGTTTCCTATACCGTTGACGGCAAGGAGATCCTTACACCTGCCGATCTTTCGGCTATGGTTATTGCCGGAAAGATACCTAATGCGGTTATGCCCGAGCCTGTCGTTACCTCCACCGTTCTTGCCACCGAAAAGAATCTTACCCATGGACTCTTCGAAAGGATCTTCGAGGTTAAGCTGGATCTTGCTGATGAATGGGCAAGGATCTGTGACACGCCTATTGCCATGGGATGCGTTGTTGTAAACGGTGATTTCCTTAAGAATAACAAGTACTCCGTTGACCTGTTCCTCGGCGAGTACAAGGCTTCCATTGATTATATCAGCAATCCTGAAAATCTTGATTCTGCCGCGAATTATGTAGTAGAAACCGGAGTTATGGGTGCTGCACCTGCAGCAAAGAAGGCTCTGCAAAACCTCGGCTCGTCCATCTGCTACGTTGACGGCAAGGATATGAAGAGCACGCTTATCTCCTTCTACACCGCCCTTGGACTTCCTCTTCCGGGCGATGAGTTCTACTATGAAAAGTAAGCTTTTTGCAGTAGTTCAAAAATTTATAATTCCCCTCCTCTTCTGGCTTTTCTTATGGCAGCTTGGAGCGATTTTAGTAAGCAACAGCTTCCTTCTCCCCGGCATACCGGAAACTCTTTGTGCCCTATGTGAACTGCTTTCTGACGGCGGGTTTTACTCTGCCGTTCTGCTCAGTGCGGTAAGGGTAATTCTAGGTCTTGCCATAGGCATCGCGGTAGGTATTATTATGGCAATTCTCTGCCACGAGTCTGCTATCGCAAGGAGCATTTTTACTCCCTTTGTGAGAGTGGTTAAATCCACTCCAGTGGCATCCTTTATCGTTGTTTTATGGGTGCTTTTATCGGGGGAGGCACTGTCTGTTTTTATAGGCTTCCTTATGGTCATGCCTATCATTTATCAGAACGTCTGTGACGGCTTGCTCTCTATTGATAAGGAGCTTCTTGAGGTTGCCCTGGTCTTTGAATTTTCAAGGGAAAAGACCTTTAAGCTGATTACTCTGCCCGCCGTGATGAAATATCTTATTCCGGGAATTATCACCGCGTCGGGACTTTGCTGGAAGGCGGAAATCGCTGCCGAGATAATCGCTTATACGAAGCATTCTATCGGTCAGGGCATCAACGATGCGAAATTCAATATGGATACCCCCACCGTTTTCGCGTGGACGCTTATCATTATTCTGCTCAGCATCGGTCTTGAGAGCCTTACATCTCTGCTACTGAGGAGGGCGAAAAAATGAGTTTAAAGATCATAAATTTACACAAAGCCTTCGGAGGTAAGCTCATCTTCGACGGTCTTTCTTATGAGTTTTCTGACAGAGGCATATATGCCCTGGTCGGCGAGAGCGGAATAGGTAAAACAACCCTTATCCGAATCGTCGCAGGACTTGAGAAGGAATACACAGGCGAGGTTCTTGGAGCAGGCATCGGTCGGACCTCGGTTGCCTTTCAGGAGCATCGTCTTATTCCACACCTCAGTGCTATCGAAAATGTTATTTTTGCAATTTCCAACACAAAAGACGAGGCAGTTTTGACCAAAGCAAAGAATTTATTGCTTAGACTCGGCTTTAAGGAGAGCGATATGGAGCTTAAGGCTACGGAGCTTTCGGGCGGAATGAAGCAGCGTGTTTCCCTGGCAAGAGCCTTCATTAAAGAAGCCGAAATTCTGCTTCTGGACGAGCCTACAAAGGAGCTTGATACTGCCAACGCAGACGCAGTTCGTCAGCTTATCCGCGAGAGGTCAGAGCGTTCGTTGGTTATTATGGCGACACATAACAACGAGGACGTCGAAAGCCTTAGACCACAGGTTCTCTCAATCAAATAATCCATACAGCCGTTTTTACTCTCGGGTAAGGACGGCTTTTTTTATTAAAATATACTTGAAAAACGAATATTTTTGTGTTATAATGTAATTTGTAATTTTATTTTTTTGCGAGGTGCTTTATTATGGCTGCCGATATTTCCGAAAGAATTAGAGCCGTCTATTCCTCTCTCTCCAAGGGACAGAAAAAGATAGCAAACGCCGTACTTAACGACTATGATAAGGTTGCGTATCTGACCGCGGCACGTCTTGGCGATCTGGTTGGAGTTTCCGAGTCCACCGTAGTAAGATTTGCCGACGAGCTTGGATTCGAGGGTTATTCCCAGTTCCAGCTTGCAGTTCAGGAGCTTGTTCGTATCAAGCTGACTCCCAATCAGCGTATTGAGATTACCAAGCAGCGTATTGGCCACGGTGACGTAATTGATAACGCCATGGAGTCTGATATCAGTAAGATCAAGTATACTCTTGAGCATCTTGACCGTCGCTCCTTCTCCGATGCTGTTGACGCGATCCTTTTTGCAAAGAATATATACATAACAGGTGCAAGAAGCTCTGAGCCTCTCGCAAGACTGCTTTCCTACAACCTTTCTCTTATCTTTGATAACGTTAAGCTGGTCGTTCCCACCTCCTCAGCCGAGGTATTCGAGCAGATGTACTCCGTAAGCGAGGATGACGTTGTAATAGCCTTCTCCTTCCCCAGATACTCCTCTAAAATGATCAACGGTATCAGATTTGCAAGAAGAAAGGACGCCAAGGTCATAGTATTTACCGACTCGGAGGTATCTCCCATCGCCGAGTTTGCCAACTGCGTTCTTATCGCACAGTCGGATATGGCTTCCTTTATGGATTCGCTGGTTGCTCCTCTCAGCATTATCAATGCTATCGTTATAGAGATTACCTCAAGACGTGAGAAGGAGATCACCGAGAGATTTGACGCCCTTGAGAAGCTTTGGGACGAGTATGAGGTCTATGCAAAGCGTTAATTATTACGGTCAGACGAGGATCGCCGTTATAGGTGGCGGTGCCGCGGGAATGATGGCGGCAGGAACTGCCATTACCTACGGTGCTGACGTTACAATATTCGAGTCCACCGACCGACTTGGCAAAAAGCTTGCCATAACCGGCAAGGGACGCTGCAACGTAACAAATAACTGTACACGCGAGGAATTTCTGGAAAACGTAACGAAAAATGCAAGATTTCTCTACGCCGCTCTTTCCGCCTTTTCCTGCGAGGATACAATGACGTTTTTCGAGTCACTTGGCGTAAGCCTTAAGACCGAGCGTGGCAGACGCGTTTTTCCCGAAAGCGACAAGGCTATTGATATCGTCAACGCCCTGCGTGAATATTCCTCGGGTGCAAAAGTGATTTATAACAAGGTTTCTTCCATTACTCATAGCGACGGCTTATTCACAATTACCGCCGCAAAAAAGGAATATACCTTTAACAAGGTTATTATTGCAACAGGCGGAAAATCCTATCCGCTGACCGGCTCTGACGGCTCAGGCTACAGGCTTGCCATGAAAATGGGACATAGTGTAACCGAGCTTATTCCCTCACTCATTCCTCTTACAAGCCACTCTCCCTTATGCAGAGATATGCAGGGGCTGTCGCTTAAAAATGTAAAAATCAGCATTAAAGACGAGGCAGAACGTACAATTTATACAGATTTCGGTGAAATGATGTTTGCACACTTCGGTGTGACCGGACCGGTTATTCTTTCAGCCTCGGCACATATTCGCGACTACGATATATCCACGCTTAAGCTCTGTATTGATCTGAAGCCTGCCCTGGACGATAAGACTCTTGACCAGAGATTGCTCTCTGATTTTGCAAAAAAAGTCAACAAGGATCTTATTAACGCCCTTGGCGATCTGCTTCCCTCCAAGATGATAGAGCCCTTTATCACCTATACCGGCATTGACGGACGCAAGAAGGTCAATTCTATTACCAAGGAGGAGCGTAAGCTGCTTCTTGCAAGCTTCAAGTCCTTCGAGATCCCTCTTGACAGATACCGTCCTATCGAGGAGGCAATAATAACCTCGGGCGGAATTGAAGTCAAGGAGCTGACTCCAAAGAATATGGAATCAAAGCTTATACCCGGTCTTTATTTCTGCGGCGAGGTTATCGACGTAGATGCATATACCGGTGGATATAATCTGCAGATCGCCTTTTCGACGGGATATTTGGCAGGAAAATCTGCGGCAGAATCCTATTAACAAAAAAACTACACCCTACGATTAATTACACAATGCGGTTAAACCGGTTTAACCGAATGGAGAAAATATATGATTAGAATTGCAATAGACGGACCGGGCGGTGCAGGTAAATCCAGCGTTGCCAAGGCCGTTTCAAAGGCTCTGGGAATCATCTACGTTGATACCGGTGCTCTTTACCGTAATATCGGTCTTTATATGCTTGAAAATGGCATTGACCCTCATGACAGCGAGAAGGTTGTTGCTGCTCTTCCGGGCGTTACCCTTGAGCTTAAATTCGAGGATGGAAGACAGGTCATTCTGCTTAACGGCGTTGACCGTGGCGAGGATATTAGAACTCCCGAGGGATCTATGGCGGCATCTGCTGTCAGTGCTATTCCCGCGGTACGCGATTATCTTCTCGATATGCAGAGAAATACTGCCAAGAAGAACAGCGTTATCATGGACGGACGTGACATTGGCACGGTTATTCTTCCCAACGCCGAGGTAAAGATCTTTCTTACCGCCTCTGCAAAGGCAAGGGCCGAGAGAAGATACAAGGAGCTTAAGAACAAGGGATCTGACGTCACCTTCAAGCAGGTATATGACGAGATGGTCGAGCGTGATAAGAACGACTCTACCCGTGACGTCGCTCCCTGCGTTAAGGCAAAGGACGCCGTTCTGCTCGATAACTCCAAGCTCAGCGAAGCTGAGACCGTTGCGGCTATCCTAAAGATCGTAAAGAAAAAGACCAAGAACACCTATCCCTTATACAGCTTTCTTAAGCCTATCGTAGCACCGATTTTCCGCCTTCTGTTCAACGTTCGCATTATCGGTAAGGAAAACGTACCTAAGGAGGGTGGCGTGCTTATCTGCACCAATCATATCTCTGCCGTAGACGTTATTTCCATCGGTGCCGTATGCCCGCGACAGATCACCTGTATTGCTAAGAAGGAGCTGTTCTCTGTTCCCGTCCTTGGCTCTATCTGCCGTGGTCTTGGTGCTGTAAAAATCGACCGTGGCGGTGCTGACGTAGGTGCAATCAAGGCAGCAGTTTCGGCAATCGAAAACGGCAAGACCGTTACCATCTTCCCCCAGGGACACAGATGCCCGGGCTTCGATCCCTCCACCACACCTATAAGACACGGTGCGGGACTTATTGCCTACCACGCTAAGTGTGACATTCTTCCGGAGAGCATCAATATCAAGGGTGCAAAATACCGTCTGTTCCGTCGCACCGAGATAATCTTCGGCAAGCCTATCAAGTACGCCAGTCTTGGCTTTACCGAGGGTGGACGCGACGAGTATGCAGCCGCAACGCAGCTGGCATTTGACGAGGTGATAAGGCTTGGTGATTTCAGCGGTCTGCCCCCATACGATCCTGAGAAGGATCAAATCAAGAAAAAGCAAAGCAAAAAGCGTAAAAAGAGGAAATAATTTTGGAGATAATTCTTTCAAAAAACGCAGGCTTTTGCCCTGGTGTCAGACGTGCTGACGATGCCGTAAAATCGCTTATACAAGGCAAGAATGACGGCGACCTTATCTTTACCCTGGGACCGCTGATCCACAACGGTGTGTACGTTTCTTCGCTGGCTGAGAAGGGTGTCAGATCCATTGATATTAGCGAGGTTGACTCCATCGTAGAAAGGAACTCAGGCAGAAATATCACCCTTGTAATACGCACCCACGGAGTTTCACTTCCCGATCGGAATTATCTTGATAAGCTTTGTAAGGATAATCCAAACGTCAAGGTGGTTGATATGACCTGCCCGTCTGTAAAGAGGGTTCACAGGATCGCCGCCGAGAATACCGGCGATAACACCTACTTTTTACTCTTCGGATCCAAAACCCACCCGGAATGCGTTGCTACAATAAGCTATGCAAAGGGTAGCCGTGCTATAATTTCCACAGAAAAAGAGCTGGAAAGCATTGATTTTCAAGGCAAAACGCCCATTTTATGTGCTCAAACAACGGGAAATTTATTGCAATTTATACAAATTAAAAATTTTTTAAAAAAACTATATACAAATGCGATTTTTTTTGATACAATATGTAGTGTCACTGAAAATCGTCAGTATGAGGCAATTGAAATTGCCAAGGCAGCCGACGTAATGATAGTTATAGGCGGTAGGGACAGCTCGAACACGCAGAAGCTTGCACAGCTCTGTAAGGACGTCTGCCCCAAGGTTTTATGCATTGAGACGGCGGCGGAGTTAACAACTGATTTTCCTGACAGTGCTAAATGCACAGGAATAACCGCAGGTGCTTCCACGCCTGACGGTATAATAATGGAGGTTTTTAAAGCAATGGAAAACTTTAGTCAAATGTTGGAAGGCTCACTCAAAACTTTACATACAGGAGAAACAGTTACCGGTACCGTATTCACCATCGGCCAGAACGAGATCAAGCTTGATCTTGGTGCTAAGTTCACCGGCGTGCTCACCAAAGAGCAGATTACTGATGATCCCGACGTAAAGCTTAACGAAATGTTCAAGGTAGGCGACCAGGTTGACGTCTTCGTTATCAGAGTTGAGGACGGCAAGGGTATCGCAACCGTTTCTAAGAAGAGAGTTGATGCTGACAACAGCTGGGTAGTTCTCAAGGAAGCTTTCGAGAACAATACCGTTCTTGAGGGTAAGATCGTTTCCGCTATCAGAGGCGGCGTTCTTCTCTCCTACCTTGGTAACACCGTATTCATTCCCGCATCTCAGACCGGCATCGCAAAGGGCGGTGATCTCTCTGTTCTTGTGGGCACCACTCAGAAGGTTAGACTTCTTGAGTTCGATGTAGTTAAGAAGAAGGCTCTTGGCTCCATCAAGGTTATCCTCAACGAGGAAAAGAAGGCTCAGGAGGAGGCTATCTGGTCCACTCTTGCAGTTGGTAACGAGTATGTTGGCGTTGTTAAGAATCTTGCTAACTACGGTGCGTTCGTTGATATCGGCGGCGTTGACGGCATGGTTCACAACTCCGAGCTTTCCTGGAAGAGAATCAAGCATCCTTCTCAGGTTGTTTCCGTAGGTCAGGAGATCAAGGTTTACATCAAGGAGCTTGACACCGAGAATAAGAGAATTTCCCTTGGTTACAAGACTCAGGATATGGATTCCTGGTACAAGTTCACCCAGCAGTTTAGCGTTGGTGATATCGTACCCGCTAAGATCGTTTCTATCATGCCCTTCGGTGCTTTTGCAGAGGTATTCGAGGACGTTGACGGTCTTATCCAC
>JAZSEC010000010.1:0-62162 GCA_045531485.1 Eubacteriales bacterium | reverse complement strand
CGTACCCAAAGTGGTACGGTTTTTCTTTTGGACGGACGGGGCTTTCGTCGCACCAAAGCGACGATTAGCCCTAAGTTTGCATCGCAAACTTAACGTGTTGCTTCACACCAAAGTGAAGCAACACAGCGTAATCCGCTCCTTCATTGGTAAGAGAAGCAATGAAAGCACTTGCGTACCCAAAGTGGTACGGTTTTTCTTTTGGACGGACGGGGCTTTCGTCGCACCAAAGCGACGATTAGCCCTAAGTTTGCATCGCAAACTTAACGTGTTGCTTCACACCAAAGTGAAGCAACGCAGCGTAATCCGCTCCTTCATTGGTAAGAGAAGCAATGAAAGCACTTGCGTACCCAAAGTGGTACGGTTTTTCTTTTGGACGGACGGGGCTTTCGTCACACCAAAGCGACGATTAGCCCTAAGTTTGCATCGCAAACTTAACGTGTTGCTTCACACCAAAGTGAAGCAACACAGCGTAATCCGCTCCCTCTAGGGTTCAAGCCGCTATGAACGAGCCTGCAGACCCACTCGGTCTGCTTTTTTGTTTAACTTATGTCTTATTTTAATAAAAACGCAAAAAGCACTTGCATTATTATTTAAAAAGTGTTAAAATAATTATGTATGAAATAAAAAGGAGCGACGACGATATGAACGTGTTTATGCAAATAATAACCAACTCGACTCTGTTTATTCCCGCACTGTCCTGGATCATCGCACAGATACTTAAAACTATCATCAACGCTATTGTTAATAAAAAAATGGCCTTTGACCGCCTTGTCGGAGATGGTGGAATGCCAAGCGGACACTCTGCTACGGTAACCTCTCTTGCGATTATGTGTGGCTTTAACGCCGGATTTGACAGTGTGGCGTTTGGTCTTGCTACCATTTTTGCTATCGTAGTTATGCATGACGCACTTGGTGTCCGTCGCGAAACAGGTAAGCAGGCTGTTTCTATCATCAAAATGGCAGAGGTGCTTAACGATTACTTTGCAGAGAAGGACGAGAAGATCAAGACAGACAAGCTTAAGGTTCTTGTTGGTCATACACCATGGCAGGTTGTATGCGGATCGCTTCTCGGTGCGGCGATAGCCATTATTTATCAGCTTATTTTTAGATAAAATAAATTATACATCTTGGAGGAAAAAAATGAAGATTTTAGTTATCAATGCAGGCTCTTCCTCGCTCAAGTTCCAGCTTATCGATATGGAAAACGAGCAGGTAATTGCTAAGGGTATCTGTGAGGAGATCGGCGGCAAGTCCGGCTTCAAGTTCAAGGTTCCCGGCAGAGAAGATTATAAGGCAGCGATCGCAATGCCTACCCACGCAGAGGCTCTTCAGCTTGTGCTTGACACCCTCGTAGACGAGAATATGGGCGTTATTAAGTCCATCTCTGAGATCGGTGCGGTTGGACATAGAGTTGTTCACGGCGGCGAGAAGTTCGCTTCTTCCGTTCTCGTAACCGACGAGGTTAAGGAGATCATCGCTGAGTGTGCTGACCTTGCACCTCTCCACAACCCCGCAAACCTTAATGGCATCGTTGTATGTGAAAAGCTTATGGGCGTTCCCCAGGTTGCAGTATTCGACACCTCCTTCCACCAGACCATGCCTGAGGCATCCTATATGTACGCTCTTCCCTATGAGTATTATGAGAAGTACAAGATCCGTCGTTACGGCTTCCACGGTACCAGCCACCGTTACGTAAGCGAGAGAGCTATTGCTCACCTTGGCAAGCCTGCAGCAGAGTGCAACGTTGTTACCTGTCACCTTGGTAACGGTGCATCCTTCGCAGCAGTTAAGGGCGGCAAGTGCTTTGATACCTCTATGGGCGTTACTCCCCTTGAGGGCATTATGATGGGTACCCGTTCCGGTAACATCGACCCCGCTATCATTCCTTACCTTATGCGTAAGGGCGAGCTTACCACCGCTGACGACATTGATAAGATGATGAACAAGAAGTCCGGTATGCTCGGTATCTCCGGCAAGACCAGCGACAACCAGGAGATCGGCCATCTCGCAGAGGCAGGCGACAAGAGAGCTATTCTCTGTGAGGAAATGTACTCCCACCAGATCGCTAAGAACGTTGGCTCCTACATAGTAGCTATGGGCGGTGCTGATGCTATCGTATTCACCGGCGGTATCGGTGAGAACGCCGGCCACTATAGAGCAAAGCTCGGTGAGCAGCTTGCCTTCCTCGGTGTTAAGATCGACGCAGAGAAGAACAAGATCCGCGGTGAAGAGGTTGAGATCTCTACTCCCGACTCTCCCATCAAGGTATTCGTTATTCCCACCAACGAGGAGCTTGTTATTGCAAGAGATACTCTTGAGATCGTAAGCAGAGCATAAATCAAAATAACGAAAACTTCCTTATTTAATATAATAAACGAGAGGGCTGTCGGCTTGACAGCCCTTTTGAATACGGACTGCCAATGGCGGCCCCTACGATTTTTATTCTACGAGGTAAAACTATGTACGACGAGCTTACAGAAATAGATATAAAAAAGATGGAGGAGGAGATCCACTATCGAAAGGTTATCCTCGCACCACAGCTCGGTGCCGAGCTGAAGCGTACCCGTGAGTACGGTGACCTGTCGGAAAATGCCGAGTATAAGGAGGCTAAATACCTGAAGCGTAAAAACGAAAGCCGTATTCGCTACCTGGAGGCGATGGTACGTACCGCTAAGGTTATCGAGATTGCCGAAACTCCCGACGCCATAGCTCTGTTTGACAGGGTGCTTATCTATAACGAGAGGGCAGGGGCAGAGAAGGAGATACAGATAGTAACCACCCTCCGCCAGAACGCCCTTAAGGGCTTCGTCAGTAAGGAATCACCCCTCGGCTCTGCCCTGATGGGTAAGAAGGCGGGCGACCGCGTCCTCGTCACCGTAAACGAGAATATGTCCTACTACGTCCAGATCCGCTCTGTAACAAAGGGCGAGGATAATGAGGATCTGCCCATAAGTGGGTTTTAAGGACAACTGCAGGTTGTCCTTGTTCAGAGTTTAAAATTTGCCTTCCTGGGCAGGGAAGGCTAAACAAATGTAAATTAAAATAGAGTTAATATTTTTTAAGATTTAAAATCCCCGATATATATTGACAAAAGATTTAAAAAAATGTATACTAAAAGGGCGAATGGGGAATAAATCTCGTTCGTATTCGACAGATTTTGATAATGCCAAAAGGCGAAAAAACCGACGGCACCGCATCTTCCGAGTGGATGCGATGTCGCCTACATATTTTTTGCCCGGCGGCGTACCAAAAATAAAAAAACAAAATTTAGGAGAATTTCACAATGAAGAGAAACAACAAGAAGGGCTTTACTATCGTTGAGCTCGTAATCGTTATCGCAGTTATTGCAATTCTTTCCGCAGTTCTTATTCCCACCTTTGGTTCTGTTATCGATCAGGCTAACGAAACATCTGCTCAGCAGGCAGCTCGTAACGGTTACACTGAGAGCTATGCAGCAGATCTTACTGACGGTAAGGTTGACGGTGTTTCCAAGGATGGAAAGCTCGTTCCCGTTACTTCCGGTGACGGTTATTATGTAAATGATGGCAACCCTTACTACCAGGCTACTAAGGGTGATTTCGTATACAAGTATGATGCTAATGGCCTTTCCAAGGTTTCTAACAATTAAAATTATTTTTTAGAGGTAATTAATGATGAAAAGAAATAACAAGAAGGGCTTTACTATTGTAGAGCTTGTAATCGTAATCGCAGTTATTGCAATTCTTTCCGCAGTTCTTATCCCCACCTTTGGTGGTGTTATTGATCAGGCTAATGCTGCAGCTGATCTTCAGAAGGCTAGAAATGCTTATACCGAGTATCTTACTACTGTTGATATCAAGACCAATGGCGTTCCTGAAATTGATTATGTGCTTGTAAACGATAAGTATTATGAAATCGATAACGAGTATGAAGCTGTTGAAGAACTCGATGCTTGTGCGGTTGTACTTAGCGAAAATGATAGCGGAGTTTGGTCTCACGCTGCAGATCACACTGCAGGAACTTGCACAACTTGCAATCCTCCTGCTAATCCCAACCCCTAATCTAAAGATATCCTAAAAAACCACTCGGAAAGGTTTTTGACACCACAGCATTCATACTTTTGGATGCTGTGGTGTTTGCCAATTATTGACCCGAAAATGATGCCGACCGCTATCCGAAAAACCAGGCGTCTGTCGGGCCTTTTGTGTAGAAATGCACACTATAATTTACATTTCTGACAAAAAATAACCAAAAAACAGATCAAAAACGCAAATGTAAAACAAAGAGAATGATTAAAAAAACGACGACTAACCTTCGCCAACACGAATCCTTTTCCTTATTTTACATGTGCGAAAAATTTTTTTGTTAAAATATTTTAAAGCTTTTATATAGCCTTCGTCACATATCCATTATTACAACAAGCCTTCGTAACCAACAGGGAAGGCTGAACTTTCACTTTAAAAGGGAGGTATCCTATGAAAAATACAATTAAATCACGAAAGGGTGCAACCCTTGCCGAGCTTTTGGTCGTTCTCGCCGTTCTCGTTATCGCGGCAACGATGGTCGTTTCCTTCAGCTCCATGATGCACGGTGCCCAGGGCATCAGCAACGCCCGTCTCGAAGCCCTCCAGGAAGTCCACCTGGCAGAATCCCTTATCGAAGGGTTTATAGAAAACTCCGAGAAGGCAATTGAGATCAAAGATGGCGATAAGCTGTATTTAATGGGTGAAGATAATGCTTCTGTTTTCTTCTCCACAGGAAAGGTTCTTTACGTTTACGGCAACGACGTTATGTTCCTTGAATCCATCGAGTCGATTAAATTTGATACCGCTCGTTATGCTGTAATTAATAACAACATTCTGTCCTCTAACAGCTCTGTTGTCGTTGGAGGCATTACTCCAAGTAACGGCTTTACAAGCTCCGACGTGCTTTACTATTGCACTATCACTTATAGTGTCGGTGACACGTTATATACCTACACCTTCTGTGTAAATCCCTATGTGGGCGAGGAGGTAAATTGATATGAAAAAGATTTTTGATTCCGTAGGAGCGACCATTGGTCGTCCGAAAAACAAGCGTGCAAAAAACACTCCGAGCAAAAACCACCTCATCCGTCAGGCAAGCCTGACACCTTCCCCTCGAGGGGAAGGCAATCGACGCGGCTTTACCATCGTAGAGCTGGTTATGGCACTGTTTATCATAGTTCTTGTCAGCTCTGTTGCTATCGGCGTCGTTGCCGTTGATAACAAGACCCACGCCGAAACCATCCAGATGATCGAAGCCACCAACATAGCCGAAAACGCCGTCGAATGCTTCCGCGTTGCAAGGAATGCGACTGATGGTGTGGATGTCCCCCAAGGCAGCAGCCACTGTCTTGATATGTTCGAGCATGCTTTCAAAATATCGCTTGGCTGTAAAAAAGATGAAACAGATCCAACCATCACCCACTATCCAAATAACGTTGGATTTGAAATGAAGCCTAACGAGAATGATAGCACTACTATAATTTGCACCGTAACCAAAGGCGGCGTAACCGTTACACTTGTATTCAGCGACGGTATTGAAGATGACGTTAAGTTTAGTTACAACACCATTACCATCACCGCCACCAATTCCGAGGGCGAGGAGCTCCTCGAAACCAAATCCTACACGGTGAGATAACACCTACTCTAACAACAAGCCTTCCCCTTGGGGTAGGCTAAAGCAATACAAAGGAGGGAACAATTTGAAAAAGTTAATAAAATCACGCAAGGGCGTAGCAATTGAATTGGCTGTCGGCGTTATGTTTCTTATGATAGCCTTCACCATTATGCTTATGTCCGCCGCCGGTCTGCAGAATTCCCTTCGAGTTCAGGACTACCAGAGCTTCAATGAAATGATTGAGGTGAATGATGTGGGTGAGTTTGTGATTTCTCGTACTAATCTTATTAACGGAGAAAACAACGAAATCACATATCCCCAAAATGGCGAAAATAACAAAAAATATATTGTTAAATATACAATGATGACCGTTGCAGATCCTGAAACGGTTACACAAACTTATGAAATTTATAGCGGTGAAGTTACCGATACCCAAACAGCGACTCCAATTCTTACAATTGTGGTTACTAACGGCGAAATCACCTCTTGGAAATAACGGAAAGGACAAACAAAGTGGCAAAGAAAAAAAGCAACATAGAGTCGATTATCGGCATCGATACCGACAGAGAAATAATCTCGCTCTATTCCATAGACGGAAACGACAAGAGCACTATCAATTACTTGATAAGCGGCTACAAGGCAAGACCCTTCAGCCCCGAGTTTTATGAAAAGGTAGGTGCTATCCTCGGTCAGTTCCGTGAGGATCATCCTAACCAGCCTATGCAGAAGGTTACTATCGTTCTGCCCGACTCGGCTGTGCTTACCGATATGGTAAACCTGCCTCCCATTAGCAAGAAGGCTCTTGACTCCTCTCTCGCCGCATCTCTCTCTAACGTGTACGGCAACAGTGCAGAGCTTAAGTTCAACCGCGTTCTCGCTAACCAGTCTAAGCAGATGGCTACCTACGCTATCTCCGCGGTCAGAAAGGATATTTTACTTAATCTTTCTAAGGCTTGTGCCGATCATCAGATCGGAATAGGTGCTATCACATACGCTTCCTCCTCTGCGACGAATGCGGCTATGGCACTTAATCAGAAGCTCAGAAACACATCCTTCGTTCTCCTCGATATCAAGGAGGAGTATGCCAGGATCATCTTCGTTGTCAAGGGTAAGACCTTTGGCTTCTATCCTCTCCCCTTCGGCTACAAGATGCTTTATAAGACGCGTGTAATGCCTGAGGATCTTATCTTCGATCATAGCTCTGCCGAGCTGCTTATTATTAATGCTAAGGCAAAGGCTAAGGCAAAGCACCTTGCTCTTCATGACGAGGAGGAAACCACCGTGGTTGAGGAGGCTCCTGCTGAGGAAGAGGATGACGAGCTTGAGTATCCCGCAAGACGTAAGGTCGAGGACGAGGATGACGAGGAGGACGTTGAGCTTGAGCGTGAGCTTGCTGAGGTTGAGTCCGAGGGCGAGGAGGCCGAAGCCGATCCCCTTGCCAAAAAGGCGAAGAAAACCGCCAGAAAGCTTCCTAAGTTTATGCTTCGTCCCACTCCCACCAACCGTGAGGGTTATATGTTCGAGAACTTCCGTCTGTTTATGAAGTGGACTCTCGAGTTTATCGCATCCAATCCTGCAATCGCATCTCTCGGTGCTCCCGAGGCGGTTTACGTTAATATGCCCGAGGAGTATAACTTCCTCTACGATCTCGTAAACCTTGAGGAAGAGGAAAACGGCGTTCAGTTCCTTCCTCTCCTTACTGCAGAGGAGCCTGAGGTGGTTAAGAAGAATCTTGAGCTTTACGGCGGTCTGTTTACAAAGCTCTATAACGGATTTAATAATTTCCCCGCAATAGTTCACGCACCTAAGGTTAATAATGATAAGCCGGGTGAGAAGAAGGAAGGCGAGGAAAACAGCGAGCAGAACGGAAAGCCTCAGGGCGAGGATAAGCTTAAGAAGATCCTCGAGGTTATTAAGAAAATCGCCACCACCGAGATCGGCGGCAAGAAGTAATCGGAGGTAGCCTATGTCCAGTGAACAGTTTATGATGCTGTGCGTGTATATTCTCGCGGGTCTGGTCGGTCTTTGTGTGGGTAGCTTCCTTAACGTAGTTATCTACCGCCTGCCCAATGAGATGAGCATGTCAAAGCCTGCTTCCCATTGTCCTAAATGCGATTACACTCTTAAGTGGTATGATAATATTCCCGTTTTATCCTACCTTATTCTTGGCGGCAGGTGTAGAAAATGCCGCGAGCCTATCTCTCCGAGATACGTTATCGTTGAGATACTTAATGCAGTTTTCTGGCTTCTCTCGGTTCTTCTTTTCTGGGACAGAAGCCCGGCATACGCGATAGCAGCCGCTATTTCGCTGTCTGCTCTGATCTGCATCTTCTTTATTGATCTTGAGCACATGCTCATATATAACCGCTTCGTTATTATTATCGCAGTGGCTGGAGCCGTGATCCTGTTCTTTGATAGGTTCACGAGATGGTATGACCATCTTATCGGTGCTGCCGTTTTCGGTGGCTTCTTCCTGCTTATTTACTACGGTGCGATTCTGATTCTGAAGCGTGAGGGCCTTGGCTTTGGCGACGTAAAGTTCGCCTTTGCCGCGGGACTTCTCCTCGGTTGGCAGAGAATGCTGTTTGCGATGCTTATCGCATCCATCAGTGCCAGCGTAATTCTTCTTATCGTGAGAAGAGTGAGAGGTGACGAGCACGACCGTGAGTATCCCTTCGGCCCCTTCATCTCGGTTGGTGTTGCTGCTGCGTTACTCTTTGGTCAGCCTATCATCACCTGGTATTTATCTCTTCTTGGACTTTAATTTATCATTTACTTTGAATTCTTCGAAAGGGGGCAAAACGTTCCTTGCAAAAATTTAAATATACAGCCGTAAATATTGAAAATAAAAAAATTAAGGGAACATTCATTGCTAAGGATGAGAGAGATCTTGCGGAGCAGCTCGCTAAGCAGAGCCTCTATCTCACGTCCTGCCAGCTTTATTCGGGTGAAACTCCCTCTGCATTCTGGACTCTCGGTACGGGTAAGGTAACTCTTGACGAGCTTTCTAACTTCTGCCGTCAGTTCGCTATAATGCTTACTACAAACGTTCCTCTTCTTGAGAGCCTTGACGTACTCAGAAACCAGCCCTTCTCCAATTACTTCAAGAGCATTCTTGACGTAATCTATGATGACGTTAAGGGCGGTATGCTGATGAGCGAGGCACTCCAGAAGCACAAAAAGGTTTTCCCTGATTTCTTCCGCAGCATGATCTACGTCGGTGAGATGAGTGGTAAGCTTGACCTCGTGTGCAACGCACTGGCAGATTTCTATGAAAAGGATCAGGCTAACAAGCAGAAGCTTAAGAGTGCATTGTCCTATCCCATGATGCTTCTCGGTATGACCGTGGCTATCGCCATCGTTATGCTGGTGTTCATCATTCCTATCTTCAAGGACGCTCTTGCCGACCTTGACGTTCCGATCGTTGGTATTACTAAGGTTATCTACGATATGTCCGACTTCGTTCTTCAGTGGTGGAGAGTTATCGTGCTTGGTCTGATACTCGTGGCGTTTGTCCTCTATATGTATCTCCGTACGGAGAACGGCAAGTACACCCTTGACGTTATCAAGGTTAAGATGCCTCTTCTCAAAACCATTCAGATCCCCTCCCAGACTACCAGATTTGCAAGAGCATTTGCTCTTCTGCTTACCAGTGGTATGGATCTTACCGAGGCTATGGATGCGGTATCCGTGGTGCTTACAAACAGATATATGAGAAAGCATTTCCAGATCGCTACCGACTACGTTCGTCACGGTATGTCCCTGACCAACGCCTTCGACAGCATCGGTATTTTCCCCACCATGCTTACGAAGATGGTGGCAATAGGTGAGAGAACGAACTCACTAAACGACGTTCTCACCCGTTCCTGCTCTTACTTTGATATGCAGCTGGACGCCTCGTTCAATTCCTTCTCCTCGAAGATTCAGCCTATTATGCTTGTGCTTATGGCTGGCGTTGTCGGTACGATGTTCATTGGCGTTTACTCGCCCATGCTGTCCATCATGACCACTCTGTAATCAATTATAAAATCACACCCTAAAGAAAGGGAACAATAGATGAATATTAATAAGGAGCTATTGCAGTTTTACAGCTACAAGAAGCTGATCAAAAGAAAAAAAGCACCCGAGATCCTCTCTGAGTGCAAGGTGAGAAAGAGCAACGTTCGTGACTACCTTCTCGCTAAGGAAATGATAACCGAAACAAACGAGCTTGAGGCACGTGCAGCATACTATTGCATGCCCTGCGTCGAGATCGATATGCTTGATATTGACGATAACCTCTTCGAGAAGTTCACCTATGATTTTATGAAGAAGCATAAGATCATCCCGGTGTGCGAGGACAAGAACGGTGTTATTCTTGTCGCTACGGGCAAGCCGCTTAACTGTCATTCGCTTTCCGCACTTTCCACACAGTTCGCGGCTAAGTATGACTTTATTCTCGTTCCTCCCGTACAGATCGACAGATATATTGACTCTATCTCCGCTGTTGAGAATACCAAGAGTGCGATCTACGACCTTAACGCTGAAAAGACCGATAAGGTTATCCAGTCCCTCGGTGGTGAGACCACCATCTCCAGCGACAACGAGGTTATCAATAACCCTGCCGTTCGTCTTGTTGACTCGATCATTAAGGAGGCTATTCCTTTCCGTGCGTCGGATATTCATATCGAGCCCTTCGAGCACAAGGTTAAGGTAAGATACCGTGTAGACGGTGACCTTCAGGAGCGTGCAGAGTTCCCCATAGAGGCGTATTCTGCCATCTGTGCAAGACTTAAAATTATGTCCGGCCTTAATATTGCTGAGCGTCGTGTACCTCAGGACGGCCGTATTAATATGAACATAGGCGGTAAGGAATATGACTTCCGTGTATCTACACTTCCTACCGTTTTCGGCGAGAAGTTCGTTATAAGAATTCTCGACAAGACCTCCTTCCAGTTTACCCGTGCAGACCTTGGATTTACCCCCGAGGAGAATAAGCTGGTTGATAAGATGCTTGCACGTCCCCATGGAATTATCCTTCTTACCGGTCCTACAGGATGTGGTAAGTCCACCACACTTTACTCCTTCCTTAAGGAGGTAAACCATCCCGACGTTAATATCGTAACGGTTGAGGACCCCGTAGAGTATTCTATGGCAGGCATTAACCAGACCCAGGTTAACGCGAAGGCGAACATGACCTTCGCTGCAGCTCTTCGTTCCATTCTCCGTCAGGACCCTGATATTATCATGATCGGTGAGATTCGAGATGAGGAAACTGCCGAGATCGCCGTTCGTTCGGCTATCACGGGCCACCTTGTGTTCAGTACCCTCCATACCAACGACGCTCCCGGTGCTATCACCCGTCTTGAGGATATGAACGTAAAGGACTATCTGGTTGCCGATGCGGTAGTAGGCGTTATTGCCCAGCGTCTTGTTAAGAGAATTTGTCCTGCCTGCCGTAAGCGTGGTAAGACAAACGCTCGTGAGATGGAGCTTCTCGGAATTGAAGAGCCAATCGTTATTTCCAGACCTCAGGGCTGTCAGTTCTGTAACAACACCGGCTATAAGGGAAGAATTGCCGTTCATGAGCTGATGTACGTTAACGATAGAATGAGAAATGCAATTCTCACCGAGAAGAATATCGAAAGTCTTCGTAAGGTTGCTGCCGAGAACGGCATGACACCTCTTTGGACCAGCTGTCGTGAGCTTGTTTATAAGGGCGTTACCAGTATTCACGAGCTTATGAGCCTTAACGTTGAATAATTTATTTTTGAAGTTCTGAAAAAAGGAGTCGCTATGTCATACCAGCATTTATATTCCCGCGTGCCCGCACGTGTAAGTCTTTTTAATAAGCGAGATGGCTTCGACACCTTTGCTCATTCATCGGAGCTTTCGCCGAGCCTTATTCTCGGCGAGCTTTCCTTGGTTTATCTGAACAGATTGGATATATACGATCCCCTGAGGATCAGACGCGGCGAGCTTTCTCCCGTATATAGCCAGATCCGTCTGCCCTCGGGCATGATGGCACAGACCGCGGTAAGCTATGCTCCCGTCGACTTTACAGGCGAACGCAGTGCTTATTTTGCACACACGCTCGTTCTTACCGAGGAGGAGATGACCTCGGTGCTTGGCAATCCTCTGGCAGACTGCTTTAATCCCGGCAGCTTCTATAAGGATATATCCAGGTTCAACATTACCTCCAGACTTGCCGCACCCAACCCCGCCTTTCCTAAGATGGACTATATTATTAAGTCGCTTTCGGATCATAGGGCAACGGTTGGTAAATACGACGGTGAGATGGTTAAGGGCCTGATCTATGCAATTCTTTGCAGCATCTGTGGCGGAAACAGAAGTGTGTTCTTCCGTCTGCCCTGCAGTGATAAGGATGCATCGGCAGAGGCTCTGTCGCTTCTCAATGCGATCATGAGCGTTTTGCCTTACACTCTTCGTGAGGAATTTTCCTTCGTCAGCTATGTCAGCAGGGTAAACGATTATCCCTACTTCAAGATCAAGTGTCTTGATTCGTCGGTTCAGTCGGTTCCCTCCGAGGCGGGTGCATTCTATGATTTTGCCAATAATACAGTAAGTGGGGCACCTGACGGATATGAGAATAATGCATCGCTCGTATCCTTCCTCTATTCGCTCTTCGAATATCCGAAGATCAGAGAGCAGTTCCTGCCCTTTGTTTCGAGAATTACCGAAAAATACGGTATACGTACCATCGATATTGATACACTGAGGGATATCGTATTCCTTTTCTGGCAGTGCAGCGGATTTTACGTTGAACAGACCGTCGTGCCAGATGACGACTCGCTTTGTAACCTTATGGACGTGTATGCACGCTTCCGTGAGGGACTCCTTGTGGAGCATAGAGTAAGAGTTTACAGACCTCTCAATAAATACACGGACACCCACACCGCCATTCCCGACAGCGTGTTCTCAAGATTGTCACGTCTGTATCCCGAGGAGCGTGTGGAGGCTAAGGCGGTTGCTCTCGACGTATTGCTCAGGCTGATACACGTGGATCTGATGAGGGACAGTCTTTTCTGCTTCATCACCAGATACTACGACGGTGAAACCGATGCTGTCAAGGCTGTAATCAACGAGGATCTCAGCCGTGTATTTTACGGCGGATTCCTTCAGCCACAGATCATCGCCTTCTTTGATGCACATTTCAGAGCAGAGCCGGTTGCTACACGTGATATCGTTCTTGAAAAGCTTCTGCTCTCCATTCGTACGCCTGAGATCCAGGCACATATAGTGACCTTCCTTGACCGTCACTATCCCGCCTTTAATTCGACACAGAAAATGAAGGTATGTACCACTTGTCTTGAGATGGTGCCTGAATGCGATATGCTTTCGACTCTTCTTGTCAGTCTTATTAACAGACGTATTGGTAGGGAGAAGGGTGATATTACCGAGCTTATGGCAAATAATCTCACCTTGATTCTTGCCCAGCACCTTGCACGCGGTGACGGAAGACTTGCTGCTATTTTTACCCAGCACAGTGGCTTCTGCGAGGACATCACCTTCCGCTATGCTCTTGAGAGCGGTGTAGGTATTGAGATACTGGTTAGTATTCTTGCAGGTATGCCTGCCCATATACGCGGTGACAAGCTTCTTAAGGCATATAAGGCGACCTCGCATCTCTCACCCGTAGGCTATCTTGATTTTCTTTTACGCTTTACGGCGGCACCCGTTGTGGTTGCTCCCTCCGGACTTCGCGACCTTCTTCGCCTCGATAAGATGGCGTCTGCCGCACTTCCTGCAGATGTTGCCAAGGCATTCCGTGAGAGAATAATATACCCCGTTATTGCCTATGTATTTGCCGACGTATTTAAGGCTGATTATGGCAAGGACGGACTTTCCGAGCTGCTTGATTACGCTGAGAAGAATCCTCTTATCAAGGGACATCCTCAGTATATGCTAATTGTTGACTACCTTGAGCTTGTGCGTAAGTGTGAGCTTGGCGAGACTGAGGGTGCGTTTAAAATCGCCTCACGTATGCCCGATTTTGGTGACGTAAGAGGAAATATCGGCAGATATATCAAGAGCTATAATCTTGATCTTGAGAATCAGGATGAGGAGACCTCCTGTACCTATCAGCTTATCGCGAGCTACCTTACCGACGGAAGCTTTGATTTTGATCTGCTTTATGACTATTATCAGAGGGAGTTTGAGGATTCCTTCGAGGACGAGAGCGGCTTTGCCAAGGGATTTATGGCAGACCGTAAGGGTGCTGCCTCTGCTATCTCGTTGATCCTCGGCTGTGCCACGGATATCTGCAACGCATCCCAGACTCTTGCGACGCTTGTACGCCATGACGATTCAGGACTTAGGGAGGCTGTTACCGAGTTCGTGAACCTCTACGGCCTTGGAGCAGGAGGGGTGCTTAAGAAGCATCTGAGAGATTCCGATCCCGACATTGAGGAGATATGCGACGAGGTCATTACCGAGCGTAATAAATCTATCAAGTCGGTAGGTGATGCAGTTGATCTTATCTTTAAGAGAAAATGAATTTAATAAATTGTAAAGAGAGGCCTAAAAACCTCTCTTTTCTATTGATTTTTTCCATATTTTATGATACTATATAAAGGTAATTATTTTCAGAAAGGAAACAATAATATGCTTGAAAGAAAAGATATAGATCCCAAGTATAAATGGGATCTGACTAAAATATATCCCACTGAGGAGGCTTTTAAGGCGGATTTTGAGGAGGTTGAGGCTATTGTTAAGGCCTTTCCCGCTCATCAGAAAACTATGACCGAGAGTGCTCAGGGACTGCTTGCAGTTCTTAAGGACGAGGCGAAGCTTGATTACATCATCAGCAAGCTCTGGACATACGCCGAGCTTCATTTTGAAACCGACAACGCCAATAATATGTATCAGGCGAGAGCAGGTAAGGTTCGTTCGCTTGCTATCTCCGCGTCTGCTGCAGGCTGGTTTGTAAGTCCCTATATCCTTCGTCTTGACGAGGCTACCGTTGAGGAGTGGATCAAGGAGGAGCCCGGTCTTGAGACCTTCCGCCGTACTCTTCACATGGTTATGCGTCAGAAGCCTCATACACTCAGCGACGAGTGTGAAAGGCTTATTGCTAATATGGGTGACGCCCTTGGCTCTCACGGTGGAATCCGTGGCATTTTTGCAAACGCGGATTTACAATTTGGCAAGATCCGTGACGAAAACGGTAAGTACATGCAGCTCACCGACACCAACTACGTTCCCATGCTTATGAAGCCTGAGCGTAACGTAAGACGTGCCGCCTTCAACTGCTTATATAAGACCTACGGTCAGTTCGGCAACACCTTTGCCAATATGTACGAGGGATACGTTAAGGAAAGACGTACACTCTCTAAGCTTCACAATTTCAAGAGTTCTCTTGAAGCCTCTACCTTCCGTGACGAGGTTACTCCCGTAATTTATAACAACCTTATCAAGTCCGTTCGTGCATCTCTGCCTGTAATTCACGATTACTACGAGCTTAAGAGAGAGGTTCTCGGTCTTGACAGACTTCACATGTATGACGTTTACGCTCCCCTTATCGGCGAATGCGAGAGCAAGTACACCTACGACCAGGCTGTTGAGGAGGTTCTTGAAACGGTTAAGATATTCGGCGAGGAGTATCACAGCACTCTTACCGCGGGCCTTAAGGAAAAGGGCTGGGTAGACGTATATCCCTCTAAGGGTAAGCGTGGCGGTGCCTTCAGTGCAGGCTGTCCCGCAACCGAGCCTTATATTCTCCTTAACTACACCGACACCTTCGATGACGTTTCCACCCTCGCTCACGAGGCTGGACACTCTATGCATTCCTACTTCTCCAGAAAGTATAACGAGCCTCATAACTCCGATTATACCATCTTCGTAGCAGAGGTTGCCTCTACTGTAAACGAGCTTCTTCTCGCTCATAGAAAGCTTGAGGAGTGTAAGAGCGACGCTGAGAAGCTTTCCATTCTCGACGGCCTTATGGAAACCTATAAGGGTACTCTTTATCGCCAGACCATGTTTGCCGAGTTTGAGAAGAAGGCACATGCTCTCTGTGAGAAGGGCGAGCCCCTTACCGCCGAGGTGCTTAATAAGGTGTATATGAAGCTTATTAAGGATTACTTCGGTCCTAAGGTTTGGAAGGATAAGCAGATCGCTTACGAGTGGATGCGTATTCCTCACTTCTTCTCCAACTTCTACGTTTATAAGTATGCTACCTGTATCTCGGCTGCCAGTGCGATCGTAAAGCGTATTGAAACCGAGGGAGCATCCTACGTTGGTCAGTATATTGACTTCCTTAAGTGCGGTGGCTCTAAGTCGCCTCTCGAGTCCCTTCTCGTTGCGGGCATCGATATGAGTGATCCCAAAGTAGTAGACGGAGCTATCGAGGACTTTGCGGCTTGTATCGCTAAGTTCAGAGAAATTTACAACTCTCAGGCAAAATAACAAAATTCGCTTGACAATTTAAAGGCGATATGATATAATAATCGAGGCTTCAGAAAATGAAGCCTCGAAATAAGCGGATGTGGCGGAATTGGCAGACGCGCTGGTTTCAGGTTCCAGTGAAGCAATTCATGTGGGTTCAAGTCCCGTCATCCGCACCAAAAAATACTGCAGAAAAGGATACACTTTTCTGCACTATTTTTTTATCCAAGTCGCAGACTTGGTATATCATCGCCGCAAGGCGTATATCATCTCGCCTCAGGCGAGTATATCATCACCGAAGGTGTATTCCTCTGCGACTTGATGATATACTCGTCCAAAAGCGAGATATACTCGTTTTTGGACGGATGATATGCAATTTCTGCGAAATTGATGATATACAAGGCTCACGCCTTGATTTTAATGTTAGAATGTGGTATAATACACTTAAAGAGGTGATATTATGTCAAAGAATTATTTGTTGATATATTCCGAACAGCTTGCGACTGATATTGAATTGATGTGCCAAAGCATTAAAGCGCCGTCAAACACACTTTTTCAAATTCGAAAAAGTTCAAGTAGTGTTTATGCCAATATCCGTGAGGCAAATTACGGTCAAAGTAAAGCAGATATGCTTTCAAAATTTGAAATTGCACTCAAAGAATGTAGTGAAACGGAAGGCTGGTTACAGCTACTGTTTAATACAAATGGCATTGATGAAGAAACATACAAAAACCATCGAAATCTGTGCGGTAGAATCAGACGTATGCTTATTTCAAGTTGTAAAACTCTAAAGGAGAATGGAAAATGAAAAAACTGATAACTTCAATACTATTATTTGCGATAGCATTGTCTTTATGTTCTTGTGGTAGAGTTGATAAGAATATAGCTTTTTCAGGAGAATCTTGGCAAACCTTAGAGGCAGAAATCTATTATTTGGAAAAATCATATTCCGAAAGTGATATACAAAATCTCCGCGATGAAAACACACCATTGTGTGTTTTAAATAATTTAACCGAAGACGGCGAGAAAATATCTGAATTAATGAATGAAATATCTTCACTAACATTTATTCAGGAAGTCGTTTATTTTCCTGCACCGGTCGATTGGATTTATACTTATGAAGGATATGTTATATGTGTTGTATATCCAAATGGATATGATATAATTGCTCCCAACGGTCAGTTTTATTATTCTTTAGATCCGAAGGGGAAGGAACACTATAAGTATGGTCATTCCGATTATTCAGGAGAAACTGAATGGTCGGTAATCATCGAACAATATATAACGAATCATTAATCTACCTATCGTTAAAATTGAACCCATTTTTTGCAAAAAGTGAACCCATTTTCTATAAAAATTGAACCCATTTTGCAAAATGAACCCATTAGGATTTTTGTATCCTATTCACCAATTACTCACATAAAGAAACCATAATATTGATATGAAGAATATCGGTATTATGGCTTTTTTATTGCCAAAATGGGGGGTATTTTTCCCTTTTTTATAGATTTTATAGTAAAAATTGAGGCTAGCAGGGATAATTTTTGTCCTTGCAAGCCTTTTTTGTTTTTTACCGTAAAATATAAATCGTTCACTTTATACACCTTTCGTTCACTTTATGGGGTATCGTTCAATTTGTGATTTACTGAAGAAACGCCTTGATTATCGTTAGATTTTGTGGTATAATCAACTTATCGATAAATAAGAATTTGACGGAGTTATAAAAAGTGGAATTGAAGGAAATTATAGACCGCATTGATGTTGTCTCTATACCCAAAGAAGCATCCATAACACAGTTAAAACATGAAGAAGATAATGAGCCTTATCAAGTGTGGATAATTGATACCGATAACGCCAAATACATTCTTAAAGAAGCAAAAGAGAACGAACAAGAACTCTATTCTACTGTCCTTGCTACTGCAAAAACGAGTGTTCCCGCTTTATATCAAGTTATAACAATTAACGAAAAAACATATCTTCTACTAGAATATATAGAGGGTGAAGATTTGTGCAGATGCAATCGCACTAAATTAATGTGCGTTTTGGATGCTTTGATTTCTTTACAGAAACAAACCTGGGAAATGGAAGCAACGGACTATCTGGAATGTTCTTTTAATAAAAGTTTAATTCAACGTAAAAACCGCGGGAAGTTCTTAAATAACACGCAGTTAAAAATAGCGTATGATAAATTCCTGAGAGTGTATAAATCTATACCTCGAACTCTATGTCATGATGATTTGCTGCCGTTTAATGTTATTTGCAGTAATGAAAAGGCTGTATTGATAGATTGGGAATGTGGGGGTATTTTGCCGTATCCCACAGCATTTGCACGATTGATAGCCCATGCCGAAGAGGTTGAAGATGCTCTTTTCTATATGACAAACGCAGATAAGAGCTTTGCTATTGATTATTATTATGATAATCTACTCAAGGAAAAGGGAATTTCGTATACTAACTGGTTAAATACACTTGAATACTTTTTATTTTACGAATACTGCGAATGGGTTTTTGTGGGTAATAAGTATAACGTAACAGATAGCACATACTATCAAAAATACTTACCTATAGCAGAACAGCAGGCTATCAAATTATCAAAAATAGAAACCATTTGAATTTCAACTTATCAAACTAAAAATAGGTGCAAATCTTTACCCCAAAAGCCCCCATCATTCTAAAATTTGAACCCATTATAAAATCGTATCAAAATTTTAGATTACTCACAAAACGAAAAGCAGGCCCTTCGGGGGTCTGCTTTTTGATTTGTTATGGGCAACGGGGCTTGAAGGGGAGGGAATGATGGTTTTTATAAAGCAAAAAAAGACAGGATTTCTCCTGCCTTTTTTGTATTTTATATTTTTTGTTTGTTTTATTATATTCTGGTGTCCCACATGCCGCAGAAAGAGTCGATGGGATCCACGCCGCGGAAGTCGCCGGTTACAAGAGCGTCAACGATAGCATCCATAGTGTGATCTGCGGAGTCGTATGCGTTGATGTAGGTGCGAAGCATAGGACAGTCGGCGAGCATAGTGGGCTTGTTTACGCTGATGCCCACAACGGGAAGCTCGTGAACATACCAGGGAATTTCACCGCCGCCCTTGGAGAGACCGAAGGAGGGATGTCCGTTCATAACGTCGAAGAGCGAGATAACAAGATCCTGCTCGGATACGAAGTCTGCGATAGAGTGCTTGCCTGCAAAGTAGAGGTTGAGGCTGGGTTTTTCGCCTCTAGCCATCATAGCCTTCATCTTGTCGATGGGGCTTTCGTAAATGCGAACCTCAAAGCCCTTTGCCTCAAGTCTTTCCTTAAGCTTCTCGGCAGGGGTCTTTCTTGCCATTCCGCCGCCCATAGCCATAGCTGCCAGAGCCATAAGAGGATTATCCACGCCCTTGATGGGAACTATCATAATTCTCTTGGTCTTATCGGGAGAGAGGGGAAGGACGTCCTTATCAAGATTCTTTACAAGGGTAACCGCGTCGCGGCTGATCTTGGGAGCATACTCAGCGAACTCGGGCTTGTGAAGGATGGATTGAAGCTCGGATCCGTCGGGACAAAGCTCCTCCTTAGCCTTCTTGTTAAGACCCATCTTAGCCTTAAGGCCGAGAATTCTGGTAAGAGCCTCTACCATACGCTCCTCGGAAATGATGCCGTTCTTATATGCGTCAAGCATGGTTCCGTAGTCCTCGTCGGGATCGTTGAAGAAGAGGAACATATCACAGCCTGCGTTGATAGAGAGGGGAAGCATCTCGCGACGGGTCATCTGATTGGTCATACCAACCATGTGAGAGGCGTCGGTAACTACCATACCGTTGAAGCCAAGCTCGTCACGGAGAAGAGTAGTCATAATCTCATAACAAAGAGTAGCGGGCAGCATCTCCTCGTAGGTAATGCCGGGCTTTACGTCCTTCATAAGCTCGGGCATAAGAATATGTCCGCCCATGATAGCATCAAGACCGCCGTCAATAAGGGTCTTGTATACATGCCCGTAGGTTTCCATCCACTTATCGTGGCCGAAATTATTGATATTGTTAGAGATGTGTGCATCACGGTAGTCCTGACCGTTTCCGGGGAAGTGCTTTGCAGTAGCGGCAACGCCCTCTGTCTTGTGAAGGCCGTCCATGTATGCCTTACCCATAGCGGCAACTCTCTCGGGATCGTTGCCGAAGGAACGGGAGAGAACCTCCTCGCACTCATGGTTATAAAGAATGTCTACGACGGGAGCAAATGCCATGTTACAGCCGGTTGCAGCGATCTGTGCACCGGAAACAAGGCCCATCGCCTCGGCGTACTCGGTCTTACCGGTAGCACCCACCTTGATACCTGCACCAACGGTGGTACCGTCGGGGCAAACACCGTCGCCGCCCTTCTCAGGGTTGCATGCGATAAATACGGGGATCTTTGCATACTTCTGAAGTATCTTGTTCTGTGCGAGAACCTTCTCACCGGGCATACTGTTGTATCTGCAGCCGCCAAGATGATACTTTTCCATAAGCTCCTTAAGATAATTCTCCTCCTGACTTGCGGTAAGCTGGAAGAAGAGCTGACCAACCTTTTCTTCGGGGGTCATGTCAGCAATGGTCTGCTGTACCCATGCTATGTCGCTGTCCGACAGACAATAGGGTTTAGCTTTAAGATTTACCATTTTTGTAAACTCCTTTTTACATTTTTATATTTATTCACCTAAATTTTTATAAAACTCGCTTGTTTTTTTGTTCTGATACTCTCCGGCATATTTGCCATTGACAAGTCTTGTAAGACCGGTATCAATAAACTCGACCCAGCTTTCCTTTTCCTTTTTTACAAGGATAGGATAGAAGGCAACGCCGTTTTTCTCAGCTGCGGAAAGATCGCCCGGAGCGTCACCGCACATAAGCACCTTGTCCTTATCGTAGCCGAGCTTCAGAAGTGCAGAGATGCAATAGGCCTTGCTGCCGTCATTCTGCGACATAACCACGTCTACGTGATCGAGCAGCCTGTGCTGCTCCCATTCCTCAAGCACCGCATCCAGATTTGCACTGGAAACGATAGCCACGTCGGCGTATCTGTGTGCAAACTCCAGTGCTTCCTTCGCCATAGGGAAGGGAAGCTTGTATTCGTCGGGCAATTTTGTTATGGCCAGGTTTACTGCCTTGCTCCAGGAAAGAGCCTTTTTGAATATGATCTCTTCAGGTCTTTCGTCTATGATGACGGAGAGTGCTGCATTTGAAAGCTCGGGAGCCTCATCTGCCCATTCAACGAAAGATTCAATGCCCTCAATAGTGCAGTATTTCGCGTTGATCTCGTTAAGAGCCATCGCCAGACCCTTAAATCTGTTGATTCCGCGTGTGATCGTATAAAGGTTGATTGCGTTCCAGCGATCCAGTATCTCTTCTCTCCACTGTGAAAGCTCCCACTCGTCAACCATACATGGACCAAAGCAGTTGAAATGCTTTATATCCATAGTATCCATAGCACAACCGTCGCTGTCTACGCATACAAGGAATTCCTTGCGTTTATTGAAGTTGGAAAATGATTTCATACCGGATCTCCTCACCAATTATCGTAAAATACATATCAATTATACTATATTATTGTGTTTTTTGCAAGATGATTATCAAAAAACCTTTTCTTATATAAATATAAATGTAGAAAACGGAAAAATTTTACCATTGAAGGAAAAACCTTCAAAAAGTTAATAAAATAACAGGTATGCGGTATACGTACGGATGGCTTTTGATTTGACAATGAAACACTAAAACAGCCATATTTTGTTAAAAATGCATAAAACAAAGCTTTATTCGACCTTTGATTGAGGGGTGTTAAAAGTTGAAAATCGTTATTTTGCACAAAATAACGAATAAAAATTCAATGCATAAACAGTGCATATTCAATGTATAAATATACATCAAAAACTGTCAAAAATGCAAGGAACTGTCAAATTCTTGCAAAAAATGGCATTAAAATGACAGAAAATGAAGCGAAGCAAAAAAATATCGTCAAAAAAGTGAAAAAAATATTCAAAAAAGGGTTGACAAATCAAAGGATATGTTGTATAATAGGCACATCTATTTCATTTTCGCAAGTTCAGAAGACCAATTACGTTGCACCCGGCTAGGAGGCACAGCACTTCTGCTCGGTGCAAAAAGCATTTTATAAAATATTTATTTATTTTATAGTTAAATGGATTTCATATTTGTATATTTACTATCCGTTAAATCAAGAATATTTAACATAGGCTAAATATAAACAATACTCTAAGAAAGGACTTTTTTACCATGAAAAGTACAAAAATTCTTGCACTCCTCCTTGTAGTTGTTATGTGCTTCTCCATGCTCGTTTCTTGTGGCCTCTTCGGCAACAACGGCGATAATGGCGATAACGGCGACAACAATCAGGGAAATACACCCCCCGCAGGTGGCGACGGCGATGACGTAACTCCCCCCGCTGGCGGCGGTGATGATGACGACAAGGAAGATCCCGTTACCCCCGATCTCGGTGGTGAATTCGTTACTCCTGTTCGTCCTGATGACGCAGTTCTTCCCGAGGCTAAGCTTGGTAGCTACACCTACAATAGCTACGCAACCGCTCTTGGCTCCAACTGGAACCCCCACACCTGGGAGACCAGCGCTGAGTCCTCTATGCTCGGCTATATCACCTCTCCCTTCGTAACTATCGAGGCTCTTGACACTGTTGAAGGCCTTTATCAGTGGGTTGGCGAAATGGCTACCGGTATTAAGGACGTTACTGCTCAGAAGCAGGACCTCCTTACTCAGTATAAGGTAAATCTTCCCGAGGGTCAGACCGCTTCTGACGTTACCAAGGGTTACGTATTCGAGTTCACCCTCAATCCCGACGCTAAGTGGGAAGACGGTACTCCTATCAATGCTGATTCTTACGTTTACTCCATGCAGCAGCTTCTTAATCCCCAGATGAAGAATTACAGAGCTAACCTCTACATCTCCGGTGAGTCTGCAATTGCTGGTGGTTTCGATTACTACTACTCTCTTGATGAGGGTTACTACAACGGCGTAGGTTCTAAGGGCTACAATTCCAACCAGGAAGCTATCGACGCTGGTGAGACTCTCTACGTTGACGCTTGGACCTCTTGGGGTTCCAAGGGCTACCTCTCCGAGGCTGGTGAGGAGTGTCCTCAGTGGCTTGCTATCACTGATGAGACCGTTTACTACTACTCTGATAAGGACGGTAATCCTATCGTTGATGAGAACGGCGAGCTTGTTGACTACATCTCCGGTGCAGATCTCTGGTACCTCCTTATGGAAGTATACGGCTACGGTCCCTACATTGAGGTAGGTGCTGACTATGCAGGCTGGGTATCCATCTACTCTGTAAACGAGAACGTTGGTGCAGGCTGGGATTGCGTTGGTCTTGTTAAGACCGGTGAGTACAGCTTCCTTTACGTTTGTGCTTCCGCTATCGACTTCAACTACTTCATGACCTCTTGTACCGACACTTGGCTCGTTCACCAGGGTCTCTATGAGGCTGGTAAGAAGGAGTCCGGTGGCCTTATCGTTACTAACTACGGTACTTCTCTTGATACCACCATGTCTTACGGTACTTATAAGATGACCGTATTCGAGGATGGTAAGCAGGTTGTATACGAGCAGAACGAGAACTGGTACGGCTTCGAGAAGACCGCTGACGGTAACCTCGTATCCTACACCGAGTTCGCTGTTGACGGCAATTACCTCCAGCAGTACATGACTACCAGGGTAGTTATCGACGTTATGGATGAGAACACTGCTAAGCAGAAGTTCATGAAGGGTGAAATCATGTCTTGGTCTCCCCCCGCATCCGAGCTTAACGACTATAAGCTTTCTGACAGACTTCAGGTTGTTGATGAGACCTACACCATGTCCTTCTTCTTCCACACCAACGTTGAAACCCTTAAGGGTCTTGATGCTGCCGGTAAGAACCAGAACTCCGTAGTACTTAGCAACGACACCTTCCGTAAGGCTATGTCTCTTGCAATTGATAGAGCTGACTTCGTAACTACAACTCAGGCATGGACTCCTGCGTTCTCCCTTATGAACCACCTCTACCACTACGACATTTACAATGATCCCGCTTCTTCTTACAGAAAGTCTGATGAGGCTATGCAGGCTATCGTTAACCTCTACGGCGTAGAGTACGGTCCCGGCAAGCTTTATGCTACTCTTGAGGAAGCTCACGATTCCATTACCGGTTACAACCAGACCGAGGCTAAGGCACTCTTCACTAAGGCTTGTCAGGAGCTTGTAGCAGATGGTCTCTACACTGCTGGTCAGCCCATCACGATCCAGATCGGTTGGGCAAAGGGTGCTCTTACTCAGGATGATGACGCCCAGTGCTCTATTATCCAGAAGCATCTTAACGCTGCTCTTGAGGGTACCGGCTTCGGCACCATCACTCTTGAGCCCCTTGGCAACATCAACGACAGATACGGCGATACCGCTGCTGGTCTTTACGCTATCGGTTACGGTGCGTGGGGCGGTGCTGCGTTCTATCCCTTCCGTAACTTCGGCGTTTACTGCGATCCCGATGAGAACAACGTAAACGAGCTTGGTTGCTGGGATCCCAAGACCACGATGCTTACCCTTGAGGTTAACGGCGAGGAAGTTACCATGACATGGCAGCAGTGGTCTAAGTCCATGGTCGGTACCGGTAAGTTTGCTAACGCTGACAACAAGACTAAGCTTTACATCACCGCACAGATGGAGGAGAGATACCTTAAGTTCTACTACAGAATTCCTCTTGCGGTTACCACCGTATGTTCGCTTAACTCCTACAAGATCGAGGATTACACCGATTCCTACAACATCATGTACGGCTTCGGCGGCTTCCGTATCATGGATTACAACTACAGCGACTCCGAGTGGGCAGCTTACGTTGCAGAACAGGGCGGCGAGCTTAACTACAAGTAAGACTCAGGGATAAATAATTTTTATCCTAAATAATAAAACTAGCAGGTAATGGGGGAATTTTATTCTCCCATTACTTTGCGAATAAAAGAATATTGTTTTCGCGTTATTTAAAGGTAACAATGACCATGAATGCCATTTTATGGCAGTATTCATTGAATAACCTTGGGGAAATGATGCCAAATTTTTCTTTGCATCAATCATCAGATTTAGCAAGCTTTGGCCTCACTTTCCCAAGGTTAGATTGCCTATGCAATCGGGAAACCTAATTTGAAAGGTTATAGAAAAAATGATTAAGTATGTATTTAAACGAGTGCTTCTGATGCTGGTGGCTCTGTTTTGTATTACCACCATCTGCTTTATGCTCATCAGATCGCTTCCCATGACACCCCCTGAGGGCACCAACAAGGCACAGCAGAAGGTTATTGAAACCATTTGGGCTGCTCGTGGCTATGACAAGCCCCTATTGGAACAGTACGGTATCTACCTTAAGGGTATTTTCACCGAGTTTGATTTTGGTACGTCCTGGGTTATTAAGAAGACTATTCCTGCTTGGGAGCTCCTCTCCAGCAAGCTTCTTCCCACCGTGCTTGTAAATCTCTATTCACTTCTGTTCTCCGTACCTGTTGGTATTGCTCTTGGCATTTATGCCGCAATTAAAAAGAATAAGTGGCAGGACCACCTTATCAGCGTATTGGTAATACTCTTCGTATCCGTACCCAGCTACGTATACGCATTCCTTGTACAGTATTTCCTTTATTTCAAGCTCGACTGGTTTCCCCCCACCATCTCATCGCTTAATGATGCAGGTGGCAGCTGGTTCTCCTGGATTATGTTCCACTCTATGATTCCCCCTGTGCTTGCACTTTCCTTTGGTCAGATTGCAGGTCTGTGCCGTTTCACCAGAGCGGAGCTTACCGAGACTCTTACATCCGACTACATGCTTCTTGCACGTACCAAGGGTCTTACCAGAGCACAGGCTACCACACGTCACGCACTTAAGAACGCCATGGTTCCCATCCTTCCTTCAATTCTCGGAAGCTTTATCGGTATCCTCGGCGGTTCGCTTATCATTGAGCAGATCTTCGCCATCCCTGGCGTAGGTGCACTCTATACCCAGTCGGTATTTACCCGTGACTATGACGTGTTTATGATGGATAGTATTTTCTATACCTTCTTAAGCCTCGCGGGCGGTATTATAACAGACATCAGCTACGGCTTCATTGATCCTAGAATCAGAATGGGAGAAAGATAATATGGCAAAAGAACTTAATATTAACTCGATCCCTAAGGAAAAGCTCGCCCTGGCTAACCTTGGCGACCACATTAAGGATCAGAAATTTGATGATAAGCCCATAGGCTATTTTAAGGATGCATGGCGTCGCTTCTGTAAGAATAAGGCGTCTATCGTTGCAGCGATCATTATTATTGTAATAATCCTGTTCGCAATTCTGCTTCCTTTCTTTGACACAGGTACAGGAACAAACTTTGATACCTATTACAAGCAGATGGGTCCCAGAAACAATTTCCTTTCCAACTTCGGCATTGTTACCGGTGACGTTGATAAGGACTTTAACGAGCGTGCTTATATTCTCGAGGTTGCTAAGGGCATCGGTGCTAACCCCGATTTCGATAACATTCCCTCGCTCAGTGCAGCGGTAAGTCAGGGATATAAGCTTCAGCCTATTACCAAGCTTAACGATATTCAGCAGATAGAGCAGGGTAAGAATAAGAATAACATCTACTATGCTACCGTTGACGAGTATCTTTCGGTTGGATTTATTTATAAGCAGGTTTCTCAGGAAGAATATAAGAGAATGCTTGCTTGGCAGGAGGAGGAGGGTAATCCTCAGCTCCTTTATCCCCTTATCAATACTAAAAACGGATATTGCTTCGATGCAAAGGATGCTAACTGGTGGTATAAGACCGACAGAAAGGGCAATCCCATTAATGCAAAGAAGTTTGATAACGTAACCGACATCGTTCTTCAGGACAACTACCTTCGCAACAGCGACGGAAGCTATAAGTTCTACACTCCTCAGGGCGGCGGTACTACCGCTGAGACCGCTGAGTATCAGGTAAGACTTCTTTACTATAGCTACTATCAGTACATGCACGACGGAGCAGAGCCTGAGTTTATCTTCGGTACCGACGTTTCGGGCTATGACCTTGCACAGCGTATTGCTATGGGTCTTCGTCTTAGCCTTCTCTTCTCGGTATGTATTTTCGTTATTAACTTTATTCTCGGTGCTATGTACGGTGCGGTTGAGGGTTACTACGGCGGCACCTGTGACCTTGTGCTTGAGTTTATTGCCTACGTTCTGTCAGGTATTCCCTTCATCGTTGTATCCTCTCTGTTCCAGATTCACCTGGCTGCTAAGGCAGGACCTATACCAAGCCTTCTGTTCGCCTTCGTGCTTACCGGATGGATCGGTACCGCGAGCCTTGTAAGAACTCAGTTCTACAGATTTAAGAATCAGGAATACGTTATGGCTGCAAGAACGCTTGGTGCCAAGGACGGACGTATCATCTGGAAGCATATATTCCCCAACACTCTCGGTACCATTATCACCTCGTCGGTGCTTTCTATTCCCGGAGTTATCTTCTCCGAGTCTATGCTCACCTACCTTGGTATCGTAAACCTTAACTCTGCTACCAGCACCTCGCTTGGTACTGTACTTGCTCAGGCTGAGGGTATATGGACATCCAAGCCTCACGTTATGCTGTTCCCCGCGTTGTTCTTATCTCTTCTTATGATTTGCTTCAACCTGTTTGGTAACGGTCTTCGTGACGCATTCAACCCCTCACTCAGAGGAACGGAGGATTAATAGATGGCTAACAATATTCTTGAAGTTAAAAATTTAAAAATATCCTTTCGTACCAACAACGGTACCGTTAAGGCGGTAAGAAACATTTCCTTTAATCTTGAAAAGGGTGAGACCCTTGCCATCGTTGGTGAGTCGGGCTCCGGTAAGTCGGTTACCTCTAAGGCTATTATGGGTATTCTCGCGGGTAACTCCATCGTTGAGAACGGTGAGATCCTCTATGACGGCCGTGACCTTCTCAAGATTACCGAGGAGGAGATGTGTAAGATCCGTGGTGACAAGATCTCTATGATCTTCCAGGATCCTCTTTCCTCCCTCGACCCCATTGTTAAGATCGGTAAGCAGATTACCGAGGCTATGCTCCTCAAGAACAAGACAAACCGTAAGAGAGCGAGAGCGGAGTTCAATACAACTCTCAGATATCTTAAGGACGCTATGATCGAGGCACATCAGAGCGAGGGTAAGCCTATCGATAAGATTCCCGAAATGATCAAGACCTTCGATGATTTCAACATTCTCGCTATCGGTCTTGAGAATAAGTATAATGCGGCACGTGCCAACGCCGAGGAAACCTATGAGGAGATCAAGGACTTCCTCTTCAAGGCGGATAAGAAGCAGAAGCTGGACGTTAAGAAGGATCTCGCTGAGTATATCGCTCAGTATAAGAGAGTAAAGGATGACTTCCTTACCTTCGGTGATGATGAAACGATTGCTAACCTCATCACTATCCTTGAGGAGTGCAGAAAGAACTATACTCCCGGTATCGGCGAGGACGGTAAGCCTCACAGCTACCTTCTTTCCCAGGATCTTGTAGTCGCACTTGAGGATACTCTCCTTGTGCTTGAGGGCATTCTTGCCCGTCCGAAGCCCAACTTCTTCCGTATAGGCTACTATATGTATAAGAATCCAGAGGCTCAGCTTGATAAGAGCGATATAGACGCACTTAACGAAATGGCTATAAAGTACCTTATGGAAGACTATATGACCGAGTTTATCGAGCATGAGAAGACTGCGGTTGCTTACTCTGCAAGAAAGTCCCTCGAGGCTAAGAAGGCTATTCTTCCTGCTCTTGCATCTGCTAAGGAATATTTCCTTAACACAGAGGTGCTTGAGAAGAAGCCCACGGAGGAGCTTGTTGCAGCTCTTTGCGATCAGGTAAAGGGCACCATTGACAGACTTGAATATAACAAGGATAATATCGCATATACCTTTGAGTCTGGCATTAAGTATGCTTCTAACAAGTATTTCGTATATGAGAAGCTTAATCCCAAGGAGGAGAAGCGTTTCGCTCGCCAGAGTGCAAAGCGTGAGGCTCTCATTGCCAAGGGTAAGAAGATCGACTGGAAGGTAGTTCCCAAGAACGTTTACGACCTTGAGGAGCTTCGCCAGGCTTGCGTATCGGTTATTAACCGTCTTGAGAAGAAGTATATTCGCGATATCGAAACCTTTGAGGAGCGTGATTTCGATAAGATCTCGGTAGGCCTTATCGATTATCTTAAGGAGCGTGCCTCCGAGGTAGTTTACACCATCACCAAGAATATGGCGAAGGAGAAGGCTATCAAGCTTATGGAGGAGGTTGGTATTCCCGAGCCTCGCGTTCGTTACAACCAGTATCCCTTCGAGTTCTCCGGCGGTATGAGACAGAGAATAGTTATTGCTATCGCTCTCGTTGCTAACCCCGATATTCTTATCTGTGATGAGCCTACCACTGCTCTTGACGTAACCATCCAGTCTCAGATCCTTGAGCTCATCAACGATCTCAAGAAGGAGAGAAAGCTGTCGGTTATCTTCATTACTCACGACCTTGGCGTAGTTGCTAACATGGCTGACAGAGTTGCGGTTATGTACGCAGGTAAGATCGTAGAGCAGGGCACCAGCGAGGACGTATTCTATGATCCCAGACATCCTTATACATGGGCACTGCTGTCCTCTATGCCCGACCTTGATACTAATGAAAAGCTTGACGCTATTCCCGGTACTCCTCCCAATATGATCTATCCTCCCGTAGGCGACGCCTTTGCGGAGAGAAATAAGTATGCACTTAAGATAGATTTCGAGCAGGAGCCCCCGATGTTCAAGGTTTCTGACACACATTCGGCTGCAACCTGGCTGCTTCATCCCGATGCACCTAAGGTTGAGTTGCCTAAGATTATCAGAGAGCGTATTGCTAGAATGAATGAACAGGGAGGTAATGAGAATGTCTGAAAACAAATATCCTGAAGTTCAGGCAGGCGAGGTCCTCCTTAAGGTTGAGGAGCTTTCCCAACACTTCGGTCCCCTCAAGGCAGTTGACAAGGTTTCCTTCGAGGTAAAGAAGGGTGAGGTATTCGGTCTTGTTGGTGAGTCCGGATGCGGAAAGACCACCACCGGCCGTACCATTATTAAGCTTTACAATCCCACCGGCGGTAACGTTTACTTCAAGGGTCAGCGTATCGGTGCCGGTACTCTCTCCTACAAGGAGGCTATTAAGAATGCACGTGCTAAGGCAAAGGCAGATATCGCAGCTCTTAAGGAGAACGGTGGTAACGAAAACGAGATAGCTGCCATAAAGGCAAATCTCGCAGCCGAGATCGCCGACAACCGTGCAAAGATCAAGGCTGCAAAGTATGATAACAAGCATGCAGAGCGTGATCTTGTTACCCAGATACAGATGATATTCCAGGATCCTATCGCCTCGCTTAATCCCCGTATGACCGTTCGTGAGATCATCTCCGAGGGTATGGTTATCAGAGGTATCAAGGATAAGGAATATATCGACAGCCAGGTTTACGAGATTCTCGACAAGGTTGGTCTTGTTCCCGAGCATGCTTCCAGATATCCTCATGAGTTCTCCGGCGGTCAGCGTCAGCGTATCGGTATTGCTAGAAGCGTTGTAATGCATCCCGAGATGATCATCGCCGACGAGCCCGTATCTGCACTCGACGTATCGGTTCAGGCTCAGGTTATTAACCTTCTTAACGAGCTTAAGGACTCTCTCGGTCTTACCATCCTCTTCATCGCTCACGACCTATCGGTAGTAAAGTATTTCTCCGACCGTATCGGCGTTATGTACTTTGGTAAGATGGTAGAGCTTGCTGATGCAGACGAGCTGTTTGCTCATCCTATGCATCCCTACACCAGATCGCTTCTCTCCGCTATTCCTCTTCCCGATCCCAGAACCGAGAAGACCAGACAGAGAATCAAGTATAATCCTCTTGAGAGCCATGATTACACCGTAAATAAGCCCTCCTTCCGTGAGGTTCTTCCCGGTCATTTCGTTATGTGTAACGATGCCGAGGAGCAGGCTTACAAGGATGAATTTGGCGTAGCAGAGGCAGAGTAAGATGAACGAAAAGCTTCTTTCATACCTTAAGAAATACCTGACGTCCTTTGTGATTCTCGGCGTTTCTACCGGTATTATTTTAGCTATCCGCGGCTATTCGGCAGCTGACGAGGCATCCGTCAGATATCTTAATCTGGCAGACTCCTTTACCATTCCTGCCGTGATTATGGTTATGGTAGGCATTCTGGTGTGGATATCCACTCAGGGATTCTTCGATATGATCAACTACGGTATTAGCCGTGGAATTGCTTCTATCATTCCCCGTCAGGTGACTGATGAGACCTTCTACGACTATAAGAGCCGTAAGGACAAGAAGAGGCTTAAGGGCTATTCCTTCCTCTTCATCAGCGGTGGAATTTATTTCATTCCTGCTATAGTCTTTAATATTTTGTACTACTGTATATAAACTAAACCCCGTTCGAAAGAACGGGGTTTTTGTTACATTTTTTGTTCAGCTTGTCGATCGATAATGTTGATTTTTTATCATAAAAGCACGCAAATGACAATTATAGTTGTCAAAACTAAGCAAATTTGCTGTTTTCCGTCTCATTTATTCGTTTGTTTTTTTGCGAAAATATGAACAATGAAATAATTACTTTACATTCATTCAACAGAAGCTTGTGTCACATTTTTGCGTGTTTGTGACACTGGTTTTACAAAAACTTATATTTTCACTTGTGCATTAGTTACAAAAATATTTTGGATAAGATTTATTAATTGATATATTATTGACAATAAAATATTTATATGATATAATTCTTATTGGCAGAGATGTGTCTTAATAATGCGTCGCTGTCAAATTTACATTAATAACAGGCTTTGCCTGATAAAAAAAGGAGAAAAACATGAGAAAATTCTGTAAAGCAATTTCAGTTATCTGTCTGGTATTGTTCATCATCATGATTCCCGTGAATGTTGTTGTTAGAATGTTTGACAACACACTCTCGCTTCTTGTTGCCGGCAATACATTCTGGAAGCTTGAAAATGCAGATCCTAACGCCGTTTATTTCAGCGGTGATTTCAAATCCGAGCAGGAGAGACTCGAGGCAGGTAATGCTCTCTGCTATGAGGTTGAGTCCGAGGGTGCGGCCCTCCTTCTCAATAACGGTAATGCACTTCCTCTTGCAAAAGGCACTAAGGTAAGTACTCTTTCCGTTAACTCCGTAGATCTTACATACGGCGGTACCGGCTCGGGTAACGTTGACGCTTCCAAGGCTCTTAACCTTAAGCAGTCCCTTGAGAAGTCCGGTCTTACCGTAAACGAAACTCTTTGGAACTGGTATCTTAGCCCTGAGGCTGAGGATCTTAAGGCTGAGGTTTCCAACGGTGAGGGCGAGGGTGAGAGTGCTGTTCTCGCAGGTCAGGCTCCCATCGTAGAGATCGACCCCGCTAACTATCCCGCAGACGTTAAGGCTTCTCTTTCCGACTCCTCTGCAATCATCGTCACCTTCTCCCGTGTAGGCGGTGAGGGCTACGATTGCTCCTTCCCCGGATATGAGGGTCAGGCAAATGCTATTAACTATCTTGAGCTCAACGACAACGAGAAGAAGGTTCTTGCCTTCGCAGAAGAAATTAAGGAGCAGAACGGTGCGAAGATCATCGTTCTTATCAACACCTCCAACGCTCTTGAGGTTGACTTCCTTAACGAATATGACGTAGACGCATGCCTTTGGGTTGGTGGTCTTGGTATCAGCGGTACCGAGGCAGTTGCTGACATCATCGTAGGTACTGTTAACCCCTCGGGTAGCCTTGTAGATACCTACTGCTATGACAACTTCTCCTCCCCCGCAATGCAGAACTTCATCGCTCAGACCTATGTAGGCTTTGATGCGGCTAACCCCACCATTCCCGAGAACGCAAGCACCTATATGGTATACCAGGAGGGTATCTACGTAGGTTATAAGTACTACGAGACTCGTTACGAGGACGCTGTAATGGGTAAGGGCAACGCAGGTGATTACAACTACGGTAAGGACGTTGCATTCCCCTTCGGCTACGGTCTCTCCTACACCACCTTCGAGTATGAGGGTATGGCGGTTGTTTACGACGTGCTTGATAAGGAATATAAGATCAGCGTTACCGTTCGTAACACCGGTAGCGTTGCAGGTAAGGAAACCGTTCAGATCTACGTTCAGTCTCCTTACACTCAGTATGATATCGATAACAAGATAGAGAAGTCCTCCGTTGCACTTTGCGGCTTCGGTAAGACCAAGGTTCTTGAACCCGGTGAGTCTCAGGTACTCTCCATCACCGTTGACAAGCGTGACATCGCTTCCTACGATGCATACGGCCACGGCACTTACATTATCGACGCAGGTGATTACTACTTCACCGCTGCTACCGACTCTCATAACGCTGTTAACAACATCCTTGCTGCTAAGGGCTACACTGTAGCTGACGGTATGGATTATGACGGTAATGCAGCTCTTACCTATAAGTGGACCGAGAAGACACTTGATTACACCAGCTTCTCCACCTCCATTAACGGTACTAAGATTGAGAACCAGCTCTCCGATGCAGATCCTAACCTCTACTTCGGCGAGGGTACCGTTACCTTCCTTTCCAGAAATGACTGGGAGGGCACTTGGCCTGATGAGCCCGTTAAGCTTAACCTTATCGAGAGAATGGTTACCGAGCTTACCGAGGGTCGTTGGAACACCATGGGCGAGGATTACTTCGAGATTCCTGAGGAATGGCACAACCTTCCTATTCTCGATGCTAAGAACGGCCTTACTCTTTACGATATGTTCAACCTCGACTATGACGAGGATGGCGAAAAGGCTGCTCACGACTATGATGACCCCGCATGGAATGAGCTTCTTAAGAACGTAACCTATGACGAGCTTGTATCTATGGGTGACTCCTTCCACTGGAGAATGCCCGTCGTTTCCGTAAACGCTCCCGGCTCCCGTGACGAGAACGGTCCTCAGGGCCTTACCGTTGCACTCTTTGGCTCCGGCCTTAATGCAGAGGCTACAGCCTTCACCTCCGAGGACGTTATGGCTGCTACCTTCAACACCGAGCTTATGTACAGAGTTGGTACCATGATTGGTAACGACTGTCTTGACGCAGGTGTATCCTGTCTTTACGGCCCCGGTGCTAACACTCACCGTACTCCTTACGGCGGACGTAACTTCGAGTACTACTCCGAGGACGGCTTCCTTGCTGGCGAGATGGGTGGCGTTGAGGTTGCAGGTATCCTTTCCAAGGGCGTTGACGTTGTTATGAAGCACTTCGCTCTTAACGACTGTGAGCAGGATCGTCTTGGTCAGGCTGCATGGCTTCCCGAGCAGGCTGCACGTGAGATCTACCTTAAGGCATTCCAGAAGGCACTTGAGGAGAACGGCGGTCGCGGCGGTATCATGACCGCTTACACCCGTTGGGGTACCACTTGGTCCGGTATGCACCAGGGTCTTATGACCGGCATCCTTCGTGGCGAGTGGGGCAACAAGTCCATGCTTATCACCGACAACATTCTCGTTTCCTACTGTGACGGCGTTGACGCTGTTATCGCAGGTGGCGTTACTTGCTTCGACGCAATGCTTCCTTACGCTGTTAACTCCCTTCAGGCAGGCGTAGACGCTAAGGATCCCGTTGCTATCAACGCAATGGTAGAGGCTATGCACCATAACCTTTACACCATCATCAACTCTGCAGCTATGAATGGCGTTGGTCCCGACACCGTTGTTGTTGCAGTAACTCCCGGTATTATCGATCTCGTTACCAAGCTCACCATCGTTCTTGGCGTTATCGGTGTATTCGGTTGCATCATCTTCCGCAAAAGACACTAATATTTATGCTGCTTAAGCATTAACCAAATGCCCTCCGGAGCCTTGTCTCCGGAGGGCCAACAATGATTTTACCACTTCTCAGGGAATGCCCTGAATCGGGCAGGGAATGAGAAAACCTTTTATAGGAGATTGCTATGAGAAAAGAGCAACTTATTAATAACGACTGGCTTTTCCGCTACCACGACGGTACGGAGAGCAAGGTAAATATTCCTCATACGTGGAATAATCTTGACGGACAGGATGGCGGCGACGACTATTATCGCGGCACCTGTGTTTATGAAAAAACCTTTACTGCTCCTCAGATTACAGAGCAGGAGCGACTTTATCTTGAATTTAACGGTGTTAACGCATCTGCAAGAGTCGTCCTTAACGGCAAGCAGATCATGTCCCACGACGGTGGCTACTCCACCTTTCGTGCGGATATCACCGATCATATAAAAAGAACCAATCATCTTATCGTTGAGGTAGATAACTCGGTTAACGACAGAGTATATCCTCAGAAGGCGGATTTCACCTTCTATGGCGGTATTTACCGAGACGTAAAGCTTCTTGTGGTAAATAAGCATCACTTCGACCTTGATCATTTCGGAGGCAAGGGCCTTGCCGTTCGTCCTGAGGTTGCAGGCGAGGATGCTGCCATCTGGGTAAGAACCTGGCACAACGTAAAGGACGGTGAGGTTAAAATCATCCTTCGTGACGCCGAGGGCAAAATAGTCGGCAGCGGAGATGATGATGACGAAACCATAGTTATCAAGAAGGTTCACCTCTGGCACGGAATCGAGGATCCCTATCTCTATACCTGTGAGGCGACTCTTTACGTTGACGGTCTTCCGGTGGACAGAGTTTCCACCAGCTTCGGCTGTCGCTCCTTCCGTATCGATTCCCAGGCGGGCTTCTTCCTGAACGGCAAGTCCTATCCTCTTCGCGGCGTTTGTCGTCACCAGGACTGGAAGGGAATTGGTAACGCTATTACCAAGGAGCATCACGATACAGATATGGCGATGATCCGTGAGATCGGTGCCAATACCATTCGTCTTGCTCACTATCAGCACGATCAGTATTTCTACGATCTTTGCGATAAGTACGGTATGATAGTGTGGGCAGAGATACCCTACATCTCCGAGCATATGCCAAACGGTAGAGAGAATACCATAAGTCAGATGAAGGAGCTGCTGGTTCAGTGCTATAACCATCCTTCTATCTGCGTATGGGGCATCTCCAATGAGATCACCATCTCCACCACCAAGCGTGCCGATATGATGGATAACCATAAGGTATTAAATGACCTTATTCATGAGATGGATCCCAGCCGTCCTACCACCCTTGCATGCTACGCTATGTGTGCACCCTTCGATCGAGTAGGCCATCTCTCCGATGTAGTAAGCTGGAACCTTTATCTTGGCTGGTACACACCTTTTATGTGGCTTAACAACATTTGGGTTGATTACTTCCACCACCGTTATCCCAACCGTTGTCTTGGATATTCGGAGTACGGCTGTGAGTGTATGCCTAATCTCCATTCTTCTCATCCCAGACGTGGTGATCAGACCGAGGAATACCAGTGTAAGTATAACGAGTATATGCTTAAGTTCTTTGATAAGCGTCCCTTTATGTGGGCGACTCATCTGTGGAATATGTTTGACTTTGCCGCCGATGCCAGAAACCAGGGTGGCGAGCCCGGCATGAACCATAAGGGCCTCGTTACCTTTGACAGACAGACTAAGAAGGACAGCTTCTTCCTCTATAAAGCATGGTGGTCGAAGGATCCCTTCGTTCACATCTGCGGCAGACGTTACGTAGACCGTGCAGAGAAGAGAACTACCGTAAAGATATATTCTAACTGTCCCGAGGTAACCCTTTACGCTAACGGCGAGAAGGTAGCTACTCAGCAGGGTGATAAGATCTTCACCTTCCGCATCCCCCTTAAGGGTAAAGTAAAGCTTGTAGCCGTAAGCGGTAAGCATCGAGATGAGATTAACATCCGTTACGTTGAAAAGCCCAACGCGTTGTATAAGCTTAGCAAGAAGCTTGCCAACGGCGGTAACTGGACATAAATTGGATATTTTTCGCGTTTGTCACCGCTCGCAGTAGGATTCTACAGCTTCGGGTTCCAAACATGAAAACTATCTCAGTTTATTTGAAAGTGGACATTTTCCCGACTGCTCCCACTCGCAGTAGGTAACTACAGCTTCGGGTTCCAAACACGAAAACTATCTCAATTTATTTGAAAGTGGACATTTTTCCTACCGCTCTCGTTCGCAGTAGGTAACTACAGCTTCGTGCTTTTGAAAAAACATCCATTATCAACCTTTGTTTATTTTTGATGTAATTTTAAGGTTTCGGCATTACCTTTAAAATGCCGTAGATTGAAAGGAGTTCTGCAAAATGAACGAAAACAACGGTCTTAACCGTGCCAAGTTTTATCAGCTCGCTCTGTTCCCTATGAACAACGGTGCGACAAACGTTTACTTCGTACTTATTCTTTCTTACATAGCTCAGTTCGGTAACGCCGTGCTCGGCCTTGCGATGCTCTTTGCATCCTTTATGGTTACAGGTATGCGTGTATTCGACGCGATCACCGACCCTATTATCGGTGCTTTGATGGATAAGACCAACACCAAGTTCGGTAAGTTCCGTCCCTTTATGGTGCTTGGTAATGCCATTATGGCGATCAGCGTGCTTCTTCTGTACGTTGTAACTCCCCTTGTTCCCGATACTATGATGTGGCTCAGATACACCCTCTTCATTCTTCTCTATGCAGTATGGGTTATCGGCTACACCTTCCAGACCTCTGTTACCAGATCTGCTCAGCCTGTTCTTACCAACGATCCTAAGCAGCGTCCTCTCTTCACTGTATTCAATACCATTGGCTCGCTTGCAGGTATGGGTATTATGCAGGTTGTAGGTATGGTTATGGCGTGGGATTCCTTCGCCGGTGACTATAACTATAAGTGGTACACCATTATGACCTTTATCGGTATCGCGATTTCTGCTATTCTTACCGTGCTTGCCGTTATCGGTATAGCGGAGAAGGATAATGAGAAGTACTTCGGTATCGGCGGTCATCAGGAGGCTGTTAAGATTTCTGAGTACGTTAAGATAATCAAGGCAAACAAGCCTTTGCAGCGTCTTATGGTAGCTGGTGGCGGATGTAAGCTCGCTCTTGCTATTGCACAGAACATCACCGTTCTTATTATGCTTTACGGATGTATGATGGGCAACTACGATACCTTTAACATGGTATTTATGGCTCTTGGCTACGTATTCTCCGCACCCTTCTTCCTCCTTACTGTAAGAACCTCTCAGAAGCACGGACAGAAGGCATCGCTTATGAAGTACGTTGCGGTTGCTCTTATCTGCTATATCGGAGTATTCGCTCTTCTTGCAATGTGGCAGCCCGGCAATCCCGCCTTCAATCTCAGCCTTGTGGATGAGAGCGGCATTACCATCAACCTTTACACCATTGTCTTCATTCTCTTCTTCGGTGTGGGCTACGGTGCGTACTATTCTACCGCTGATATGCCTATTCCCATGGTTGCTGACTGTGCTGACTATGAGACCTACCGCTCGGGTAAGTTTATCCCCGGTATTATGGGTACTCTCTTCAGCCTGGTTGATAAGCTCGTTTCCTCTCTTGCATCTGCGGTAGTTTCCATCGCACTCCTCTTTATCGGCATCAAGGATCTTCCTACCAAGGAAACTCCCTATGCTGATGGTATGAACTGGGTGGTAATTGTCCTGTTCTGCGTCATTCCTATGATTGCGTGGGCACTTACTCTCATAGCCATGAAGGGCTATTCTCTCGACGGCAAGAGGGTTAAGGTTATTCAGGCAGTTAACGCAGCTCGTAAGGAGGCTGTTGCAAACGGTATGTCAATGGAGGATGCTATGGCAACCATCAACGACGATACCGTTATAACCGAAAAGGTTTAAATTGATACATTATTTGAATATCTTTTATTGGCATTTTGCCAACGTTAACTTAGCAAAAAAATGAAAAATAATATGAAATATGACTTTCTTATAGTTGGTGCGGGTCTGTTCGGTGCGGTCTTTGCCGAGAGGGCGATGGCAGCGGGCAAATCCGTGCTGGTAATTGACAAGCGTGACCACGTCGGTGGCAATATCTATACAGAGCAGGTTGAGGGCATTAACGTACATAAATACGGTGCTCATATCTTCCATACTAATGATAAGCGTGTGTGGGATTATATAACTCGCTTTGCTGAGTTCAATCGCTATACCAACTCTCCCGTGGCAAACTATCATGGCGAGCTGTACTCCTTGCCCTTTAATATGTATACCTTCAACCGTATGTGGGGTGTTATCACTCCCGACGAGGCGAGGGCGAAAATTGAGGAGCAGCGTGCTGCCGCAGGCATTACCGAGCCTAAGAATCTGGAGGAGCAGGCGATCTCTCTCGTAGGTACAGATATCTACGAGCGACTTGTTAAGGGATATACGGAGAAGCAGTGGGGCAGACCCTGTAGTGCTCTTCCTTCCTTTATCATTCGCCGCCTTCCCGTTCGCTTCACCTTTGATAATAACTATTTCAATGCTCTTTATCAGGGTATTCCCATCGGCGGATATACTGCTATGGTGGAGAGAATGCTTGAGGGTGCTGAGGTAAGACTCGGTATTGATTATCTTGAGAACAGGGCAGAGCTTGATGCACTTGCCGATAGGGTGGTATACACCGGTCCTATCGACAGCTACTTTAACTATTGCTATGGATATCTCGGATATCGCAGCGTAAGGTTTGAAACAGAGCTTCTTGATATCGACAATTATCAGGGCAACGCCGTGATAAATTACACCGACAGAGAGACCCCTTACACCCGCATTATTGAGCATAAGCACTTTGAGTTTGGCTCTCAGCCGAAAACCGTTATTTCTAAGGAATACAGTCAGGAGTGGCAGCCGGGAATCGAGCCCTATTATCCCATAAATGATGATGAGAACGGTGCACTTTACTTAAAATACAAGGAGCTTGCCGACAGAGAAGAAAAAACGGTATTCGGCGGCAGACTTGCACAGTACCGTTATTTTGATATGGATGCGGTAATCGCTTCCGCACTTGACGTGGCAGAAGGAGAGATTAAATAAGATGAAACTGTTAACGGTAACCGTACCCTGCTATAATTCGGCAGAGTACATGGAAAAATGTATAGATAGCCTTCTGGTTGGCGGCGAGCGTGTGGAGATCATTATTATTGATGATGGCTCCAAGGATTCTACCGGCGAGATTGCTGACCGTTATGCGGCGGCACACCCATCCATTGTCCGTGTTATCCATCAGGAAAACGGCGGTCACGGTGAGGGCATTAACCAGGGCCTTGCCCACGCCGGTGGCATATACTTTAAGGTCGTTGACTCGGACGACGTGATGAGCGAGGATTTCCCGGCATTTCTCGACAGACTTGAGGAGTGCGAAAGAAACGGTGGTACCGATCTTGCGGTAACCAACTATTACTACGTTCATACCGACGGTGTGGGCGACAGATCCATCAGCTACAGAAACGCTCTGCCTGCAGGACGTATCATTGGCTGGGGTGAAACGAAGGCATTCAGAATGCATCAGCTTCTTACCATTCACTCCTGTACCTTCCGCACCGAGCTTATGAGACGTGCAGCCGAGCCCCTGCCAAAGCACGTGTTCTATGAGGATAATCTGATGGTATTCAGAACCCTCCCTCACGTAGAAAGGCTTTATTATATGGATGTCGACCTTTATCGCTATTGGATAGGCCGTCCCGATCAGTCCGTGCAGGCCAAGACTATGATGAAGCGTTATACCCATCATCTTCTCGTGGTTGAGAGGTGCTTTGCAGCCTGTCACTTTGATAAGCTGAGCCATAAGAAGCTTAAGAAATACTTAAAGCACGAGATGTTTATGCTCTTCGGTATTGCTATTCTCTATACCAGAATGAACAAGACGAAGCAGGTTGATATCGACCTTCGTGAAATGTGGAAAAAGTGCTTTGAGCATGATGAAAGGTGGGGCAAGCATTTCCGCTACCGGACGCCTCTTACCTTTATCTGCATACCCGGTAAATTTGGTCAGCATTTCTGCTCCTTTATCAACTGGCTTGCAAACCACGTAGTAAGATTTAACTAGAAAGTATCCCGAAGGCTAATATTTTAAGGCCTTCGGGATGTTTAGATAACATAATAAAGAAAGAGAGGATATCATTATGAAAAGAATACTGTCAATTTTTCTTGCTCTTGCAATCTTGACCTGTCTTGTGGGCTGTGATGCCATACGGGGAATTCTTCCTATCAGAGAATACAATGGTACGCCTCTTACTACCTTAAGCTATAAGACTGTAGACTATATGGGCGGTGCTACTGTAGAGTACGTCTTTGACTTTGAGGAGAATACCGCCACCCGTATTAAAACACATCCCGACTACTCCTCGGATGAATTTAAGCTGATAACCGAAACAGAGCTCCTTTATCAGTTTACCGATGAGGCTGAGAGAGAATTTATAAATCAGATATACTCCTACGGTCTTTTTAATATTAAGGATCATTACGAGCCCGTCGGAACGGTTATGGACGGTGGTGGCTGGACGCTCAAAATAGATTTTTCCGACGGCACCTCCAAGATCTCTGACGGTGATAATGCAGGGCCAAGAACGGTATTTCGCAACTGCTCCATACCCTTCTACGATCTTTGTGGCGTGGACGTTCTGGGGCACGTTCCCTATGCATATTATACTCCTCCTTCTGTAGACATTTCCGTGGGATATGAGTATAATAACCATTCCTACTCCTCAAACCATGTCGGAGGCATGACACGTGGAAATTATCTGTGGAACGGTCATGAGAAGAATAACGTCGATATCTACACTCAGGCTACCTCACGGGGAGATAAATGTTTTCTCCTTGGCGAGAGCTACACGCTTTCACTCTACACCGCAAATTACGATAATATGAACTACGGCTTTTCTAAGTTTAATGAGTGCGTGGTTATGAGCTATGCTATGGATCAGCAGATGTCTGACGGACGTGAAATAGCCCGCAGCGGCTGGTTTGATAGCCTTGAAATTACTTATGAGCCAAACCGTATATACGTTGTTACGCTATACTTTGACAACGGCGATTACGTAGAATATGCCTTTACAACCGCTGCCTTAGATCAGAAAATATTCTATGGCAAGTATTATTACCCCATTTACAGCATCGGTGGAAGCTCCCTTTATATAAATGAGGACGGTAGCTTTTCGCTGGAACCCTTCCGTTATTATGATAACAGACCCACCCCTGTCGGCGAGGCAAAGGTTGCCCTTAACGGCAGATGGGAATTTCAGATGATTGACGGTAAGGATTATCTTGTTCTGACCGCCGAGGGAGGCAAGCAGCTGGTATTTGATTACTGTGCCGAGGCTATATTCCTTGATTTTGATAAAACCACCCTGGAGCTTAAGCCCTACAACATTGAGGGTGAATCCGGCTCATTTAAAAAGGAAGTATCCTTTAGACCTAATTAATAACACGAGGACATTATGATTTACGAAGCAATAGAACGACTACTGGACTACGGAGTAAGAAAAAATATAATCACCGTGGAGGACACCCTCTACGTTCGCAACAGGCTTCTCGACCTGCTGAATATTTCCGATTGGCAGGAGAGAAATGTCGATGCGGGAAGCATGACGGTTGATGAGATACTCTCACCCATTCTTGATTATGCCATAGAGCAGGGAATTATCACTGACACTCAGAATTCCCGCGATCTTTTTGATACTCGAATTATGGGTATGCTTATGCCTATGCCCAGAGAGGTCATCGCAAAATTTGAGGAACGCTACGAGCTTTCTCCCGAGGACGCTACCGACTGGTACTATATGTTCAGCCGTGACGTGAATTACGTAAGGGCGGCAAGGATCGAGAGGGATATCAAGTGGACTCACGACTGCGAGTACGGAACGCTTGATATCAGCATAAACCGTTCCAAGCCGGAGAAGGATCCTCGCGATATCGCCGCGGCAAAGACTGCCAAGGCATCAGGCTATCCTAAGTGTCAGCTTTGCCTTGAAAACACAGGCTTTGCAGGTCATACGACCCACCCCGCAAGACAGAATCTTATTCCCGTGCTTATCACTGTGGCAGGTGAGAGATGGTCGCTTCAATATTCTCCCTACGGCTATTATAACGAGCATTGTATCGCCTTTAATAACGCACATATTCCTATGAAAATAGATGATAAGGTGTTTGGCAAGCTCTTTGATATTATCGAGTATCTTCCTCATTATTTCATTGGCTCCAACGCCGACCTTCCCATCGTAGGCGGCTCTATTCTCTCTCACGAGCATTTCCAGGGTGGCAGATATACCTTCGCCATGGAGCTTTCTCCCATAGAGGAGGAATTTACCGTTAAGGGATATCCCGACGTTAAGGCGGGTATAGTTAAGTGGCCTATGTCGGTCATCAGACTTATCTCCGGCGATAAGAAAGCTCTTTCCGAGTGTTGTAATACGGTTCTTACCGCATGGCGTGGATATACCGATCCCGAGGCGTATATTTTTGCTGAGACCGACGGAACTCCTCATAATACCATTACTCCAATAGCGAGAAAGAGCGGCGACTCTTACGTTTGCGACCTTGTTCTTCGCAACAATATTACTACTCCCGACCGTCCTATAGGTCTATATCATCCTGCACCCGAGCTTCATCATATTAAGAAGGAAAATATCGGACTTATTGAGGTTATGGGTCTTGCCATCCTTCCTGCAAGATTGGCTGACGAGATCCTTCTTCTTGAGAAGGCACTGCTGTGTGGAGAGGATATCCGCTCCGATCCTAAGCTCGCTTCGCACGCCGATTGGGCAGAGCAGCTGCTTTGCGATCATCCCGAATTCTCTGCGGAAAATGCACAGGACATTATCAAGGACGAGATAGGTAAGGTGTTTAAGAAGGTGCTTCTTGATGCCGGAGTGTTTAAGAGAACGCCCGAGGGCAAAGCGGCCTTTCATCGCTTCATCTCGAAAATTTCCGAATAAATGTAAACTAAAATTTGCATATTTACACAAAAAACAGACGCAAAAGAAAATTGCGTCTGTTTTTTTATTAGTTTTTAGTAATAGTAATTTTCGCCTCTCCATCACTCAAGGAAACAACCCTGATATTGTATTCCAGTCTGTTTCCAAGGTCGTCCTTCACCTGAGGCATTGTAGCACCTACACCAAAGGAATAGTCGAGGGGATTATTGGTACACTGAAGCTCTATAAGATGTCTGGCAGAATAGTACTCACTGCCAAGGGCACTGTTGTCGTTGTTCAGATAATAGAAGGTTCTGGTAGTGCTCGCCTCGTAGTATAGAGAGGCGTTGACGTGATAGACGACTATACAGCTTTCATCAAAATAACCGTCCTTCACGTTATTCAGCCCCGTTTTCGTGTAATATGCGATTACGTAATACTCCTGATATGCACCGAGAGTGTCGTCCCAGTTGGTGGCAAGAATAACCGTGTCACCGCTGGTTGTAAAGGGCTTCAGCGTAAGCGTTATACTGCCGTCGGTTGTCACCAGTCTTGAGGTCTTTATCCAGCCGTAATGGAACTTGGTAAAGGGATTGTGATCGCCTAGCGTTTCATCCATAATATCAAGACCCTGCATAGGGCTCAGAACGGTGCTGTCCATATTGTAATAATCGTTAGCACCGAGAATATGTCCGAACTCGTGAATAAAGGTGAAGGGATTCATAACCGAGGTGTCGTAATAGGTGTGACGGTTTCCAAGGCTGACCTTTTCGTGCATAAAGCCGTATGCTATCCAGAGATAATCGTTAGCTCTTACGCCGTCATATTCGTAGAATTCTTCGTTTTCGTCGGTGTAAAGGTTCCAGTATCTGTACGCCCAGTGGAAGTCCTGATCGTCATCTACGTTAAGGGTGTTTATCATAACCACCGCGTCTATGATTCCGTTTCCATCCGAGTCAAATTCTGACAGATCCATCCTTTCATCAAGGTAGTCAAGTGCCTCGTTTAAAATAAGCTGATCTCCTATATTTATCTCCTCGCCGTAGTAATCCATCGTGGCATCCTTGTAATAGGAGCTGCGGTTCTGTGGCATAAACCACTCGTCAAGAATAGTTATATCAAGATCGAGCTGGCCGTAGCTTGACAGCTTGTAGTACTCGTCAACAGAGTAATAATCGGTTTCACCTGCACCGCCCGTAAATGCACGTCGGATGTTGCTCAGCTTATATCCCTTCGATTTTGCGGTGGCATCCTTAAATTCCACGGGAATAACCAGCACCTTAGGATTACCTACGGTGGGACATCCGCCATCGTAATTATATAGGTCGCCTACGTTATCTGCATGCTCCGCCTTGGAAAAATCAATGGGATATATCCCGTTTTCACCATCCGGGAGTCCTTTGCCCTCGTTGGTAAGAACTCCCATATCGGTGATCTGGTAGGTATCAAGGTATACCAGCACGTCGATAACGCTGCTTCCGCCATAGAAGTAGAAGGACATATCCACGATAACACCGTCAATAATGTAGGTGTACCACAGATCTCCGTCATCATCAGGCTGGGTGTGAACAAGCTCATAATCGGAGTATAGGGCCTTGTATTCCTCAAAATCCTCCTCGGTATTACCGTAGGCACAAAAACGCATTCCGTCCTCGTAATTATCCTCACCGTAATAGCCGCTGACGTCATATTCATCAGTGGGTGCAAAGGGTATCACAAGGCCTACGTGGGTTTGAAAGAGAGCCTTTTCACCATCGGTAAAGTCCTGATATGTATAATAGCCGGGCGTAGGATCGAGAAGAAGGTCGATAAGATCGCCTGCACCAAAGAACAGGCAGGAGGTAAGGCTTCCTACCGTCAGCATAAGCACCAATGCCAAAGCAATTAATCTTTTCATATTTATGCTCCCTTTCTTTATTTTTTATTGTAATACGGATTTATCTTTTGTTGAAGGTAATAGTTGCTGTGTCGCCGTCGAGAGAGTCAACGGTGAAGGTGTAGCAGAGCAGGTTATCCTGATCGTCTACGACTGTAGGCATGCTGTCACCTGCCACGTAGGTTATGTTGCCCTCGCCCGATCTTACGAATTCAAGGAGATTATCCTCGGTTCCGTATTGGTCGGAGGAGTCGGTGTTGGTGTTGTATACGTCATAATATACCTCACCACTGTATACCTCGCGGTAGAGAGTGGAGTTTACGTGGTAAACTACGATTCCCTCACGTATAAAGTAGCCGTAGTCGCCGCCGTTAAGTCCGTCCTGAGTGTAGTACATGATCACGTAATATTCCTGATAAGCACCAAGGGTGGGATCCCAGTTGTTTGCAATAATAATGGTATCGCCTGTCTTGGTAAAGCTGTCAAGAGTCAGGGTAATGCTGCCGTCGGTGGTAACCAGTCTGGATTCGGTTATCCATCCGTAATTGAACTTGGAATAGGGATTATGGTCGCCGGTCATACCGTCCATGATATCGCAGCCGTCAAGGGGATGATTGCTCGAATAGGAGGTATCATAGTAGTCGTCCGCACCGAGAACGTGACCGAATTCGTGGATGAAGGTGTATGGGTTGATTACGCTTGTGTCGGTGTAAATAGTGTCACCGTCTGCGTCATAGCTTTCCTGGAGGAAGAAATAGGATGCCCAGAGATAGTCATTGGCACTAACACCGTCGTATTCGTAGTAATATCCGTCCTCGTCGGTGTAGGTGTTCCAGTATCTGTACGCCCAATTAAAGTCGTCGTCACCGATCTCGAGAGTGTTAATAAGCACTACCGCGTCGATAACACCGTTGCCGTCGGAGTCGAACTTGGAGAGATCCATAAAGGTGGAAAGATATGCCAGAGCCTCGTCGAGAATTATCTGGTCGCCCATATCACTGTTGCTGCCGGACATATTCTTGTAATAGCTGCTGGAGTATTGGGGGCGGAACCACTCGTCGATTACGGTTATGTCAAGATCAACTCTGCCGTAGCTTGAGATATAATAATACTCATCCACCGAGTAGTAGTCGGTGCTGCCGTTCTCACCGCAGAATGCCTTGACGATCTTGTCAATGCTACAGCCCTTGCTTATAGCGGTAGAATCGCTGAACTCAATGGGAATAACCAGCACCGCAGGGCTTCCAACCGTGGGACATCCGTCAATATAATAGCCCTGATCGGTTACGTCCTTAACTATCTCCGCGTCGGTGAAATCAACGTCGTATACGCCGTCGGTTCCCTCGGGCAAACCTGCACCCTCGTTGGAGATTATTTCCTTGCCGTCATCACCAACGTCACCGCCGCCAATGTCGCCGCCACCGATATCACCACCGGATCCGTCAGCGGTATAAACATAAGCATCGATAACGTAGTTGCTCTCGTAGTAGTAGAAGCAGATCTCTATGTATGCAGGACCGTCATAGCAATACCATGTATCACCGTAGCTGTCCTCGTACGTATCGACCAGTTCATATCCAGCGAGTCGATCGAGATATGCATTAAAGTCGCTCTGGGTGTTTCCATAGGTATAATAATTTACGCAGGTCTCCTCGTAATATTCGTCGTAGTATTCTTCAACGTAATACTCGTTTGTGGGAATGAAGGGAACTACAACGCCTACTATCTGGTTGAAGATGAACTCGTCAGCACTTGTAAAGGAGGTGTAGAGATAATCGCTGCCGATTTCACCGCCACCAACGTCACCGCCGCCAACGTCACCGCCCTCACCGAGTGCGGTATAAACGTAAATATCAACCACGTAGTTGCCCTCGTAGTAATAGAAGCACATTTCTACGTAGGCAGGACCGTCGTAGCAGTACCAGGTATCGCCGTAATCATCCTCGTATGTTTCGACCAGCTCATAGGCTGTGAAAAGCTTACGGTATGCATCAAAGTCGCTCTGGGTATTGCCAAAGGTGTAATAGCTTATGCAGGTCTCCTCGTAATACTCGTCGTAGTATTCCTCAACGTAATAGTCATTTGTAGGAATAAAGGGAATAACAACGCCTACTATCTGGTTGAAGAGTGCCTTATCAGAGCTTGTGAACTCTGTGTAGGTGTAGCCGTCGGGATCGTCGCCGCCAACGTCACCGCCGCCAACGTCACCGCCCTCACCGTCGTCGGAAAGAGAGTATGCGTATACGTCGATAACGTACTCGCCCTCGTAATAATAGAAGCTGAGCTCAACGTACGCAGGACCCTCAAGGCAGTACCAGGTATCGCCGTAATCGTCCTCAAAGCTGTCTACCAGCTCATAATCGGTAAAGGAGCTGAGATATGCATCAAAGTCGCTCTGGGTATTGCCGAAGGTATAGAAGCTTACGTAATCCTTTTCATATACGTCGTCGTAGGCCTCCTCTACGTAGTATTCGTTGTTGGGGGCGAAGGGAATTACCGCTCCTACCACACGCTCAAGCAATGCCTTCTCGGAGAAGGTGAAATTGTTGTATGTATACTTTACCGCATCCTCGGTGTCGCCGGGGTTGTCCTCAGGCTTGCTGTTACCGGGGTTGTCCTCGGGCTTGCTGCCGTCGGGGTTATCGTCAGGATTTTCCTCGTTACCGGGTTTATCGTCGGGGTCGCTGCCGGGGTTATTGTCATCCTCGTTGCCGTTTGATCCGTCACCGAAGCCATCTCCGCCCAGCGATCCAACGATGTTTTCAATAACGCCGCAGGAGGTGATGAGTGAAAGGGACAGAATTAAAACTAACAGAAGCAGAAAAATTCTTTTCATAGTATTTCTCCTTAATAAAGCTTTTGTATTGTTATTTTAACATAATCAGACAGTGTTTTTCAACCATTTGTCAAAAAAATCTATATATTTTTAAATACTTGATTTATTAACAACTTTGTGATATACTGTCGATATAACAAATTGAGGTGCAAAAAAATGAGCGTTGAAAAGTGGATAGATAATAATACCGCATCCCTTGAGGGCAGGACGGTTGCAATCAGTGGCTCTACGGGTGGGCTCGGCAGAGAGCTGTGCTACCATCTGGCAACCCTGGGGGCAGATCTGGTATTGGTGGATCGAAACAGAGAAAAATCTGCCGACCTTGCCGCCGATCTTGAGGCGATTTTTGATGATATTGACGTGACTCTCGTGACGGCGGATATGTCGGATATGGCGTCGGTTAAGGCAGCCGCAGATGAGCTATCCGATATGGAGATAGATTATCTCATTCTTAACGCCGGTGCTTACAGCATTCCAAGACACACCTGCGATACGGGATATGATAACGTGTTTCAGATCAATTTCATCTCGCCATACTACCTTGCGAGAAGGCTGCTTCCCGACATAAAGGAGAGGGGTGGCAGAATAGTTGCTGTCAGCAGCATAGCACATAATTACTCAAAAATAGACATACGTGACGTCGATTTTGCGACAAGAACCAAGGCAAGCCTGGTTTACGGCAACGCAAAGCGTTATCTTACCTACTCGCTTTTCGCCCTGGATGGCGAGTCTATTTCTGTAACTCATCCCGGCATCAGCTTTACCGGTATTACGAATCACTATCCCCCCGCACTCTTTGCCCTTATAAAGTATCCGATGAAGATCATCTTCATGAATCCCGATAAGGCATGCCTTTCCATTCTTGACGGCATCTTCACCGACTGCCGTGCGGGCCAGTGGATCGGCCCCTGGCTCTTCGACATCTGGGGCACCCCCAGAAAGAAGCCGCTGAATACAGCCGACAAGTCCGAGGCTAAAAGGATCGCCCAAATAGCCGAAGAGATTTACAGTAAGCTAAACGAAAATTTATAAAAGAAAAAAGAGCAGGGAAACCCTGCTCTTTTTTAAATTCTTCTTCGCCTTGAAATAATAGGTTAATAAATGAGCGACTGCCATTGGCAGCCGCTCAAAAAACTTATTGGGTAGATGTGTCCTCGATAGGTTTTCCGTTGTCTGTGCAGCCTGTATAAGTTGAGGAGGAGGAGAAATCATGCTCTCCAACAAATCCGCCGACATATTCCTGTCCGCTGATGTCACCGTTGTTTGTGCAATCGGTAAAGGTCGCTGAAGTTGAGAATTGATCTCCGACAAAACCACTGACACTGTAATCTCCGCTGATAGTACCGCTGTTTGTGCAGCCTGTAAAAGTTGCAATGCACTTGTCACAGCTTCCGACGATTCCACCGATGTACCTATTTCCACTAATATTACCGATATTCGTGCAATCGGTAAAGGAGATAGTGCCAAATGTCTTCCCAACCAAACCACCGACGGAATATCGTCCACTAACATTGCCTATATTTGTGCAATCGGTCAATTTTGAGTCATAATTGTATCCAATAAAACCACCGACAAATTCCTGTCCACTAACGGCACCATTATTTGTGCAATTGGTAAAGGTTGTTTTGCGGACATATTGATCTCCAACAAAACCACCGACGTTAGCGTTTCCGCTCACAGTACCGCTGTTTGTGCAATTAGTAAAGATTGCGAGAGAGTAGCATTGATCTCCAACGAATCCGCCTACATTATTATTCCCGCTCACAGCACCGCTGTTTGTGCAATTCGTAAATATTGATATGGATTTGTCTATACATCCAGCAAAACCGCCTACGGCTTGTGCTTTATTCATGCTAATTATAGAATTTTCATCTATTGAACAATTAGTAAACGAAACATTATATCCGCAACCTACAAAGAATCCTGCATATGTAGAACCATCAAAGGGGGTGTCTGCAATTATAGTTGCATTTTTGATATGCAGGTTTTCGATTGAGCCATCTGCGTAACTGAATAGGCCAGGATAAATAGAAGAGTTGGTAACCGTACCCACAAAGGACATATTCTTGATAGAATAACCATTTCCGTCAAACACGCCGGAGAGCTTACCGCCAATCCACTCTCTGCCGGAAAGGTCTATATCATTTGTTAATACGTAATAGCGACCAGCGGACATTCTCAGCAGATCGTCTGCAGTAGAAATATAAATAGGCTCTCTGTTGGAAATAAGCATCAGAGCGGATGTACTGGTATCGGTTTCAACAGTTTTATTAATATACTCGTTAGAATAGGAGATATTCTCCATATCTATTCTAACAGTTTCATCCATTCCGCCTTCCCAGTTCCAGAAATACTCGTAATACCAATGGTTATTATCAATCTTAATAAAGTCTTTTTTGGGACCGGTCATCACGTTACTTTCTTTCATATCATCAATATCATAGCCGGTAGGATTATCAAGGGTTAAAAGCACGAAGATGCGGTCGCTTCCTAATGAATAGGTAATTGTCTCGAAATTCTCATTAACAAATTCAAGGCTGATAACCTCAAGCTTGCCGTTGATAAACACGTTGTCTGCAAGTTCCGATTTTGGCTCTACAGAAACTATTGTGTTATCAATCTTGGCATTAACCTTGTCAATTTTAAGGTGGGTGTCACCGCCTGCAAACTGACCGTTATAAACTATTTCAACAAATATCTTCTTTGCGGTAGATGCACCGGTTACGTTATAGGTTTCGCCATTAATCACAACCGACTCAACCGTCATATTTAATGGATTGTCGAGTGTTACCTGCATGAAGATTGTGTCACCCTCGGACACGGCGGAGGTGTTAGCAATATTGCATCCGGTAACGTCAATGTAGGGCAGGGTGGTGTATTTATACTCTTCGCTTACGGTCTGAATACCCTTGCCGTCATTCAGGTTATATGTATATGTCAGCTTTACGGTGTACTCGGTGTAATAGGTGAGAGAGTTGAAATTGATCTCCTTTGCCTCGCCCTTTACAAGCATTGCACCTTTATAGAGGTCAAAGCGATAGTCAATAAGCGTGCCGTCAACGTCTGTTATAGTGTGGCTGGCCTTGACGTCATTCTGAGTGAGTGTCGCTTTGTCGATTTCGATGACAGGTTTAGCCTTTGCGAGAGTAGCGGTCGTTACTTCACTAACTATCGTCTGCTCGCCGTTGCCGTCGTTCAGGTCGTATGTATAGGTCACCTTAACGGTGTATTCGTTGCCCGAGAGAAGCTCAGTGAACTCTCTTACGTCGACATTTTCCGCAACCGTAGTGCCGTTTTTGTGTATAAGCTCGATTTTTGTAATGCTACCAACACTCTCCTCATCTTCTTCTGTGATGATAAAGCTGATAGAGCTTTGGGTAATGCTGTTCTTGTTCAAATTGATTACAGGCGTGACCTTTTCGCAAGTTGTAAACTCAAGATAGATGCTCTCGGCTTCGCCACCGTTGGAGTACTCTGCGATAAGGGTGTAGGTGCTTGCAGAGAGCAGCTCTTTGACGCTTGTCGCATCGGGGGACAGCTCTTTTACTAGCCTATCGTTCTGGTAGAGCTTAAGAGAGATCAGCTGCTTTGCTTCGCAGCTCTCGTGCCAGAGAAGGCCAAAGTCGATTCCATCCTTCCAAACGCTTATGTCGCTGAAGAGAACAACCGACTCTGTACAGAAAGCATCCTTAAGTAGAACGTTCATTCCAAAACCGCCGCCCGCGAGGTCGTCATAATAGCCTACAACAGCATACTGATAGATCGTGTTGGTCTTAAGTCCGTCAAAGGAAACGGAATTTTCACCGAGAGAAAGCTCCTGCTCTGCAACGATCTCAAAGCCATCGTAGATAACAGCACAAAGCTTGCCGCCAAAGAAGGCTACAAGTCCGTCGTTGTCCGTAATATTCGCATTAAAGGAAATAGAGTTAGTTCCGATATTTACGCCAGAAATCGCGGAGGAAACCTGGTTTTCGGTTTTGACACCTGCTCTGACGGTCTTGTCACCGTCAATAAGCACGTCCTTGATCTCTGTACCGTCAACGTATTTGATGGCATCGATGGTGTATTCAACGATACCGCTGGCATTTCCAACGTTGTACTTTAAGATAATGGTTTCCATATCCGAGCCATCCTCGAACATATAGCTTGAGTACTTTTTGTCGTTCAGGGTAAAGGACATGATCTCAAAGCTATCGGGATTGTCAATATGTATGTAAATATAGATATCCTGATTAGGCTCTGCATAGTAAATCTCATGCACAGCACCCTCAACCTTGATAGAGGACTCGGCTTCGTTCTCTATGCTTTCGCCTGCTCCATTTTCGGGGAAGGGATTATCCTTGTCGATCTCCTCGCCCTTGCCCTCGTGGTCGCCCTTGAACTGACCGTAGTGGTTGCCGTTATCGCCGTTGTTGCCGTTTCCGTTGTTTGTACCCGCCCATGTCATAGGGATTTCGGCACTTGCCATAAGCTTATCAGAGCTGATGCTCATTCCCTGGTAGATAGGCACACGCTTTTTGGCTCCATCACCGCTGCCACTGCCGTTGTCACCGTTTCCACCATTGCCGCTACCGCCAATGATTCCACAGCTTGAAAGAACTAAGCTTAAGCAAACAAAAATTAATAAAAAAGCAAGTAATTTTTTCATTGTTTTCTCCTATCCGAGTCAGCTTTTACTCTATTGTAATAACGATCGCTACGATCTGGGGAGGCAGGCTCATCATGGTCTGGCCGTTGTAGGTGATCCTTACGGTGTCGCCCGCCTTGATATCGCTTCTGGCAGCGATGCCACCGTCTGCTGATCTGTACGAAGTCAACAGGCCGGTACGCACCCAATAAATGCCGAAGGCATAGTCGCTTTCTATAACCTCAACCTCTATCATATCGTCATTTACTGACTTTACGATAGCCTTTAGCACAAAGCCGTCTGATTTGCTTCCGCCATTCTCGGTGCTGCCGTTGTTCATATTGTTTCCTCCGTTTTCGTTGCTATTGCCTTCGTTGTTTCCGCCGACACCGGAATCGCCGTTACATCCAACCAAAAGCAGCATTGCAAATATCAGTATGATAGCAAAAAATCTCTTACTCATTGATAATCTCCTCGATATAATTCATCAGCTCGGAAAATCCACCGTGTCTGAAGTCGTTGATATTTCTTCCGGACTTGTTGATAAGGCAATCGGTCAACAGAAATACACGCATATCCACCGTTTCTGCAACCATATCGTCGCCAACGTCGTTTCCGATCATAACCACCTCGTCAGGCTTAAGGCCGAGCTTTTCGCACAGATTGGTGTAATACGTGGGATTAGGCTTACAGTAGCGGCTGTTTTCGTACGTGGTCACATATTCAAAGTCCGAGGGCTCAAGTCCTGCCCAGCGTATACGGCTTTCGGTCGCTACGGTAGGAAACAGTGGGCTTGTGGCAAGAATAACTCGTAGATCGGTCTGCTTCAGCCGATCGATAAGCTCCTTTGCGAGCAGAGTATATCCGCACACATCCTTGATGCTCTGGAACTCGCCTGAGTAAAACTCATCAAGGCTTTCATCTTCATCACGCACACCCTCGCCTAAAATAGCGGCAAAGCTGTTCCAGAAGACCTCCTCGTTGCTGAGCTTACCGTCGTTCTTCATCATAGCACCGGTGCTGGTCCATAAAGCACCTGCAATTGCCCCGGGATCGTATCCCTTGGGTGCAAGTCTTTTTACCAGACCTCCGAGATATGCCTTTATAAAGACGTCCTGATCCATAGGCAAAAGAGTGCCGTCAAGATCAAAAAATATCGCCTTAACCATTATAGTATGCTCCAAATCATTAGTTATCTTAATATAATTATAAAGTTTTCTTACCGCGATGTCAACGTTTGATTTGTAAATTCTGCAGATATAAGTACTTGAAGGCGAAAAAAGTCCTCTCGCCTTCCATTTTCTGCTATCACTATTGACAAAAATATTTTTATGTGTTATTATATTTTAGTTATAATTAAAATGGGAAGTATGCTATTTTGAGGGGAAATATACTCAAAATATGCTATGAAAGGAATAAAATGGCTGATTTTGTATCTGAAATTAAAAGACGTCGCACCTTTGCGATAATTTCACACCCCGACGCGGGTAAGACCACCCTTACCGAGAAGTTTCTGCTTTACGGCGGTGCTATTCAGTCTGCAGGCTCTGTAAAGGGCAAGCAGAACGACAAGCACGCAGTTTCCGACTGGATGGAGCTTGAGAAGCAGAGAGGTATTTCTATCACCTCCTCGGTTCTTCAGTTTGAATACGATGGCTACTGCATCAATATTCTTGATACCCCCGGACACCAGGATTTCTCCGAGGACACCTACCGTACGCTTATGGCGGCAGACTCGGCGGTAATGGTTATCGACGCCGCTAAGGGTATCGAGCCTCAGACCAGAAAGCTCTTTAAGGTTTGTGCTATGCGTGATATTCCCATCTTCACCTTCATTAACAAGATGGACCGTGAGGCGAGAGATCCCTTTGATCTTCTCGACGAGCTGGAAAGAGAGTTCGGCATCGGCACCTATCCTATGAACTGGCCTATCGGCTGCGGCCAGAAATTTAAGGGCGTTTACGACAGAGATAAGCGTACCCTTCTTTCCTTCGGCGATTCGCACAGAGGTCGTGACAGGATCCGTGGCATCGACGTTGATATTACGGATACGGCTCTTCTCGACGAGCTGGTTGGCGAGAATCAGCGTATGGAGTTCTGCGAGCAGATAGAGCTGCTTGAGGGTGCAGGAGGCGATTTTGATCTTGAGGCGGTTCGCCACGGCAAGCTTTCTCCCGTTTTCTTCGGCTCTGCTCTTAACAATTTCGGCATTGAGCCCTTCCTCGAGCATTTCCTTAAAATGACCACTTCGCCCCTTCCCAGAGTGGCGGAGGGGGAAGTTATAGATCCCTTCGATCCCGACTTTTCCGCCTTCGTTTTCAAAATTCAGGCGAATATGAATAAGGCACACCGTGACCGTATTGCCTTCATGCGTATCTGCTCGGGTAAGTTTGAGCGTGGCAAGGATTACTATCACGTTCAGGGCAACAAGGCCTTCCGTCTTTCTCAGCCTCAGCAGATGATGGCATCCGAGAGAGAGGTTATCGACGAGGCCTATGCAGGTGATATTATCGGCGTGTTTGATCCCGGTATTTTCTCCATCGGCGATACCGTTTGTGAGAAAGGAAAGAAAATAAAGTTCGAGGGTATTCCCACCTTCGCTCCCGAGCATTTTGCTATGGTCGAGCAGGTGGATTCCATGAAGCGTAAGCAGTTTGCCAAGGGTATGAATCAGATCGCTCAGGAGGGTGCTATTCAGATATTCTTCGAGCCCAACTCCGGTCTTGAAAGGGTTATCGTTGGCGTTGTAGGCGTGCTTCAGTTCGAGGTTCTTGAATACCGTCTTAAGAGCGAGTACGGCTGTGATCTTCGTCGTACCAATATGGGATATAGCCAGATCCGTTGGATCGAGAATGAGGATCTGGACCCAAAGACCTTAAGATTATCTCACGACACCAAGTGGGTGCAGGATTTCAGAGGTAAAAATCTGCTTATCTTCACCAGCGAGTGGGCTATTCGTTGGGTGCTTGAGGATAACCCGAATCTTCGCCTTGCTGAGTTCAGCAAAAACGACGATTAATCTTGAAATTAGATATAAAATGCAAAATAAAGTTTGCAAAAATCACATATTTTGACTTAGAAGCGAGTTTATAAAGATATGAGAATGAGAAAAAAGAAGCACACCGAGGAGCGTCTTGCTGCCTGTGGAGAATACCTTTTTACAACCGATGAGGTTATGAGCGATCCTGCGTCCGCTATGGGCGTTGCGGGTGGCAAGGTTTACCTTGAGATAGGTGCGGGTAAGGGTGGATTTGCCTGTGCTATGGCAGCGCGTCACGCTGACGCGGCGTATTTTGCTATGGAAAGAGTAACCGATTGTGTTGTTCTCTGCGTGGAGAAGGCTAAATCCGGGGAGTATGGCGAGCTGAAAAATCTTCGCTTCCTTATTGACACCGCGGACAATCTTATGCATATTTTCGCACCCGGTAGCGTGGATGCGATATTCCTTAATTTCTCTGATCCCTGGTCTAAAAAGGGATACGCAAAGCGTCGTCTTACCCACCGCAGATATCTTGCGATGTATATGAATTTACTCAAAAACGGGGGTACGTTACGCTTTAAAACCGACAACGCAGGTCTTTTTGACTTCTCTCTTGAGGAGATCGAGGCTATGGGTCTTTCATTGTCCAAGCTTACACGTGATCTTCATAATTCCGAGTGGAACGAGGGTAATATCATGACCGAATACGAGAAAAATTTCTCGGAGCAGGGCATGAAAATAAATATGCTTGAAATTACAAAGCCGGATGGATTTAATCCTGAGATAGCTCCGGAGTTTCTCACCAAGGGACAGTTCAGAGGCTGATTTTCAGTAGAATTTTTTTAGGAGGTGACCTTTGTGGAAAAGTTTATAGATGATAGCCGCATCCATGAGGGCCATCGCGGCAGAATGAGGGCAAAGCTTCTTGCCCACGGTCAGCGTATCTTCGATACCTATGAGCTACTTGAAATGCTGCTGTATCATACCATTCCCTATAAGGACACCAACCCTATTTCAAAGCGACTCCTTATGGCATTTGGCGGCCTTGACGGAGTGCTGAGTGCAGATGGCGAGGAGCTGAAGGAACAGAGTGGAATTGGACAGCGTACGTCGGATTTTCTCGTGGACGTAGGCCTACTTTCTGACATTTTAGGGGCAGAAATCCTTACTGATCAAGGCCCCGATCTATCAAGCTATGATGCAGTAGGTAGGTATCTTACCGACTATTTTTCGGGTGTCAGCACCAAGCAGGTGGTTGCACTTTATCTCGACAGTGGAATGAGGCTTCTCTCCTTCAAGAAGCTCTATGATCTTGAATACGAGTCGGGCGGAGTGAAAGCAAAGCCGTTTATTGACGGAGCAATCGAATGCTCTGCGGCAGTGGTTATTACTGCACATAACCATCCCTTCGGCCCCTTCTATCCCACCCAGGGTGACAGGGCGACCAATCTTGCAATTACAGATGCAATGCAGATGTCGGGTATTCTACACGCCGAGCATTATATAATATGCGGTGAGCATTACGCAGGTATCGGCTCGCTTCAGAACTTCAACGTTAAGCTTTCCCAGATGCCCGCAGTAGGCAGATTTTTTGAGAGCAGGGACTCGTCGGGCAACGCACGACTTAGCTCTGTTTCATCTGGGTCAAGGACAGGGGTTGTTGCCGCGGACAACGGCTACAACCGTAAGGACTCGCCCTATCTCGCAAGGCTTCTCTCCTATCAGTCGGGAGATGATGCACAGAGCAGGGCAGATATGCTCATAAACAAATATCACACCATCGAAAACATTCTTTGTGCATCTCCGAGGGAGCTGGCCTCTCTGACCGACGAGAGATGTGCCTTTTATGTTAAAACACTCGCCTATATTTGTTCAAGACGCCGTACCGATCTTTTAAAGAACGGCGGGGTGTATACGAGGGCGGAAATTGCCGATTATTTAAAGGCACTTTACGTGGGCGAATCCGTGGAAAAGACCTATCTTATCGGCTTCGACGGCAGAGGTAGATTTATCGGCTGCGAGCTGCTTGGTGAGGGAACGGTAACCTCCTCTGAGGTTCTGCCGAGAAAGGCGATCGACGTGGCTCTCGGTATGTCTGCAAGAACGGTTTCCATTGCTCATAACCATCCCTTCGGCACTACCCGTGCATCCTCGGATGACGTCAGCGTAACTAAGCTTTTTGAGATGATCTTCAACAATTGTGACATTAAGCTGCTTGACCATTATATCATTGCAGGGCAGCTTTGTGATACTGTAGATTTGTAATTTTTTCAAAACGGACTTTTGCCCGCTTTAGGGAGGAAATATGCCATTTTTGGGAACTATAGTTAACTTTTTCGCGGTTTTGATATGCGGAATACTGGGTATGCTGGTTAAAAAAGGCGTGCCCGAAAGAATCAGCAATGCATTAAAGCAGGCTATGGCGGTCTGCGTGATTTACATAGGAATAGACGGCATCCTTGAGGCCGCACCTTCTGTGAGTGAGGGCTTTATTCTCTCTGACGGTCTTATCAAGGTGCTTATCATGGTTATCTCTATGGGGCTGGGTACCTTGATCGGCGAGCTGATCGATATTGACAAGTGGGTGAATCGCCTTGGCGAAAGACTGGAAAGCAAATTCGCAGCCAAGGGAGAGAAGGGGAAATTTGCCGAGGGATTTGTATCCTGCAGCATGCTCTTCTGCGTTGGTGCGATGACGGTCAACGGTGCTTTTCAGGATGCACTCGGTAAACCTGATCTCTTAATTGCCAAATCCGTAATTGACGGTATTATGTGCTTTGTCATGGCGTCAACTCTCGGAATAGGCTGTGCCGTATCCTCGGTATTTGTGCTTGTTTATCAGGGACTTTTAACCCTTGCAGGTCTTTTTATTGCTAATATTCTTCCTACGGAAAGCATCACATATATGTCTGCGACCGGATCGTTGGTCATCCTCCTTATCGCTACCAATATGCTTGGTGTTACTAAGGTAAAAACGGCAAATATGACTCCTGCTATCTTCCTTCCTGCTCTGATATGGCCGCTTTTTTCTCTCTTGATCTCGGCGTTTTCTTAACGAAAAAATAGGGCAGAATAAGAGTTTTTTGAGCATTTTTAATCGAAAAAACCAACAAATGACTACATTACTATTATAATCGGCAGCCCCGAATTATTCGGGGTTGCCTTTTTGTTTTTTTAGTCTCATGTTGATTCAAAATCTGCATTTTTTCTTTTTCATTCTTCGGCTCAAATAAAAAACATGAAAAAATTTTCCAAAAACGCTTGACAATTGAAAAAAATATGCTATAATATTAAAATGCGTAATAATTGTATTTTTCTTTGGGGGATTTCTGCCCTTTTTTAAGGAAGAATTCGTCATTTTAGCCAAAAAACGCCAAAGAAAATGCACAAACTGTCCAAATACCCCTGAAAAACGGAGTGTAATGGCAAAAAATCGCTTTAAGCGACCCGAATTAGTAAAATTTTGAAGAATGGAGTGATTCTTTTTATGATGCTTAAACCCCGTAAACTTGGCACCAATGTAAGAATGAGCTTTTCCAAGATCGAAGCGGCTACGGAAATGCCTAATCTTATCGAGGTGCAGAAGGACTCGTACGAGTGGTTCCTCAGAGAGGGACTTAACGAGGTTCTCCGTGACGTTTCTCCGATAGTGGATTACACCGGAAATCTGTCCATTGAGTTTACCGACTACACAATTGATCCTACTCCCAGGTATCCCGTTGAGGAGTGCAAGGACAGATCGGTTACCTACGACGCCCACATGAAGGTTGGCGTTCGTCTTGTTAACAAGGCAACCGGTGAGCTTAAGACTGCTCAGATCTTCCTTGGTGACTTCCCCCTTATGACCGACAACGGTACCTTTGTTATAAACGGTGCAGAGAGAGTTATCGTTTCTCAGCTGGTGCGTTCTCCCGGAATGTACTATGCGGACGAGGTTGACAAGCAGGGTAAGCATAATTTCACCGCTACCGTCATCCCCTATAGAGGAGCATGGCTTGAATACGAGAGCGACTCCGTAGGCGTGTTCTACGTTAAGATCGATAAGAACCGCAAGCTTCCCATCAGCGTTCTTATCCGTGCACTCAGTGCTACCGGTGAGGACAACGACGATGCTATCCTTGAGATGTTCGGTAACGAGGAAGCCCTTAAGATTACTATGAGCAAGGATGAGTGTGCTGCTCTTGCAGAGGAAAACGGCACCTCCTATCGCGACGAGGCACTTAAGGAGATCTACAAGAAGCTCCGTCCCGGTGAGCCTCCCCACGTTGAGTCCGCCGAGATCCTCATAAACAATATGTTCTTCGATCCCAAGAGATACGATCTTGCTCCTGTTGGCCGCTATAAGTACAACAGCAAGGTTGCTCTTGCCAGAAGAATTGAGGGTAAGACCCTCGCCGAAACCGTAGTTAACCCCCTTACCGGTGAGATCGTTGCCGAGGCAGGCGTTGAGATCACCCGCGAGCTTGCTATCGCTATTGAGGACAGCCTTGTAAACGAGGTTATTGTCAAGACCGAGACCGAGCGTGAGGTTAAGGTGTTCGGCAACAATACCGTTCGTCCCGAGCTTGTTCTCGGCTACGACCTTACCGACTGCGGCGTAAAGGCAGGCGAAAAGGTTAGATTCGGTATACTTAAGGAAATTATCGCTGAGGCTGAGTCCGAGGGCTTTGAGGGCGAGGCTAAGGTGAGATATATCAAGAAGCTTGTTGGTGACAGATTCACCGAGCTTTGTCCTAAGCACATTACCAAGGAAGATATTTTTGCTTCGATCAACTATCTTCTTTGTCTTACTCATGGCATCGGCTCTACCGATGACATTGACCATCTCGGCAACAGAAGACTTCGCTGCGTAGGCGAGCTTCTTCAGAACCAGCTGAGAATCGGTATGTCCAGAATGGACAAGAATATCAAGGAGCGTATGGCTACTCACGACGCAGACGATCTTCGTCCCGAAGCTCTTATTAACACTCGTCCCGTAGCTACCGCTATCCGTGAGTTCTTCGGCTCTTCGCCTCTTTCCCAGTTCATGGACCAGAACAACCCTCTTGCCGAGCTGACCCACAAGCGTCGTCTTTCCGCACTCGGTCCCGGCGGTCTTTCCAGAGACAGAGCATCCTTCGAGGTTCGTGACGTTCACTATACCCACTACGGTCGTATCTGCCCTGTAGAAACGCCCGAGGGTCCCAACATCGGTCTTATTTCCTACCTTGCGTCTTACGCTAAGATCAGCGATTACGGCTTCCTTAAGGCACCCTACAGAATCGTTGATAAGAAGACCGGCCGTGTTACTGACGAGGTTGTTTACCTCACCGCAGACGAAGAGGACAACAACGTTGTTGCTCAGGCTAACGAGAAGCTTGACGAGAACGGTTACTTTGTAAACAAGAAGGTTATCTGCCGACTTAACACCGAGTATATCGAGGTTGAGCCTACAGAGGTTGACCTTATGGACGCATGCCCCCAGATGGCAGTATCTGTTGCGGCAGGCTGTATTCCTTTCCTTGAGAACGACGACAATACCCGTGCACTCATGGGATCTAACATGCAGAAGCAGGCTGTGCCTCTCATGGTTACCGATTCTCCCATCGTTGCTACCGGTATGGAGTATAAGGCAGCGGTTGACTCCGGTGCAGTAGTCGTTGCTAAGGAGGGTGGTATCGTTGAGCGTGCCAGCGGTGCAGAAATCGTTATTCTCTCCGACACAGGCTCCAGAGATACCTATCACTTAATCAAGTTCAAGCGTTCTAACCAGGGCACCTGCGTAAACCAGCGTCCCATCGTAAACGAGGGCGACAGAGTAGAGGCAGGCCAGGTTATTGCAGACGGTCCCGCAACCCAGGGCGGTGAGATCTCTCTCGGTAAGAATGCTCTTATCGGCTTTATGACCTGGGAGGGTTACAACTACGAGGACGCGGTTCTCCTTAATGAGAAGCTCGTTCGCGAGGATATGTATACCTCTATCCATATTGAAAAGTTCACCAAGGAAGCTCGTGACACCAAGCTTGGTGCGCAGGAGATCACC
>JAZSEC010000052.1:0-5692 GCA_045531485.1 Eubacteriales bacterium | reverse complement strand
CTAAGGCAAGTGCGGATATCTTCGCATACAGCGAATATCCTCCATTTGTTTGACACCCTTGCGGTGTCTTATTTGTTTATCTATGGCTCGCCCTGTTCGGACTCGACCTTGCACTTGCATCGCAAGTGCGAAGGTTCGCATATCCCACGCAGCCGTGAGGAGCTGGCTCATCTAAGGCAAGTGCGGATATCTTCACGAAGTGAATACCCTCCGGGGCGTGCCATCAACTCGTTTTTCATTCCATGGAACTACGCCTTTCCTTGACATTCCCTTACCGTTATGGTAAAATACTCTTAAAGGAGGAATAATTTATGCCTAAATACAAAAAGAAAAAAAGGAATTATAGGATAGCTGAAGATCCTTTTTTATCGCTTGGATTCTTTAACGGAGTTATTTATTTCTTCTTAATTATTATTTCAGTTTCAATATCAATATCTCCCATTCTAATATTGTTGGTTATTAAAAAGGCTATTGCTTTTTCTGATCCAAACGTTATTGCTTCTAGAATTGACAATGCTACAATTCTTTTTTCCATGCCATTCGCATTTATGTTCCTTATTATTACTTTCGTACCCTTCGTACGTCTGCTTGAGCAAAATTGTCCTATTATTAGAAAGTATACCGATGCGAAGGACTACTCACCCTTTAAGGAAGAGTTCATCCCTTTAGTTAAGGAGATATTCAGAGAATTTTACACTGACAAGGCTATAAAGATTATCCTCTGGCTGCTGATACCCTCTCTGCTCCTTTGCTCACTTTCATTATTCAGCAGAGTTGATATGCACGAGGACTACAGCGTAACAAAATACAACATTATAAATCAACCGTCTGAAGTCTACACAACAAGCGACTATAAGGAGCTTACAATTATGGTTCACAGCCACGGCACAAAGGGCGGTAAACATTGGAGCTATGAGATCGAAATACTGACAGAAGGCGGCGACGAAATATATCTTCAGAGTGGCTTTTTCAAGTACGAAAATAACGAGGAAACTCTTGATAAAATGTTAGAGATAAAATCCTTATTCTCCCCCGAGTCTATAAGGATCGAAAATGAAGAAAATCTTTATAAAGTAATTAAGGATTTAAAGCTAAACGAAACAGAGGTTAAAAAACTAAAGGAGCTATTCTCCACCCCATAAACAAAGACGGACACACAAAGGTGTCCGTCTTTTCATATTTTTACTTAACTACAATATTAATGATCTTGCCGGGAACGACAATTTCCTTAACGATAGTCTTGCCCTCGATTGCAGCGGCGATCTTCTCGTCAGCCTTAACGATCTGAAGGATCTCGTCCTTACCTGCCGCCTTGGCGATGGAGATAACGTTACGAACCTTGCCGTTTACCTGAATTGGCATCTCGATCACGTCGTCGATACACTTGCTTTCGTCATATACGGGCCAGGGCTCGTAGGCGATAGTTCCCTCGTGACCGAGGATCTGCCAGATCTCCTCGCCAACGTGAGGAGTAATACAGGAGAGCATCTTGATAAAGCCCTCGGCAAATTCCTTAGGACAGCTTCCGTTCTTGTAAACCTCGTTTACGAATACCATCATCTGTGCGATAGCGGTGTTGAAGCCAAGGGTCTCAAAGTCACCGGTAACCTTCTTAACGGTCTGATGATAAAGCTTGGTAAGCTTACCGTCATCGGTCGCGGTAATATTCGAAGGCTCGGTAAAGAAGTTCCAAACACGGTTTATGAACTTTCTCGCACCTGCGACGGCGGTAGAGCTCCAGGGCTTGGAAACCTCAAGAGGACCCATAAACATCTCGTAAAGACGAAGGGTGTCTGCACCGTAGTCACGAACGATATCGCTGGGATTAACAACGAATTCAGGGAATCTCTTACCCATCTTAATGCCGTTCTCACCAAGGATCATACCCTGATGCACAAGCTTCTTAAAGGGCTCCTTAACGGGAGAAACACCGATATCGTAAAGGAAGTGCGTCCAGATTCTCGAGTACATAAGATGTCCGACAGCATGCTCCGGACCGCCAACGTAAAGGTCAACGGGAAGCCAATGCTCAAGAAGCTTAGGATCGCAAAGCTCCTTATCATTATTAGGATCGATATATCTCATGAAATACCAGGAGGAGCCGGCAGATCCGGGCATGGTAGAGGTCTCGCGGATACCCTTGATGCCGTTGTTATCATAATGCTTCCACTCGGTAGCGTTTTCAAGAGGTGCCTTGCCGTTTTTACCCTTATAATCCTCAAGCTCGGGAAGAACGAGAGGAAGCTCCTCGTCGGGAAGGAATACGGTCTGACCGTCCTCGGTATAAACGCAAGGAACGGGCTCACCCCAATAACGCTGACGTGCAAAGATCCACTCACGGAAGTGATAGTTCACCTTTCTTCTTGCAACACCAGCCTTCTCAAGCTTAACGGTGATAGCCTCCTTAGCCTCCTCAACGGTAAGGCCGGTGAACTCCTCGGAGTTAATAAGCTTACAGCCCTTGCCAAGATAATCCTGCTTCTCAAAGGCGGATTCGGAAACGTCACGTCCCTCAATAACCTGAACCATGGGAATACCGTGTGCCACAGCATACTCAAAGTCACGCTGATCGTGGCTGGGAACGGCCATTACCGCACCGGTACCGTAGTTAGCAAGAACGAAGTCGCCGATAAATACGGGAACCTCCTTGCCGTTTACGGGGTTGATTGCGTATACGCCCTTAAGAGGACAGCCGGTCTTAGTCTTGTTAAGCTCGGTACGGTCCATATCGCTTTTCTTAAGAGTCTCGGCAATATATGCATTAACCTCATCCTTGTTCTCCACTCTGTCCATAAGCGACTGAGTGATCTTTCCATCGGGAGCAAGAACCATGAAGGTAATGCCGTAAATAGTTTCGATACAAGTAGTATATATGGAGAAATCTCCGCCGCCTACAAGCTTGAAGTCAACCTCAACACCGGTGGACTTGCCGATCCAGTTACGCTGGATCTCCTTGGTAGACTCGGGCCAGTTGATCTCATTAAGTCCGTCAAGAAGCTTCTCCGCAAATGCGGGCTGATCAATAACCCACTGCATCATCATACGCTTCTCTACAGGATAGCCGCCACGCTCGGACTTGCCGTCGATAACCTCATCGTTGGAGAGAACGGTGCCAAGTGCCTCGCACCAGTTAACAGGCATCTCAATTCTCTTTGCATAGCCTGCCTCATAAAGCTTCTTGAAAATCCACTGAGTCCACTTATAGAAGGAGGGATCGGAGGTAGCGATCATCTTTGACCAGTCATAGTCGAAGCCAAGCTCACGGAGCTGAGCCGAGAAGGTCTTGATATTCTCCTGAGTGAAGCCATTAGGATGATTTCCGGTGCTTACCGCATACTGCTCTGCAGGAAGACCAAAGGAATCGTAGCCCATGGGATGAAGCACGTTATAGCCCTGCATACGCTTCATACGGGACATAATATCGGTAGCAGTATAGCCCTCGGGATGTCCTGCGTGAAGACCTACGCCCGAAGGATAAGGAAACATATCAAGAACGTAATACTTAGGCTTAGAGAAATCGTACACGTCGGTCTTGAAGGTCTTGTTATCCTCCCAATACTTTTGCCATTTGGCTTCAATATTTGAGTGCTCGTAATTCATGATTTATGTCCTCAATTCTGATTAATTTCAAATTTAGCGTCAACCTCAGCCACAAGCTCGGAGATATCCAGCTGACTTCCCTCGGGAAGGTGTCTGTCGAGATTGTAAAAATCACGGGACTCTCTGTCGAAAACGTTGACGATAACGTCGCCAAAGTCAACGAGAATCCAGCTGTTACCGCGTCTGCCCTCAATACGAAGAGGAGCTCTGCCTCTCTCAGAGAGCTTTACGTCCACGTCGTCTGCAAGTGCAGCAACGTTAGAGCCGGAGCGACCGGTTACGTTAACGTAAAAGTCTGTTACGCTGCTCTTCTCTCTTACGTCGAAGAGTGCAACCTTAATTCCCTTCTTCTCCAGCAAAATCTTAACCGCCTCGCGGGCAACAACGCCCGAATCAGCGTTCTGTAAATCCTTAATTTTTTCCATCATTTACCTTTCCAGCCTTGCCAATATGGCATCACGGGTAAGCATTGTCAAGCTGTGGAAGCTTCCGCCCCGTGAGGTGAATTCTTTAATATTGTTATCAAGCGATTCTGCAACCGCAGAATGCAGTACCTTAATGCTATCGTCGATTCCGTCGCATCCTTCAAGCCCATCGAGAACCTTCTTGCGAAGAGCAACGCATCTGTCGTAGCTTCTTCCAAGCTCTATATAGTCAGCCAGCAAAATGATCTCGTCTATCACCGTCATATCGGGTGAGCCGACCGTGTGATTCCTTACAGCCGAGAGAACCTCATCGGATGCAAACTCTGAAAACTCCTCCAATACAACGAGAGGTGCTGTCATAGAGTGCCATAGCGGAGGTGAGCAGCGATCCTCGTCAGACATAACAATTTCATGCCTTTCCATCAGCAAAATGTGTTCTGCCTCGGAATATTCCTTGGAAATGTCATGTAAAAGTGCAGCAACCTGTATCACGTCCAGCTTATCAGGCATACAGCACTCACCGAGAATCACAGCCATCTTCTCTACTCCGAGGGTGTGACGGAATCTGTTTTCGGATAGTCTTTCGCAAACCGTACGGCGTAGCATATCAATTTGAGTATCAGTGAATTTCATTATTTAGGAAGCTCTATACGCTTCTTTTTCTCCGACTCCTTATATAGCACGAATCTTGATCCAACGCAGGAAACAACGTCACACTCGATAACCTCGGCAATAATATTAGCCGCTTCCTTTGCGGTGTAGCCGCTGTTCTCAAGAACTCTTGCCTTTATAAGCTCACGAGCCTCAAGTGCGTTGAATATCTGATTACAGATCTCCTCGGTGATACCGCCCTTGCCTATCTGGAAGATGGTATCAAGATGCTGGGACTGGGAGCGAAGAAATGCTCTTTGTTTACTAGTTAACATATTTGATCCTTAAAAATTAATTTTCCTCGAAGAGAGCCGATGCAAATTCCTTGGAATCAAATGGCTTCATATCATCGATCTGCTCGCCGACGCCGATGAACTTAACGGGAATGCCAAGTTCCTTCTTAATAGAAATGATAATACCGCCCTTTGCGGTTCCGTCAAGCTTAGTAAGAACAAGACCGGTGATCTTAGACGCCTCCTTGAACTCCTTAGCCTGATAAACGGCGTTCTGTCCCGTGGTTGCATCAAGCACCAGCAGTGTTTCCTTCGCGGCATTGGGAAGCTCGCGTCCGATTACTCTGTCGATCTTAGCAAGCTCGTCCATAAGATTCTTCTTATTATGCAGACGGCCTGCGGTATCAACGATAAGAACGTCAGCCCCGCGGCTCTTAACAGCACTGATAGCGTCGAAAACCACCGACGCAGGATCTGCTCCCGCAGACTGCTTTATAATATCAACGCCTGCACGGTCGGTCCATACGTTAAGCTGCTCGGCGGCAGCGGCTCTGAAGGTATCTGCAGCTGCAACAACAACCTTCTTGCCCTGTCTTTTCAGTTCTGCCGAGATTTTTCCTATGGAAGTAGTCTTTCCTACTCCATTTACACCGATTACAAGAATAACCGAGGGCTTGGTAGAAAGATTAAGCGGCTCGTGCTCGCCAATCATTCTGCGGAGGATAGAAAGCAGCTCGCTCTTTACCTCCATCGGCTCCTTTATTCTCTTGTCCTTGACGGTAT
>JAZSEC010000004.1:0-26704 GCA_045531485.1 Eubacteriales bacterium | reverse complement strand
CGGTAAGACCACCCTTACTGCTGCAATCACCAAGACTCTTTCCCTTGCAAACGGTTCTGAGTTCCTTGATTACAGCCAGATCGACAACTGCCCCGAGGAGAGAGCTCGTGGTATCACAATCAACTCCAGACACGTTGAGTATGAGACTGACGCTCGTCACTACGCTCACGTTGACTGCCCCGGCCACGCTGACTACGTTAAGAACATGATCACCGGTGCTGCTCAGATGGACGGTGCTATCCTTGTTGTTGCAGGTACTGACGGCCCTCTTGCACAGACCAGAGAGCACGTTCTTCTTGCTCGTCAGGTAGGCGTTCCTGCACTCGTTGTTTTCATGAACAAGTGCGATATCGTTGACGACGAAGAGCTTCTCGATCTCGTAGAGATGGAGATCCGTGACCTCCTTAACGAGTACGAGTTCCCCGGCGATGACATTCCCGTTATCCGTGGTTCCGCTCGTGAGGCTCTCAATTCTTCTAATGGTCTTGACGCTCCCGAGTTCGCTTGCATCAAGGAACTCATGGACGCTGTTGACTCCTACATTCCTACTCCCGACAGAAAGGCTGACCTTCCCTTCCTTATGCCCGTAGAGGACGTATTCTCCATCTCCGGCCGTGGTACTGTTGCTACCGGTAGAGTTGAGAGAGGTACTATCAAGATGGCTGACGTTGTTGAGATCGTTGGTCTTAAGGAAGAGGCATCTTCTACCGTAGTTACCGGTATCGAGATGTTCCACAAGCTCATGGACTACGCTGAGGCAGGTGACAACGTTGGTCTCCTTCTTCGTGGTGTTGATAAGAAGGCTATTGAGAGAGGCCAGGTTCTTTGCAAGCCCGGTTCCGTTAAGCCCCACACCAAGTTCGTAGGTCAGGTTTACGTTCTTACTGAGAAGGAAGGCGGCCGTACCAAGCCCATCTTCTCCGGCTACAGACCTCAGTTCTACTTCAGAACTACCGACGTTACCGGCGTTATCACTCTTCCCGCTGACGTTGAGATGTGCCGTCCCGGTGACAACGTTGACATGAACGTTGAGCTTATCACTCCTATCGCTTGCGAGAAGGGTCTTCGTTTCGCTATCCGTGAGGGTGGTAGAACCGTAGGTTCCGGCGTTGTAGCTGAGATCCAGGAGTAATTTAATTAAAGATTAATATCTTTAACTAGGTTTGATTTGCCCTGGTGTCTATCAAGGCATCAGGGCATTTTCAAAAGCAAACGCGTTTTTGAATGCGAAATGCAGAATTTTGAATGCTGAACGCGGAATGTAGAATTTTGCAGAGGCAAAAATACTTAATGTTCTATATAAATAAATAATAAAACTATTCTTTGGGGATTGGTGTAATTCCATACCGGCAGCCTGAGAAGCGATTTGTTAGTTCTGACATGGTGCGGCTTCTCGGTGTATTTTTGCAGAGGCAAAAATACTTAATGTTCTATATAAATAAATAATAAAACTATTCTTTGGGGATTGGTGTAATTCCATACCGGCAGTGAGGCGATACATAGTGTTTGGCTAAGTCTGCGAAGGGCATTTTGTGATGCTCCCGACAAGGTGAGATTCCTTGACCGACGGTAAAGTCCGGATGATAAAAGAAGCTATGGTCGTGTTTTTGTCAATACGTTGTCGAGCTTTTGTGACAACGGTGGTTAAAATAACGATTTTCTGTCCTCGGAAGATGCTCCGAGGCTTTTTTGTTTTCGGAGGACGGTCCGAGGCTTTTCTTTTTCCCCTCATTAAGATCTCTGTTTACTTATGAGAAAGGAAACAAAATGAAAAAACTAAATAACGTTGATTTAAAAAAGATAGCAAGCATCGCGATGCTCAGTGCCTTCGCCTTTCTTGCAAGACTTGTGTTTAAGATTCCCGTAAGCTTCCTTACCTTTGATATCAAGGATACCGTAATTGCTACCGGTGGACTCATCTTTGGTCCTGTGGCGGCGGTCGTTATTTCTCTTTTGGTATCCCTTATTGAAATGATCATCAGCGAAACGGGACCCATCGGATTCGTAATGAACTTTATTTCCTCGGCTGTATTTGCAGGCGTTGCATCTCTTATCTATAAGTTCAAGCGAACCTTTAACGGAGCAATTATAGGTCTGTTTTCCTCGGTTGCCGCAACCACAGCCGTAATGCTTCTTATGAACGTGCTGCTTACACCTATATACCAGGGTGTGCCGAGAAGTGCGGTTATCGCCATGCTTCCCACCCTCTTCTTACCCTTCAATTTCGCTAAGACTCTGCTTAATGCGGCTATCGTTATGCTGATCTACAAGCCGGTTGTAATCGCTCTCCGTAAGGCGAGAATCATTGAGGGCAAGGCCATGGATACCAAGTTTACAAAGCAGTCTGTCATCACTATAGTTATCGCCTCGATCTCTCTGATCGCCTCGATCGTCACCTTCGTGATACTTAATAATCAGTGATATTACTATTGAAAACTACCGTTTTTGCAAAGTATTCTTTGCATTACGCCTTAATTTTATAAGAAAAGACCCGAGATTTTCATCTCGGGCCTTTTTTGTTTTTAGGGTTATTTTTCTAGCTATTTGTTTCTTCCTAATTACTTATCCTCTTTGTTAAGACCAAAAAGATTTCTAAGGAAGTTAAGAATTGCCTGCCAGATTCTCTCGAAGAAGCTGAGCTTTTCGCCGTCATCGGGCTTTTCATCGCCGCCTACGTCGGGCTCATCGGGCTGATCAGGCTGTTCGGGCTCGTCGGGCTGCTCAGGCTCATCAGGCTTCTCGGGCTCTACGGGAGCTTCGGGATAAATGGTGATAGCAGACTTCTTATAGCCGCAAACGGTACATTCCTGATGCTTGGAGCCGGTCATATTACCCTCGGGAAGCTTATCTACGATCCAGATGAGAGTGTGCTCCTCAACGTGGGACTTGTTACCGCACTCGCATACGTGCCAGTGTGCGTCCTTGTCTGTCTTGATCCAGTTCTTACCGAAGCTACATTCAAGATCCTCCTCGAGCTTGATCTCGTAGGATGCCTGGCCGCCGAGCTTACATTCGGAGGCATTTGCAGGAGCGTTATCCTTAAGCTGAAGGAAGCCGCCAAGATCAATAGTGCCGTCGGCTCTTCTGCTCCAGCCATTGAACTCAAGACTTACGAACATATCAGCGGTGATCTTCTCGCCGCTCTTGTTAGCACAGAAGCCGTTGGTTGCATCCCAGTAGTAGGTGGTGTCGTTCTTATAATCGGAGGGAAGCTGGTTGCCCTTAACCTTAAGGTTCTCGGCAATATCGGTGCCCTCGGTTCTGAAGGAAACAAGACCGTTTGCAACAAAGGCAGTGTTAGAGGCATTATTGGTGTAGAAGGCTACGTTATGAGAGCCGTTGTTAAAGCTGATGGAGTTGATAACGATAATATCGGGGCAGGAGTTACAGTCGATACCCTTCATAAGGTTACCCCACGCGATAGAGTTCTCAAGCACGTGCTTGCCGGAGATGCTCTCGCCGCCCATCTTGAAGCCGTTACCGTTACCGGTCTTGTTGCCTGCACCGGGAACGTGGCCGTTGTCGTAGGACATACAGTTACGGATGGTTACCGCACCGATGGGGCCGGTCTCAACCTTAGCATAGAGGTCCCAACCGTCGTCTGCGTTGTTATATGCGATACAGCCGTCGAATACGTTGCCGTCGCCAACGGTAAGCTTTGCAGCGAAGCCGTCTGCATCCTCAAAGCCGGAGTCATAGTTGCGGTAGGAGGTACAGTTAAGGATAAGGTTGTAGCTGGGCCAATCGTTCTTAAGGTCACCGCCTGCAAGACGGCAGATCTGAATACCGGTGTTACCGTTCTCGTAGGCATTGATCTGGTCGAGTACGTTGTGGCTACCGGAAACCTGGAAGCCCTTCTGCATATCGGAGGAGCGTGTGATATCGAAGCCGTAGAAGTACCAGTAGTCGCCGCCGTGAGTAAAGCCTGCATACAGACCCTCAAAGTCGATTACGGGACGGGTGGTAGCCTCCGGATCTGCGATAAGTTTGATGGGTGCATCAGCGGTACCGTCCATACCTCTCTGGATCTTGATCGCACTGCCGGGCTTGTAGGTACCCTCCATAAGAATAAGGGTCTGACCGGGACATGCGTTCTCAAGTGCGGTGAAGATGTCGAAGGGATTCTCCTTCGAGCCGTCAGCGGTGGTGCTGTATGCCTTAACGTCGGGAGAAACGTATACCGTCTTCTTATGGTAATTACCCTTGTTGTACTGAATGCTGTGAGTTACGTAGATCGTCTTGGTGCTTGACAGCTCGGTAAATTCGGGCAGCCACTGGTAGGGATCGGGAGTAAACTCGATCTTGATCTCGTTCTCACCGTAGTGATCAAGGATCATATCATTTCTGTTTCTGAGAGTGAAGTCCTTGTCAACGTATACGTTGTCAACTATAACGTCACTGCCATATCTTACAGTAAGGTTACCCGAAAGGTTGAAGTCAACGATAAGCTCGTAGTCCTCCTTGGTGGTAACTGTACCGGAGTTAACGGATACGGTGGGAGTGATGTAATCCATGGGGGGATACTCACGGGGTGCATCCTCCTCTGCGAGAATGGTGGTAAAGGTGATGTCGGAGAAGGTTACTCTCGCATTTCTCGATGCGAAGAAGCCTGCATATACGTAATCCTCGTCAAGCTGGCTTAACGCGTCGGGATCGTAGTACTTCTTCTGAGAGATAACCGATCCGTCGGGAGCGTAGTAGGTGATGAAGTATCCGGAGTTGTTCTTCTGGATCTCCATGGTGTACTCGGTGATAAGGAAGCTCTTGTCAAGAGTACCTGCGGGCTCGGAGGTGTAGTTGCCGATAATGTTATAGGTTCCGCTCTCGGGACAAACGTCAGCCGCCTGTCTTTCAAGGGTGAAGAAGCGGGATACGAAGTTCTTGTTGATGGTGTCGGTGTCCTGTGCCTCGAAGAGAGGAAGGTTATCCTTGGTAACACCGGTTCTGGATACAACGCCGATACCAAGCTTCATGGAGAACTTCTTAAGAGAGGAATCAACCACCTTGTTGTCGATAAGCTCGTCGGTATCGCCGTTATACTTATACTCGATCTTGGTAGATCCTGCAAGGTAGGAGTTGTTCCAGAAGCTGTCCTTGTTGCCGTTTTCGCCAAGACGGTCGGTAACGAGAAGGCCAAAGCCCTCCTGACCGTTGGAGAGAGACCAGGAATCAACGTGAATGGTAGCACGGAGAGTGAAGTTGTACTCGGTGGGAACTGCGGTGTAGTAGAATGCAAGACCGTCTACGGAGGTAGGCTGGATCTTACCGCCGTTACCCTCGGAGTAAACGGTAACCCAACCCTCGTCGTTTACAGAGCCGAGATAGCCGTTCTTGTCCTCGCTGGTGGAGGGACCGTAAATGGTGAAGCCCCACTCACGCTTTGCGTCAACGGTTGCAACGGTAGACGAAGAAGAAGAGCTGATCTCCTCATTGCCACGAACCGCAGATACAACGTAGGAGTACTCCTGATCGATGGTAAGACCGGTTGCAACGTAGCTGAGCTTATCTGCATCAACGGTGGCGATCTTTACGCCGTCCTGATAGATGTTGTAGCATTCAGCCTCGTGAACTGCGGTCCATCTGATCTGAATTGTTCCGCCGCCTGCACTCGTTACGCTGGAGATGTAGGGAGCAGTAAGGAGATATACGAAGCTTGCATTTACCGCTTCGCTGCTCTTAGGTGCTTCTCCCGCACGTACAAGCTCTGCCTTAAAGGTATATTCGCCCGAGTTCTCGGGGATGAAAACGATAGTGTGAGAGCCGCTCTCGGTAACAGAGCCTCTGGTGATCACAAGCTCGTCGCCAAGATACATAGAAACGAACAGCTCGTCAGCACCGTCATGACCAACAAGACCGTCTACGGTAACTACTACCTTGCCGTTTCCGTCGTCAGCGGCAGAGGTGATAACGGGAGAAGCAACGCCCGTCCAGTCAGCACGCTCGCCCTCGGGAGTACCGTCCTGGTAGTCAACGACCTGGATCTGATAGAAGTAGTTGCTGCCAACCAGGTTACCTATGTAGTACACGCCCTGAGAGGGAATGGAAAGCTCGGTAATATAAAGATCATTCTTAACGGTTGCACCCTCGTACTGAGTAACAACGTTGCCCGAGGCATCGAAGATAGCGGGTGCACGTCCTGCGTCACCGCCAACCCACCAGAGAGTTACCTTGGCAGAGCCCTGGGTCTTGATCTTTACAGCGTTAAGAATCTGATCGCCGATCTCGGTCTTTGCACCCCAGGAAAATCTCTGGGAAGCACCGGTTCCGTCGTCAAAGGTCTTTTCGTTAGTTTCAACCTTAGTCTTTTCGCTGTAGAAAATGGTGAAATAGTTGTTTGTTCCACCTCTTTCGTAGTCGGCGTCAGCCTTGGCACCGGCGGCGAAGGGATGAATGTCGGATGCCTTGAGGGTATAGACGTTTCCGCCGTCCTCGGCACTACCCGTGATTGCGAATACCAGCACCATCGACACCAGCATAGCAAGGGTGAGGATGAGGGCAAGAATTCTTTGGGATTTAAGGTTTTTCATTTGGATTCCTCCCGTGAATCATAAATTTTATATACTTATACAAATACATTTTATCATAAGGAAAAACAAAAAACAATCACCTTTTATTAAAATATTTAAAAAATCATAAAAATTAAGAACACCCCTTGTGCATTTTTGCTAAAAATCAGCCTCAAAAATAAACAAATTGCCTTTTTCGTAAATAAAAGAGCAGCAAGGAGCAAAAAATCCCACCGCCCCACCACCTCAAAAAGTATCGATTTTTTGATATGAATTATCGATTTTTTGATATGGATAAACCACATTTAGTGGCGAAGCCTTGATCCAAAGGCAAAAAAAGAGCGGCTGCATAAGGCAGCCGCCCTGAAGGTTAATTAAGTATTATATCGTCACCGTTATTATCAAGCGTGATACCGTTGGCAGTGCAATAGATGAAGAAGGAGCCTACGGGCAAATTCCAATTTCGGTCAATGTCGATATTTTTCCACTCTGTAGAGGTTCCTTCGTATATAATTTGTACGAGCGAAGGACAGCTTTTAATAGCTTCGTTTGCTATTGCGACTATCGACCTTGGTAGAGTAATTTCTCTGAGGCTTGTGCAGCCGTCGAAAACTCCTCGTTCGATTTTTGTAACACCATTGGGGATCTCTATGCTTTTTAAAGAGGAGCAGCCCTGGAATGCAAGCATAGCGATTTCATCCATATTTCCTTTAAAGGTAATGCTTTCCAGGCTTTCGCATCTTGAGAATGCCTGCGATCCGATGCTTTTCACATTCTCGGGAATATTGATGCTAAGGAGCTTCTTGCAATCTCCGAAGGTCTGCGTATTGATGCGATCAATGCCCTTTGGCAGAGTGATTTCCGTAAGGCTGAAGCAGCTGGTAAAGGCGTAGCCCTCAATGATCGTCACGCTGTCGGGTATATTAATGCTCGTCAGACCCTGACAGGCGGAGAAGGCGGACTCACCGATGGTTTCCAGGCCGTCGGGCAGGATAACCGTCGTAAGGCCGGAGCAAAGGCCGAATGCTTCGCGAGGTATCTTCTTTATTTTGCTTGGAATCTCGATGCTTACAAGGCTGTTGCAAAAGCTGAACGCACCGTTGTCAATCCTCTCAAGGCTTTCGGGAAGAGCGATTGCTGCCAGAGCTTCGCAATTTATAAATGCACGCTCGCCGATCTCGGTTAAGCCCTCGGGCAGAGATATTTCCTTAAGAGCCGTACACTTATTAAATGCCTCGGGGCCGATGGAGGTTACCCTTTCGGGAATATCAATGCTCTCAAGCGAGCTGCAGCCCATAAAGCAATGAGCGTTAATACTCTCGATGAGGGGTGGAAGATCTATGCTTTTCAGGTTTTTACAATCAAGGAAAGCAAAGTTTTTGATCGTTGTCACCGAATCGGGAATAAGAATGCCTTCAAGCGAGGTGCATTCCCTGAAGGCAGAGTCACCGATAATGCTCAGTGTATTAGGCAGCTCGACGCTCGTAAGACTGCTGCATCTGTAAAACGCAAAGTTACAGATGCTTAAGACAGGTGCGGGAATGTTGATCTCCTCAAGCTCGCTGCATCCCGAGAAGGCGTGCATGTTGATAGTATCTATACTATTGGGCAGGGTAATGCTTTTCAGCTTCTTACAGCCGTAAAAGGCGTATTCATCAATCTTATTTACAGAGTCGGGTATCTCAATATCGGTAAGGGAGGTGCATAGGCTGAAGGCGTGAGGTGAGATATATTCCACACCCTTCGATATACTGACGCTTTTGATCTGTGTATTGAAGTTGAATGCACTCCCGCCTATGCCCTTGACCGGGGCTCCATTATATTCCGCGGGGATAACTACGTGACTGTCACGGTAGCTTCCTATTCCACTGACGATATACGTGCCGTCGGGACGAAGTGTAAAGGCAAGCTCTGCCTTAGGCTCGGATTCTCCGCACTCACATTTGCCGTCAACATAGTTATGCTCGTGAGGAGGTGCGTCGGGATCAGGATTAACGTAGTCGGGATCAATTTCTCCACACTCACATTTGCCGTCAACGTAGTTATGCTCGTGGGGAGTGGGCTCGGACGGTCTTTCTCCCACCACGTCCTGCCATATCGCTTCGCCAATGCCGTTTTTGGTGGTGTAGATAAGATCGTCGCCGCTAATAGAAAAGCTGCCGTTTTTATTAAGCTCGGGGCAACAGTTCAGTGCGGTGTCCAGGGGCATGGGGCTTTCTCCCATGTGCAGTGCCCACAGCCGTCCGTCGCTGTTTCTGTATAGCTGGATCTCTCCTGCAATTCCGTCGCTGAAGGTCCAGGGATTATCACTTGCCAGCTGCATCTCCAGCGTTATCTTCATATCACGAAGCTCGGTGGCTGCCGTCGCATCGCTCGCCTGCTCTATAATTGACGTAAAGGTAGGGATCAGAACCGCGGCAAGAATTGCCACCACGGCTATAACTATAACAAGCTCGATCAGGGTAAATGCCCGCCTGCTTTGTTTTTTCATAATAGTAATCCTCCTTTATATACCTTTTAAAACAATTATACCATCCATTTTTTATTTGTAAATATTTTTTATAGAAGATGAGTTGTAAATATTTTATAAACGATAAAAAGCTTGAATTTAGGCGAGTCCTCGCCTTGCAAAAAAGAGCAACCCTGCGGTCGCTCTTTTTTGATTATTTCATATTAGCTACCTTGATACGGCTGGCAGCTCTGGCAAGCTTCGCCTTTGCAACAAGCTCGTCGCGGTTGTCGCTTGCAGACCTGATAGCTGCCTCGGCTCTTTCCTTAGCTGCCTCGGCACGCTTAAGGTCTATCTGATCTGCAAATTCAAAGGTGATCGCACACAGACGAACCTTTCCTCCCTTAACAGAGAGGAATCCGCCGTTTACAGATGCATATCTGGGATTGCCGTCGATAAGCAATCTTGCTCTGCCAACGCCGAGGGAGGCAAGCAGATCGGCATGACCTGCAAGTATCTCCACGTCACCGTCGTCCGCACGGACGAGGAGGCTCTCAACCATGCCGTCATACTCAACGCCGTCGGGGGTAACTATTTCAACGTGAAAGGCCTTCATAGCTTATGCTCCCTTGATAGCCTTCGCCTTTTCAACCGCCTCGTCAATAGTACCTACGAAGAGGAATGCAGACTCGGGCAGATCGTCGTGCTTGCCGTCGAGAATCTCACGGAAGCCGCGAATGGTTTCCTTAAGGGGAACGTAGCGTCCCTCCATACCTGTGAACTGCTCAGCAACGCTGAAGGGCTGGGAGAGGAAACGCTGGATCTTTCTCGCTCTGGCAACGATAAGCTTATCCTCCTCGGAAAGCTCGTCCATACCCATGATGGCGATAATATCCTGAAGCTCCTTATATCTCTGAAGAATCTTCTGCACGTCACGGGCAACCTCGTAATGCTCGATGCCAACCACGTCGGGAGAAAGAATTCTGGATGTGGAGTCGAGGGGATCTACCGCAGGGTAAATTCCAAGCGATGCGATAGAACGGGAAAGAACCGTCGTTGCGTCAAGATGTGCGAAGGTGGTAGCGGGAGCAGGGTCGGTAAGGTCGTCCGCAGGAACGTAAACCGCCTGTACCGAGGTGATGGATCCACGCTTGGTAGAGGTGATTCTCTCCTGAAGGGCACCCATCTCGGTTGCGAGAGTGGGCTGGTAACCAACCGCCGAGGGCATACGGCCGAGAAGAGCCGATACCTCAGAGCCCGCCTGGGTAAATCTGTAAATATTGTCGATGAAGAGAAGCACGTCCTGTCCTTCCTTATCACGGAAGTACTCTGCCATGGTAAGACCGGAAAGACCAACTCTCATTCTTGCTCCGGGGGGCTCGTTCATCTGACCGTAAACAAGTGCGGTCTTGCTGAGAACTCCGGATTCCTTCATTTCGTTATAAAGGTCGTTGCCCTCACGGGTTCTCTCACCTACGCCGGTGAATACCGAGATACCGCCGTGCTGCTTTGCAACGTTGTTGATAAGCTCCATGATAAGTACGGTCTTACCAACGCCCGCACCGCCGAACAGACCGATCTTACCGCCCTTTGCATAGGGGGCGATAAGGTCAACTACCTTAATACCTGTTTCCAGGATCTCGGTAGTACCCTCCTGCTCGGAGTAAGAGGGAGGATCACGGTGAATACACCATTTCTCCTCGGTCTCGGGCTGGGGCTGATTGTCAATAGCCTCGCCGAGAAGGTTGAAAATACGGCCAAGGGTAGCGTTACCAACGGGAACGGTAATGCCCGTTCCAGTGTCAACTGCGGGCATACCACGGGACATACCGTCGGTGGAGGACATGGCGATACATCTTACCACGTCGTCACCAAGCTGGCTGGCAACCTCACATACAACCTTCTTGCCCTCATGCTCAATCTCGATTGCATTGAGCAGGTCGGGAAGATGACCGTTTTCAAATTTGATATCAAGTACGGGACCGATTATCTGTATAACCTTACCGATATTTTGATTCATTTTGGTTTGATTTCCTTTCATTTTTTAGGCTTCCAACGGGGAAGCTGTCAGCAAAGCTGACGAATGAGGTGTTAACTCCACGCTCTGCGTTTTACAGAGCCTCCGAGCCACTGACAATTTCGGTGATTTCCTGAGTGATCACAGCCTGACGGGCTCTGTTATACTTAAGAACGAGAGTGTCAATGATCTCAGCAGCGTTCTTGTTAGCAGCGTTCATCGCGGTACGTCTTGCCGCCGACTCGGATGCGAGGGACTCGCATACGGTAGAGTAGAGAACTCCGCCAACGTACTGGGGAATGATTTTGTTAAGGATCTCTTCAGGCTCGCCACAGTAGATGGGGTCAATGCCTGCCTCATTCTTCTTCTCCACCTTTTCAAGGGGAAGCAGCTGCTCGTACACGGGTACCTGAGAGATCATAGAGGCAAATCTGGTGTAAATAACGAATACCGAGTCATACCTTCCACTTTCAAACTCGCGGCATGCAATTTCTGCTATCTCAAGAGCGTTACCGACAGAAATCTCGGATACGTATCCGTACTTTTTCGACAAAATGTCTGCATTTCTGCGTCCGTAATGCTCCAGTGCCTTCTTGCCAAGGGGCAGATATTTTACCTCTTTCCCATTTGCAAGGGTCGCCGTAAGTCTGAAAATATTTGCATTATATCCGCCCGCCAGGCCTCTGTCGCCTGCGATCACGATATAAAGCGGATTCTTGTATTCGCTATCCCTTGTCCACACCAAGTCCTGCAATTTATCAGATTCCTCAATGCCTCTGATTGCCTCGCCGATTATCTGATGGAAGGGGCGTGAGGTTTCGATTTTCTCCCTCGCCCTACGGAGCTTTGACGTAGCAACCAGCTCCATAGCCTTTGTTATCTGCATTGTGCCGGTAACGCTTTTTATACGGCTCTTGATATCATTCATTGATGCTCCTGCCATATGTCAACTCCTCCTTTCTCTGAAGCGGCACTCTGCCGCCGATTTCCATAATAATATGATGTTTTGTAAAGTAAAGCTTACAAAAAGCTTACTTTCCAAGGAATTTTTCCTTACAATGCTGGATAGCTTCCTTAAGCTCGGCTGCATTCTCGTCGGAGAGATTTCCGCTCTCGCGAATAGATGCGAGCAGCTCCTCCTTGGTTGCAACCAGATAGTGAGAAAGCTCCTCCTCGAAGGCGGAAATGTCCTCGAGAGGAAGATCACGAAGCAGGTTGTTTACAACCGCAAAGATAATAGCTACCTGAAGCTCAACTGCGATGGGAGAATTTCTACCCTGCTTAAGAACCTCAACGATACGCTGACCCTGCTCAAGTCTTGCCTTAGTATCGGCGTCAAGATCCGAGCCAAACTGTGCAAAGCCTGCAAGCTCTCTGTACTGAGAGTAAAGAAGCTTAAGAGTACCCGCAACCTTCTTCATCGCCTTGATCTGTGCGTTACCACCAACCCTCGAAACCGAGATACCGGGGTTAACCGCGGGACGAACACCAGAGTGGAACAGCTCGGTTTCAAGGAATATCTGACCGTCGGTAATGGAAATTACGTTGGTGGGAATATATGCCGAAACGTCGCCCGCCTGGGTTTCGATAATGGGCAGAGCAGTCAGCGAGCCGCCACCGTATTCGGGAGCAAGTCTTGCCGCACGCTCAAGAAGTCTGGAGTGAAGGTAGAATACGTCACCGGGATATGCCTCACGGCCCGGAGGACGTCTGATAAGAAGGGAGAGTGCACGGTATGCAACCGCGTGCTTGGAAAGATCGTCGTAAACGATAAGCACGTCACGACCCTTGTCCATAAAGTACTCACCCATAGCACAGCCCGAGTAGGGAGCAATATACTGAAGGGGAGCGGGATCGGATGCCGTAGCACTGACAACTATGGTATAATCCATAGCACCGTTCTTATAAAGTGTGTCAACCACCTGGGTAACGGTAGACTGCTTCTGACCTATTGCAACGTAGATACAGATAACGTCCTTGCCCTTCTGGTTGATTATGGTATCGGTTGCGATAACCGTCTTACCTGTCTGTCTGTCACCGATAATAAGCTCTCTCTGGCCTCTACCGATAGGAATCATGGAGTCGATAGCCTTAATACCCGTCTGAAGAGGAACGGAAACCGACTTTCTCTCGATGATGCCGTATGCCTTACGCTCAATGGGGCTGTACTGAGTAGCGGTGATAGGTCCACCTGCATCAATAGGTTCGCCGAGAGCGTTTACAACTCTACCGATAAGATTCTCACCTACGGGCACGGACACAACTCGTCCGGTACGCTTAACGATACTGCCCTCAGTGATACCTACGTCGTTACCGAGAAGAACTACGCTGATAAAGCTTTCCTCAAGGTTAAGTGCCATACCGTAGGTTCCGTTTGCAAACTCGAGCAGCTCGCTCTGCTTACACTTATCGATGCCGTGAACCTTCGAAATACCGTCACCAACCGAGATAACGTAGCCGATCTCATCCTGCTCGGTCTTCTTCGAGTAGTTTCTTATCTGGTCTTTAATTATCTTGCTGATATCATCTAATTTAGACTGCATCTTGTTCTTCTTTCTCTTTGCATACGAAATGCAAAGGTTATTTTCTTAAAAACCGTCATTAAAGGTAAATTTACCTTTAATAATATTAATCTTATATTACCGTATTCTTCAGTGCTTCCTCGAACTTATCAAGCCTGGTCCTTACCGAGCCGTCAAGCTGAACGCCGCTGTAACGCAGCTTCATACCGCCGAGGATAGAGTGATCCACGGTGTTTCTGATGATGACGGTCTTACCGAGCTCGCGGGAGAGCTTAAGGGTGAGCTTGTCGCTCTGCTCCTTGGAGAGAGGAATGGCGGTAACCGCCTCAACTCTCACGATACCACGCGACTGGTCGTAAAGATTTCCGTAGGACTCAGCCACCTTACTAAAGAGATTTACCTCACGCCTTTCGGTGAGGATCTTAAGAAGGTTGACCAGCCTCCAGTCAAGCTCCGAAAACGCCTTGCCTACCAGCTCTACACGCTCCTCCTTGGGAACGGCAGGTGAAGAAAGCAGCTTAACGTAGTCGGGATTTTTCGAAAAAATACTGTTTGCCGTTCTGACGTCGGCCAAAACCTTATCGCTTACAGCATCCTCCTCGGTAATCAGGAAGAGTGCCTTGCCGTATTCATTAGCGTCGGTCATTATTCGTTACCTATATTGTTTATAAAGTCGTCGATAAGCTCTTTGTGCTCGCTCTCCGATACGTCACGCTCGATAACCGCAGATGCGATATCGATAGCCATAGCGGAAACCTGATTCTTCACGTCGTTTATCGCCTGCTTCTTCTCGAGGGCGATCTGCTCCTCGGCTCTCTCAAGGGTACGTGCAGCCTGCTCGTTTGCTTCCTTGAGGATCTCCTCCTCCTTCAGCTGAGCCTTACGGACTGCGGCCTTAAGGATCTGCTCGCTCTCCTCATTGGCGTGACTGATCTTCTCGTCGTACTCGGCCTTAAGCTCGTCGGCACTCTGACGTGCCTTCTCAGCATCCGAATAGATGTCGTCAACCTCCTTCTGCCTATCGTCGATCATCCTCTTGATAGGGCCGAAGAGGAATTTCTTGAATACGAGATAAAGAATAAGCAGGTTGACCCAAGCGAAGATCATTGTCCAGAAATTGACGCCGACAAAGTTTTCGAATTTGGTTTCAAATTCCTCGAGCACTCTGCCTGATGCTTCTAAAAGTCCCATTTGGGTTCTCCTTTGTGTTGGTTATTCTCTTTTTCTACTACTTCTGTATTAAAGGAAGAGAATAAGAAGCGAAATAACGAGAGAGTAAATACCTGTGGTCTCGGTAACTGCACAACCAAGAATCATATTGGTACGGAGCTCGCTTGCCATCTCGGGCTGACGAGCCATAGACTCAAGTGCCTTAGAAACTGCGTTACCTTCTCCAAGTGCAGGACCAAGGGCTCCAAGACCCATGCAAAGACCTGCTGCAAGATATTTCATACCATCCATTTTAAAATCCTCCTAAGATTTAAATTTATTTTTTGTTTTAATAATCTGATTAGTGGTTAGACCTTTTAAGTCTTTTTGCCTCTCTCTTTTCGAGAATGGCACGTCTGTCCTCGGGCAGCTCCTCGGGGGGAGGGCAGGCACCTGCTACATATACCATGGTAAGAAGCGAGAATACGAGAGCCTGTACGAAGCCTGAGAAGAGATCAAAGTATACCGAGAGAACGGCGGGAATACCTGCCTGGAAGAAGGGAATCTCACCGATCAGTCCGGGAATCCAGCCCAGCAACAAACTGCTGAGCAGACTGAGTGCACCGTAAATAAGTGCGGTAAGAACAGATCCGCCCGCCACGTTACCGAAATGACGGAAGGCGAGTGAAAGGGGAGATGCGATCTCGGACACGATGTTCATAGGTGTCATGATGAAGATTGGCTCGGTAAAGCCCTTGAGCCAGGCCTTAAATCCGAAGTTCTTGATATTGTTGTACCATACCATACCGGTGGTAACCAGTGCCCATGCCATAGTCACCGACAGATCCGCCGTGGTGGAGCGGAATATCTGGGTCATACCGATTATCGATCCGAATATAGAGGATACGAAGAGGGTGCCGATATAGGGAGCAAACCTTGCGTTATGCTTACCCATTGTTCCCTCTACAAGATTGTAGAGCATGCCGACCACCTTTTCAAGCAGAACCTGGATCTTGCCCGGACGCTTTGTGATCTTCTTGGTCAGCGTGCATACAAGAATCACAAGAATGAGCGTAACGGCAAAAAGCGTTACAGTCGTCTGTGTGATAAGGTTCTTCATGGTGAAGATGGTTGAGTCAGGTAGGTCCCAGGGCAGCTCTAGAAAGACCATAGGGCCGTTTACGGATAAATCCATTATTCATCCTCCTTCTTCTTTTTTTCTTCCTCGTCCCAATCGTATTTTACAAATTTCTGCGGATCGGGCTTCGGATTTTTCTTGCTCTTAATAAGCTCGGCGACCGTAAGTATCGGACGCAATGTAAACATTGGTATCGCCGCTGCCAGCGGGTTAAACCACCCGGTTATAAAGGCGAGTATCAGCGTGACGAATATAATAAGCGTTCTGGTCACGGTTGAGGTGGCGATCGCCTTCTGAATAGATGCGGAATGCTGCTTGGTAAAGCTCTCCGCCTCCTCGTCGCTCATCTCACGGCTTCCACGAAGCTCAAGGTATTTCTTGATTTCGCGGTCTACTGTAAGGCTAAGCCAGAGATGGTTTCCTAAAATCACGGCTGCACCAAGCACCGCACCGAGCGGCACCTTGTATAGCTCGGTCTTGTAGATGTCCAGGACGTCCACCAGGACGAATCCACCCACAACCAGGGCAATTACTATTATCTCGCCGATAAGCAGTGGAACAAGATCCGATAGCGGACTCTTATTCTTTTTTGAATTATTATCGGTCATTATTCTCCTCCGTTTTGTTTGACGCCTCGCGAAGCCTTGCCTGCTTTTCTTCCTTTTCCTTTTTCTCGGCAAGATCACGCCTTTGCTGTTTTTCGAGTCTATCCATTCCCGCCGTGGCGGTGAGAATATATTTTACCATGGAATATAGTCCGATAAGACTGCCTAGGGTCAGAAGTATTGCCCAGATCCATCGGGGAGCCGAGGCATATTCTGTAAGCAGGTAGGACGCCAACACACCAAGACCTATGGGCAGGGCGAGGGTGTATATCGCCTGACCGAGAAGGTTAAACAAGGTGAGAGCATTAAAAAATTTCTTATTCATACCGCTCTCCTTCTTGGTTTTCTATTGGCTAAGATGGTCAAAAATACATAATTCCACCTTAATATGTTACCACGTTTTGCCTAAAAAATCAAGCAAAAAGAGGATAATTAAAACTTTAACAAAGGTTTCTTTATTGTTTTTTAATTTTTTATTTGCAAAGTAAACAAATATTTTATTATTTATTTGTACACACTGCCCAAAGCGTTGTAAGCGACAGTATCCGACCCGTGTTGACAAAGCGATCAATAAGCGTTATAATAGTATCAAAGGAAAAGTAAAAGGAGCATAAAAAATGATTTGTAAGCACTGTAATACACCTATTGAGGACGGAAGCCTGATCTGTAATAACTGCGGCTTCGAGGGACCTCTCAACGACGCCAGGGCAGAGATCAACGCCCTGTATGAAAAACGCTCAAGGCAGCCTGCAGCCGTTTGCAGATCGCCCTTATTCCTGGCATTCACCATCTGCCTCAGCATTATTTCGCTGATCAATGCATATTCGGTTATGTGCGGTGGTGTTGGCGGTATTTTGCCCACCGTATTTATGGCTATCTCTGCCGTAAACCTCTGGCTCTGCTACTGTAACAAGGACGTAAGATCTATAGCTCCTGCCATCAGAAACGCCTCGCTCTACGATGCATTCGAAAGGGTCATGCAGATCATCTCTATGGTTATGACTCTTGTGTTTACTATCGTTCCCGTGGCGATCTTTATCATCGCGGGCAAGGATGCCATTAAGAACAGCCTTCCCGTAGACGGTGCAACCTTTGATACTCTCTCGGGGGTTATCATCTTCGCTGCACTTCTTATTGGCGGTGCGTCGGCTCTTATTCTCTGGCTTATTTCCAGGATCTATATGAGGAGAAGAAGATTCTTCCTCGCTCTCGCCACCTATGCCGAAACCGGTAAATTTGATGAGGTTAAGCTGCCTATGGTAAGCTCCTGCGTGATCGGTGTGGCTATTATTGCGGGCGGCGTGTCCTCACTTGCCATGGTTACAATGTCCGATACGATCCTCGGCATTATTGCTCCCGTTATGGATAATCTCTCCTCCCTTGGTGAGATTGCCGGTATTTTAGAGGCGGCACTTGCCACCGCGTTTGGCGGTATGCTTATCGACGGCATCGGCAAGATCGCCCTCGGTGCGTATTACGTATTATCTGCAATGTGGATGGCTTCTACTCAGAACGAGGTAGTAACCTTACGCTCGGATATAGATCATACTAACGTTCGTCGCCTGGAGCTTGAGAGAAGCACCAAGGCCGAGAGGGACAGACGTGCGGCCACTTATCAGGCAAATGCTGAGGCGTCTGTAAATTATGCTCCCACACAGAATGAGGAGGTAGACGCTGAGCCTTCTGTTTCCACGCAGAATGAGGAGGCAGCCGCTGAGCCTTCTGTTCCCACACAGAATGAGGAGGTAGTCGCTGAGCCTTCTGCTCCTTCGCACAATGAGGAGGTAGCCGCCGAGCCTTCTGTTTTCTCGCAGAATGAGAAGGTAGCCGCTGAGCCTTCTGTTCCCACGCAGAATGAGGAGGTAGACGCTGAGCCTTCTGTTCCCACGCAGAATGAGGAGGCAGCCGCTGAGCCTTCTGCTCCCACTCAGAACGAGGCAGTAGTCGCTGAGCCTTCTGATCCCTCGCAGAATGAGGCTGAAGCAACGGAGTAGGCATTTGCTTTTGGTTGCGTACCTGCCGAGGCAAAGGCGGAAAATATAAGGCATTCCCAGGGCGAAAAGCACCCGAAATGTCGCAATTTCTACGTAACGTACCCACGAAAATGTGAAAAAAGACCGACTCGTCTTATGACGAATCGGTCTTTTTGTGTTAAAGCTATTATAAGCTTAGATGCGGAGATGGGGTCTTGCTCTGAGGGTTAAATATCAACGCCTTAGCCAAGTCCTGCGGTAAGCCTGATAAGCAGATCGTTGTTATCCGCCTGCTCGCCCTCCAGGGCGGCCTTGTTGCGTACGGTCTTGCCGCATCTCTCACAGCGATGAATGATAACGTATCCCTTTTTAGGGTCGGGCAGGGTCTGTATGGGACGGAGAATTCCACCGCAATCATTGGCTCTGTCGCCGGGGTTTATATCCACGTGCAGAGAGCAGAGGCAGAAGGGACAGTGATTTCTCGACGTATAGCCTAAGGGCAAAACCTCTTTTCCGCAATTCTTGCAGATAAAGCCCTCGTCGTTTTTCTTAAATCTCTTGTTTTCCATACAAGCCTTCCTTTTTTAAAAAATATTAGCACTTGAGCTATGAAATGTGCATTAAGCTTTTACTTGCCGACGCAGAATTTGGAGAATATATCAGAAACTATCTCCTCACTAACTGCTCGTCCGTCAAGCTCGGATATTGCACCCAACGCACGCTCCACGTCGCTGGACGCCGCGTCCTGAGAGAAGCCAAGCTCCAGGCTCTCGCAGGCTGCCTTAATGAAATCAAGGCAACGGGTAAGGGCGGCGTGCTGTCTTGCAGATGAGATGACGGCATCCTCGCCGATCACGATCTTCTCGTCGGTAAACAGCCTCTCTACCTCTTTTGCCAGCAGGGTGATAGCCTCACCCTCGTTTTCCCTGGCACTGATCCTTATTACAGCATCAAAGTCGGTGAACCTACCCTCGTCAAGCACAGGTGTAAGATCGGCCTTGTTAAGCAGGGCGATCCTCGGTACACTGACACCTTTTGCGGCGTCGATTATCAGCCTGTCCTCCTGGTCTAGAGGACGTGAAATGTCAAAAACTGCAAACAATAGTTCACTTTTTTCAATCATTTTACGGCTTTTTTCGACTCCGATACGCTCGACGGTGTCCATATCCTCGCTATCTCTTATACCCGCAGTATCGGCGATATTAAGCATAACTCTGCCCAGGGGCAGACTGCTTGTCAGCACGTCACGGGTAGTGCCGGGGATGTCGGTAACTATGGCGGCATCCTCGCCCAGCAGAAGATTGTACAGCGTGCTTTTGCCCGCATTGGGCTTACCGCAGATAACCGTGCTGATTCCCTCGCTGATGGCACGACCGGTGCGATAGGTGGCAATAAGCCTCTCGCATTCTACCTTAATATTATGGAGAGAGGATAAAACCTCACCGTCAGTAAAGTCGCCGAGATCCTCGTCGGGATAGTCGATTCTCGCATAGATTGAGCTCATAAGACCGACCAGGGCGGAGCGGATCTCTGCTACTTTTCTATTCAGTCTGTCCCTGGATCTTTCACCCGAAAGACGAATCTGCTCTCTGGACTTAGCCTCCAGAAGATCGGAGATAGCCTCCGCCTCGGTCAGCGTAAGCCGTCCGTTAATGAAGGCACGTCGGGTAAACTCCCCTGCCGTAGCAGGAAGGGCTCCCTGACGGAAAAGTGCCTCCAGCACGGCTCTCGTAACCAGAATACCTCCATGACAGCCTATCTCCACCGTGTCCTCGCCCGTGTAGGATGCGGGAGCAGGGAAGCGGGTGGCAAGCACGTCGTCGATTATCTCGCCGTCCTCTATTATATTGCCGTAGACCTGGGTCCTGGGCTTACATTCGGAAAAAAGCCTTCCCGACCTGGGGAAGAATACCTTGTCGGCAATTTCAAAAGCACCATGACCCGACATACGGATAATGGCAACCCCACCCTTGCCGGGTGGGGTCGAAACTGCCGCAATTACCTGCGTCAGATTATTCATTATGCCTCTACGCTTTCGCCTGCCTCGTTCTCGACTGCCTGGTTCTCCTCAAAGAGCTCCTTGGGCTTCTTGTCGGTAAGGAAGATGACGATCTTTCTGTTGTTGTCAGAGCCGATAGAGTTGGTGGAAACACCCTCAATGCTCTGGATCTCGGAGTGGATAATTCTTCTCTCGTAAGCACTCATGGGCTCGAGCATAACGCTTCTTCTGTTACGAAGAGCCTTAGCCGCCATTCTTCTTGCAAGATTGCGAAGGGTTTCCTCTCTCTTCTTTCTGTATCCCTCGATGTCAAGGGTAACGCGGCTCTTGTCACGCTCTCCTCTGATGTTCTTTCTTGCAGACGCAAGGTTTGCAAGATACTGAAGAGCATCAAGGGTGTCGCCGTGGTGGCCGATAAGTGCGGATGCATCCTCACCAACGATGGTGATTCTTCTGGTGCCGTCCTCGCAGGAGTAAAGCTCGGCCTCAGCCTTGAGTCCGATATCTGCGATAACGGTCTTAACGAAGTCGAAGGACATATCCTCGCCCTCGGAAACGTTGCGACGCTCCATCTTAAGCTCAGCCTCGGGAATAACCTCACCCTTGGGCTGACTTGCCTTGGATTCCTCGGTCTTCTTCTCAGCCTTAGGCTGGGGCTTCTTCTCGGACTTCTTAGCCTTAGGCTTTCTGTCGTCGCGTCTTTCGGTCTTCTTGCCGTCGGGCTGATTCTTGTTCTCTCTCTTGGGTCTGTCCTTACGGCGTCTTTCCTGTGCGTCGGGAATCTCAACGAAGGCTCTTACCTTAGCGGGTCTTACGCCGATAATACCGAAGATGCCCTTGCTTCCCGCGTCAACTATTTCAAACTGTACGTCGTCAAGCTCGCCTGCACCAAGTGCCACTCTGGCATTTTCCTTGGCCTCAAGTATGTCCTTGCCGACAGCGGTTACTTCTTTAATCATATTATATAAAACTTCTTTCTTATGTTAAATCTCGGGGATATTCATCTCGCCCTCGTTCTTCTTGTCGGACTTGCCGTCGCTGGGAGCCTCGGGGAGAGTGTCGTAGTCATCGTCGTCGATGTAGTGCAGCGAGCGTACCTTGGGTGCGTTCTTTGCTGCGGTTCTGGCAGCCTTTTCTGCCTCCTTCTGTGCCTTCTTCATGGCCTTAAGCTCGTCCTCGGTGTACTTGGGAAGGGGCATAGCCTTAGCGATGATAAAGGACTGGAGAATACCGAGTGCGGACTGGTAGATCCAGTAAATACCCATCATGCCGGAGAAGGTGAATGCCATCCAGAGAGTCATCGCGGGCATAACGATATCCATGGATTTCATAGATGCGTTTGCCTGGGGATTGTCGTTCTGGGTAGCGGGGTTGCTGTTCCACTTACGTGCGAGGAACATAGAGAGCCAGGTAAGTGCGGCCGCAATTACGGGAATAATAAACAGCCAGGAGAAATCGCCAACAAGGGCGTTCCAGGGTGTACCTGCAAGGTCGGTGCCAAAGAGAGTAAGGTCGGGCAGCTTTGCAAGCGTGTCCTCAAACTCTGCAAGGCCGGTTCCGCCGCCTGCAAGATAGCTGTTGATTCTACCTACCAGCTGGATCTCGTCGATGCCCTTGGTCGCATCATAGCCAACGATGCTGATGATGCTGTTGATAGCCTCGTCACTAAGACCGCAGATGTAGGAGAGGGGTCCTCTGATAACGTTGTAAAGGAAGATGATGATAGGGAACTGAAGAAGCATGGGAAGACATCCGGAAAGGGGGTTGTAACCCTCCTTCTGCTGGAGCTCCATAATCTCCTGCTGCTGCTTCTGCATAGTTACCTGATCGGTTCTTCCCTTGTATTTAGCTTTGATAAGTTCGATTTTGGGGGTAAGCTTAGCCATCTTGATCTGATTCTTCTGCTGCTTAATAGAGAAGGGGAGGAACAAGAGCTTAAATAAAAGGGCGTAAAGTAAAAGTCCGAAGACGTATTTACCGCCGAAGAGGCTACTGAACCACGCAAGCATGGTTCCTATTAATTCGTAAAGCCAATCAAGCATTTTTTAGTTTTCCTTTTCTTTTTCGGTTGTGTCGGTGTGATCGCCGTCATCACAGCAGTGATGCTCACGCTTGGTTTCCCTGCATCCTCCGTAGGCACGGAATCCCTTTTCAGGCACCGGGTCGTAGCCACCCCTACCGAAGGGGTTACAGCGTAACAGACGCCAGGTCATAAGGATAAAGCCTGCGAAAAAGCCACGTTTCTGAAATGCCTCAATGGCATAGGCAGAGCAGGTCGGTGTAAACCTGCAGCAGGGCGGTTTTAGTGGTGAGATAAACTTTTTGTAAAGGCGTATGAGCCATATCATTACGTGCTTCATATTCAGCCTTCATTTTCGGCATACATACCGAGCTTCTTGAATGCATAATCAAGGTGATCCTTGATATCTGTGCTTTTGAGGTCAACTGCCGCAGAGCGTGCCGCGATAACAATTAAAAAGCCAACCTTGAGGGTCTTTTCCTTCTCAAGTGCTCTGAGTCCTTCACGCAAAATACGGCGGGTGCGGCTTCGTGTCACCGCTCCTCCAAGCTTTGTCGACGTGGTAAGACCTATGCGGTTTACCACCTTTTTCTGTGGGTGTGCCTTCGCCAGCCGCTTGGCTGCGTAGTCGGGTAAAACGTAAACTGCGAGAGCCGACGTCACTGCTCTCTTCCCCTTTGAATACGCCTTGGAATACAGATGATTTTCTTTTATACTTACGAATTTCACTCCTGTACCCCCTTAAAACAACGCTTATTTTATGCAAAATCCTCCGATAAATGTCAAAAAATGCACTTTATCGGAGGATTTTCCTGTCGTCCGTGACGACTAATCGGCCATAGCCGATTTAATTAATAGGTGAGCTTAGCTCTACCCTTGGCGCGTCTTCTCTTAAGAACTTTTCTGCCGTTAGCGGTAGCCATTCTCTTTCTGAAACCATGCTCTTTTTTTCTCTGTCTCTTCTTGGGCTGGTATGTTCTCTTCATGACTCGCACCTCCTTGTAAATTTTGATTAACGTCGGGGCATAGTTACCCCATATTTCGCGTATTCATACGAAAGCAGAATACATTATAACCGAAAAGATCGGATTTGTCAATAGATTTTCGAAAACTTTTAACATTTTAACATTAATTATATATAAATATAAAGAAAAAACGATAATCAAATAAGCAAAACGCCCCTCGGACTTTTATTATAGTCGATAAGCCGTACGCAAGAAACAAAAAGAAGAATAACCATTCCTTTTCTATTGACTTTTGCTTTTGTTTCTGTTAAAATATAATATTGTAATCTAAAATTAAAATGGGATGGTATTTTCTTATGCTTGAGAAAATAGTTGAAAAGGTACTGGTATCCGAGGAGGAGATCGCCGAGATCGTGGACAGAATTGCAGCTCAGATCAACGCGGACTACTCAGAGGATAAGAATCTCGTTATCGTTTCGGTGCTTAAGGGTGCGATGCCCTTTACTACCGATCTTATGAAGAAGCTTCAGGTTCCTCACGAGCTTGAGGTGGTAAGGGTTTCCTCCTACGGCAACTCTACCGAGTCGTCGGGTAAGATCCGTATGAAGCTGGATTTTGACAGACCTGATTTTGACAAGTGCGACTTCCTCGTTGTAGAGGATATCGTCGACTCGGGCAACACCCTCACCTTCCTGGTGGCTCACCTGACACAGAAGGGTGCCAGAAGCGTTAAGACCGTTACTCTCCTTGACAAACCCTCAAGACGTAAGGTTGAGTTTGATCCCGACTATTCGGGTAAGGAAATTCCCGACGAGTTTGTGTTCGGCTACGGCCTCGATCTGTTTGAAATGTACCGCAACCTGCCCTACGTGGCTGTTGTAAAGCCCGAATACGTAAAGGAATATTTAGAGAAAAATGCTTAAGGTTGGACTTTATACCCTTGGCTGCAAGGTTTCGCTTTATGAAACCGAGGCGATAGGCGAGGCGTTCGAGAGGGCGGGATATACCGTTTCTCCCTTTGACCAGGTCTGCGACGTGTACGTTATCAACACCTGCACCGTCACCGCCGAGAGCGATGCTAAGTCAAGAAAGTATATAAGACGTGCCATAAGAAAGAATCCTTCTGCCGTTACCATCGTTATTGGCTGCTACGCTCAGCGTTCGCCCGAGGAGGTTGCCTCCATTATGGGCGTCAGTGCCGTTATCGGAACTGCTGATAAGATGAAATGCGTTGAAATAGCAAACAGGCTGCTGAATGCAGAACGCAGAATGCAGAATGCAGAGTGTACCGAGGCGAGCAGTGCGACTATGCTTAAAAGGTCGGTGCAGAATTCGGAATTGGTATTGCCTGTAGAAGAAAATGACGGCCGCAGGCTGACGGAGGAGGTCGCATCACCGCAGATTCACGTGGGCTCTCTTGAGGGTGCGATTTTTGAGCCTATGTGCATAAAAACGGCACCACGTACCCGTGCTTATGTGAAAATTGAGGACGGCTGTGAGTGTAAATGCAGCTACTGTGCAATCTCTCCCGCACGCGGTCCCGTTCGCTCCAAGCCGGCGGAGGAGGTCATCTCTGAGGTCGAAGGGCTTTATAAGAACGGCACTCTTGAAATCGTGCTTACCGGCATTGAAACAGGCTCCTACGGAGCAGATTTTGATGAAAAATACGACCTTGCAGATCTTATTTGTGAGCTTGACAGACGAGGCAGCTGTGAGAGAATTCGACTTGGCTCTATGGCACCCGAGCTTCTCGGTGCAAAATTCATAGACAGAATTGCCGACACAAGGATAATGGTACCTCATTTCCACATATCCATGCAGTCGGGATCCGACAGCGTCCTTCGCGGCATGCGACGTCGCTATAACTCGGCTATGGCATTAAAAAACATAGAACGTATCCGCGAAAAAATGACAAACGTCATGCTTACCGCCGATCTTATGGTCGGTTTTCCCGGTGAGAGCGAGGAGGATTTCCTTGATACTATCCGCTTCGTCAGGGAGGCAAGACTGCTTGATGCTCACGTTTTCGCATATTCGAGGCGTGAGGGAACTCCCGCTGCCGATTTTGAGGGTCAGATTCCGGAGCAGGTAAAGAAGGAACGCTCTGCCAGGCTGATTGCCGAGTGTGCTGCCGTCCGTGATGAGATACTCTCGGAGGTAATAGCCGCAGGCGAGCCGCTCTCCTGCATACTTGAAAGCTTTAGCGGAGGTGTATATACCGCCCACTCCGACTCCTACATAGAGGTTCGTGTGAAGGGAGCAAAAGGACTTTCCGGAACTCTCGTTTCAGTGTGTCCCATCAGCCATGAAAATGGCGTAATTTACGGCAAAATCGTCGATAATGACAATTAATATTTACATTTGATTATTAAATTTCTCTATTTTGAGGTGTAAAATAATGGAAAACAGCAAAAAGACAATGGAAAAAATTGTTGCCCTCTGTAAGAACAGAGGCTTCATCTTCCCCGGCTCTGAGATCTACGGCGGCCTTGCTAACTCCTGGGACTACGGTCCTCTCGGCGTTGAGTTCAAGAACAACGTAAAGAGAGCATGGTGGAAAAAGTTCGTGCAGGAGTCCCGCTACAACGTGGGTCTTGACGCGGCTATTATTATGAATCCCGAGACCTGGGTTGCTTCCGGTCACGTTGGCGGCTTCTCCGATCCCCTTATGGACTGTAAGGGCTGTAAGGCACGTCACAGAGCGGACAAGCTTATCGAGGACTATGCATTCCAGAACGGCCTTGATGACAATCCTGCATCCTGGACCTTCGACGAGATGGCTACCTATATTAAGGATAAGGGCATCGTATGTCCCATCTGCGGTGGCAAGGACTTCGCTGATATCAAGAAGTTCAACCTTATGTTCAAGACCTTTATCGGTGTAACCGAGGAATCCTCCAGCACCGTTTATCTTCGTCCCGAGACCGCACAGGGTATTTTCGTTAACTTCCCCGCGGTACAGCGTTCTGCGAGAAAGAAGCTTCCCTTCGGTATCTGCCAGATCGGTAAGTCCTTCCGTAACGAGATCACTCCCGGTAACTTCGTGTTCAGAACCCGCGAGTTCGAGCAGATGGAGCTTGAGTTCTTCTGCAAGCCCGGCACCGACCTTGAGTGGTTTGCATACTGGAAGAATTTCTGCCACCAGTGGCTTCTTAACCTTGGTATGAAGGCAGAGAACCTTCGTCTTCGTGACCACGATCCCGAGGAGCTTTGTTTCTATTCTAAGGCGACCACCGACTTTGAGTTCCTCTTCCCCTTCGGCTGGGGCGAGCTTTGGGGCATAGCTGACAGAACCGACTATGACCTTACTCAGCATGGCGAGCACTCCGGCAAGGATCTTACCTTCTTCGATCAGGAAACA
>JAZSEC010000068.1:0-38783 GCA_045531485.1 Eubacteriales bacterium | reverse complement strand
TGGCTACGATCCGACTTATATATTGTAGCATATATTAGAGAATTTTGCAAGGGTATTTTAAATAATTTTTGATATTAAAAAGGATAGTCCGTTTGGGACTATCCTTTTTAATTTTGTTCGACGGGGTGTGCCCGTATCTGACAAAATTATTCCACCGTGATGCTGATGGTTTTAGTGTTATTATCAAAGATGATGGTGTACTTACCGGTGGCGAGAACGATATTGGTGTGGCTGTCAACACGCTTGATAACGCTTTCACTCATTGCGTCGAGCACCTCACCGCCGTACCATTTCTCACTGACGTTGTCACGCACCTTGAATCTGAAGTCGTCACTTTCGCGACATTCGATAACAAAGGTGTAGGTGCCGTCACCGTTATCGGTCATAAGGTAGTTCGACTGTACCGACCAATTATTATGATTGCTCATAATGTACGGCTGACAGCTGCCTGTAGGCTCCTCCCAACTACCTCCGGGATTATTGCCGGTATTTCCTCCGGTGTTTCCGCCTGTGTTGCCACCAGAGTTTCCTCCACTTGAGCCGCCCTGGTTATTTCCCTGGTCGCCAACGTACTTATATAGGGTCACACGCTTAGCCGCCATATAATCGGCAAAGGACATATTCTTGCTTTCGCCAATGGAACAGGTGCGGTTGATATCGAACCGGAATTTACACCACTCGGCATTATAGTAGGTCTTAGAGGGTGTTGTATCGTTGCCATAGAGAGCAGCGGCAACATCAAAGCTCGCCTTAAAGCTCTCGTTGGTCAGCATATCGCTGGAATCAACCTCCTTAAGCTTTTCCTTAAATTCGTTGACATAATAGCCACCGTAGCAGATGCTCTTAAGGAAGAGGGGGTTACGCTGATCACCGCAAACGTTGTACTTGCTGAAGGGATCGTCCTGAGTCATACCGTGATTATAGGGATTCCAGGTGTTGACGCCCAATCCCCTATCCATATCGTAGGGAATGAATATTACCTTGCCTGTATCGGCACGGAAGTAGATGTAGGTGTTGTTATAGTTATTACGAAGGTCATCGGGGTTGCCGATCATATAGGAAACCGCACAGTAGTAAAGGAAGTTCTCTATATCTACAAGAGATGCGAAGCCATCCTTGGTCAAGGAATTAGATCTGAGTGAATTAATAAGTGTCTTAAGGCTCTCGTGCTTCGAGGTCTTCTTGTTGGTTTTAAGATCGTATACGTAGAATTTACCCGAATCCTCATCCTCTACGCCATAGGAAGAGAACGACGTAAAGGTTGCACCCTCGTGAGTCCAGCCAAGCTTATAAAGATCGCCGCCAAGGGCTGATGCGGGAAGATTTTTTTCAAGGAAATTCTTGTCAATGGGTTCGTAGATAACCCATACGCCTGCGTGATCGCTATTAAAATCGACCGATGCAAGATTGGTATGAGGAGCCAGAACGCCAAAGGATCTGTAAAGCTCGTAGGCGTAGTTTTCTCTTATGTAGGTTGTATCGTCGTTTCGATTCCAACGCATATCGATCTTCTCAAGGGTAGCGAAGGTACGGTTCTTACGTGCCTTTCGTGCATCTGCGTCATGCCATACGAGAGCCTCGCTGCCATAATACTGCTCGTCATCAAAGGTCTCCTGGAAGCTGACCTTGAAATGAACGAGGTTATACATACCGTCGTTATCGTTATAGAAATCGGTACGCGAAGTATTACCCTTCATACGAATACCAACCTGCTCAATAACGTATCTGTCAGAGCTGCCGTCCGGCTTAGTGATCGTAACCACCATATCTGCCATACGGTAGATAGGCGACTTAGAGCCGAAGCCTCTGTAATGATCGTAATCCTGCTGAAGCTTTTTAAGCTCGCTTGCAGGAATATCAAGCTTTATAGATATATGGTTGTTGGGGTCAAAGAACGCCTCAAAAATCGCCATTTCCTCAGCAGGAACGTTAGGAGTGGGCGTCTCGCTGGGACTGCCCGAGCCAGTACCCGAACCGTTCGAGCTACCGGACCCCCCGGAGTTACCTGTGTTACCGGAGCCCCCGGAGTTACCGGAATTGCCGGAGTTACCGGAATTGCCTGAGCCGCCAGAGTTACCGGAGTTACCTGAGCCTCCGGAGCTACCTGAGTCGTTATTATCGCCACTGCCATCAGTGTCACCGTTTCCCAGACCGGGATCAACGCACGCAACCATTGAAAGCAACATAACGACCACAAGGATCATACATAAAAGCTTTTTCATTATAGTATATTTCCCTCTCAACATATTTTTCCTTTTATATTATAACCCATTATACTAAAAAAGTCAATAAAAGAAAACCACCCGAGCAAAAAACTCGGGTGGAAAAATTTTTACTCTGCCTTATCGGTTATTTCGATAATAATGCCGTTCAAGTGATCCGAGCCGTTAATCAAAGTGAAGATGGGCTCTGTAAGAGTGGTTACTATAGCACCGTTTTCATTGGTAACGGTGTTGCCACCCTGAGCGAGAGAAATCGGATCGGTATCATTCACGGTTACAAGCTTACCTGTTTCAGAGGATAATACGACGCTCTGTCCTGCGTAAAGCGAAATATCGATAACATCCTTAAGCACAGGAACGGGATCGTCAGCTGTACCTGCATATACGTTAAGTGCAAACTCAACGTCAAGTGCCTTAGTAGCAAGGCTGCTATCCTCCTTAAGCTCCTCGTCGGTGGGAGACATAAGAGAGAATCCAAGCGTTACCTTGTCACCCTTATTAACGGGGAGGTATGCTGCAGGACCGCCGGAGGTCTGGGAGGAAACAACAAGATCACCGGGAAGAACGGTGGATATAGAGATGCTATTACGCTCGGTGGGGCTGGTAAGAACGAGGAAGCCGTCCTTATCCGCAGTCCAGGAATAGTAGATCAAGATCTCGGGAGATACGGTTACTGAGGAAATGCTTCCGTCAAGCTCAATGGGATTCTCAATAGATCCGAGGGCTGCCGCAACCTCAAGGATAACGGTAAATTCAGAATCGGTTGTATTCTTTACCGAGAACAGACCGTTTGCAACGTCGCTGCTATCGTGATGGATAACAAGCTCAGCCACGCCATCCTTTGCCGCATAGCTCTCGCCATTGTAGTTAATGACCGCACCGTCGTGATGCACTCTTATGTATCTGGTAGATGCTACTCTGATATTATAGAACACCTCTCCACCTGCGGGAACGGTGATCTCAGTTTCGTTTTCGGAAATGAAATAGGGCTTTTTTGCAGTACCGTCGGGTCTGTTATCAACAATGTCGATGGTAACCGAATCGGTTCTCTCCTCTATCTTAACTCCAACCGTATCGGGCCAGCAAAACTCGGGAAGGCTGTCGTAATCGTAGGAAACGGCATACAGACCAAGATCAAGCTCAGCCACAACCGTTCCGTCTGCACCGCTGACAAGATCAACAGACTCGTTGTTTCTTGTAAGAGTGAACTTAACGCCTGCAACCGTGCTGCCGTTATCAAGCCTTACGGTAAACGTAACCTTGGGCTTTGACTCGGTGTTACCCTCGCCGCCGTTACCTCCTTGATTCTGCTCGTCACCGTCGTCAAAATGCTCGCCGCATTCATCACAGTTGTAATCATCATCTGCATCTCTGTGCTCACACTTCTCACATCCAATAAGCGAGAACGCAAGGGTGAGAACTACCAGAAGAGCAAGTATACTCTTTTTAAACATGATTTTTCTCCTTAATAATAACTAACGTATACATTATATCATTTATGTAAACGTAATTCAAGTCTTTTTTGTAACAAAAAGAATATGCACTGCGATAAGGTTATCGCAGTGCATAAAAGAAAATTAGAATACGTAGTAGCTAATAACGAAGGTCGCTCTCTTAGTAGCGTTTACGTAGAAGCGAACGGTCTGACCTGCCTCAAGCTTAAGTGAGAAGGAGCCGGGAAGGTATTCGCCGTCAACCACGTCTGCGTTATGATAATCGAAATAAGGAGCGGGGGTATCGTCGGTAGCAGGAGTCTTCTCTGCCGCGTCGAAGCCATCAGCATCGATAACGCCTACGCCGGAGGGAAGGTTGAAGTAATAAGTACCTGCCTCGGTAGCGGTGAAGCTTACCTCGTTTGTCCAGCTGTAGGTATCGGTAACTCTTACTGCAAACTGATTGTCCTCAAGCTCGATCTCCTCTTCTACAAGATTACCTGCGTTGATTCTTATATCATAGAGCTTTTCACCTACAAGCCAAACCTCAAGCCTGTAAATGCCGGCCTCCTTAGGAACAAGGAAGAAGGATCTCTGCTCACCTGCGAAGGTAAACATAGCAACTGCGGTGGTGTTACTGTAATCGGTAGCGTTTACAACCTCCTCGCCATCCTTGAAGAGCTTGATGGTAACAAGATCTGCAACGAAGTGGATAGAGGTGTTCTCGGGAGTGCATTCGCCAACGAAGAGCTTTATGATCTCCGAAACATCGGCATAGATGGTGTCACCCTCATACTTACCCGAAAGAGTGCCATCGTCATTCTGTTTAAGATAAAGCTCGAAGCTGTCGGGAATGTAATTTTCCTTGGGATGAGGATTCTCCTCGGTTCTATCACCTACGGTCTGAGTGATGGTGTAGCTATAGGTGTCTGCAGGAGCGGAATCTGCATCCTCGAAAAGACCGGTATCTGCGTTGTAATCAACGAACCTGAAGGTCTGTGTATCGGGGTCGTACTTGATATCGATATCCTCAAGATTCTGACTGTTGTTATCAAGAGCACCTGCGTCGTTTGTGTAACGGCTGGTAGTAACGTCAAGTCCGGTAAGCACCATGTCGTCGGTATAACCGAAGCTTACGGTATTCTCAAAATAATTAACGTTATAAACCTTGCTGCCTACGTCATCACCTATCGCGATGGTGGACTCATGAACTACAAGAGCGTTAAAGGAGAAGGTAGCGGTATTGTTATCGGGGTCGGCGGTGAAGCTGAAATCTGTTATACCCTCGCCCTGAGAAAGCTCGAAGATATTAAAGAGAAACGTTTCTGCACCGTCACCGTCAGCAAAGCTGGACAAGGTGTAATAATAGCCAAGAAGCTTGTTCGGATCGGAGGAGATAACGAATACCTTGCCGCCGTTTTCAGAAGCAACGCCGAAGGTCTCCTCTGCTCCGTCGGGAGCATACCAGGTTTCAAGAGTGCCTGTTGTTTCTACAGGATTACCGGAGCTGAAGGACTTGTTATGCGACCAAACCTTATAATAAGCATAGGAATTCTTACCGAAAGTGAAGTCTACATTCTTTTCAGCCCAGGAGGAATAATTTGCGTGATGATTGCTGGGGCAATTTACCTCATAATGAATATTACCGCCGTTAACATAGCCTGCCTGAGCAACGAATGCACCTACAAGTGCCTCAAGACTATTCTCATCAACATCCTTAACCTTAAGACCGCAGTCTGTGTATTTACAGTAGCCCGCAGCATTTACACTATGAACGTGGGAGGGACAGAAATCGCAGATGCTGTCAAGATCCTCATCAGCGTGAAGAGCATACTCGCCCTTCTCATCGGAGTGATTACAGGTTGCGTTCTTCCAGTGATGGCTTTCGTCATAGGTCCACTCGGTAGCAAAGCTATGCTCGTGACCCATCTCGAACGCACAAGTGTCACACTTGCCATCCCCGTCTGTATCCTCGTGAGGACCGAAGTCACGGTTCTGCTCACCGTGCTCGCAGGTGGCGGGGTGCCAGTGATTCTCAGCGGTTGTATACCATTCGTCGCTGAAGGTATGCTCACACTCCTTGCCTCCGTTATTATCGCCACAGGATGCAAGGCAGCCTGCCACAAGAGTAAATATGCATACAAACAGCAAAATTCTCTTTATCATTCGAATTTCCTCCTTGGATGGAAACAGTTATTTTTAAATATTTATGTACAAATATCCATGTTAATATATATTATATAATATATTTATGAATTTTTCAAGTCATTTTAGCAAAAATGACATTATTTTTATGAAAATAACGATAAATATGCAAGAATCGATGACTAAAAATGCAAAAATATTCTTTTTTGACAAAAAAAGACCGCCTCATAAAGAGGCGGTCATATTTACCGCAGAAATACGCGGTATTTTTTAGTCAGTGATTACTGAGCAGATACGAAGCTGAGAGTGTAGCCATACTCACCCTTGGTAAGAAGGAGATTATAGCCATTAGCCTTTGCATACTCAGCACCGGTGTTCTCCATATACTCAGCAGAGAGATCAAGAAGATCGCCAAGAACAATGAGAACGCTGCCGTCCTCATTGAAGGATACGCTGTATGCGTAGTAGTGGTTCTGGGGAGCATCCCAGGAGCCGCCGTTAACGTTTGCATAGTAAACGCCACTCTCGCTCTTGTTAAGGCTTACAGACCAGCTGTAATCCTCTGTGCTTGCATAGGTGTTATTAATGATTTCCTTGTAATCGTTTTCGGTAAGAGTAGCTGCCTCGAAGGACATAGAAACTGCGATATCAGCAGGAGCACCGTTGTAAACGTTAACGATGTAGGTCTGGCCAGCGAGTACAGGAATCTTTACAGTGTTTTCATAACGATCGTTGATAGAAAGATCAACGGCGTTATCGGTAGATGCATTTATGGTTAAGAAGCCCTCAGCGGTTGCAGTAAAGCTGAAGTAGTAAGCACCACCCCAGGAACCGGTAATGCTTGCAACGCCCTCGTAAGGAAGGGCCTCAAGGATAATGGGAGCCTCGTAGGAGCCGTCGGGAGTAGTGGTTTCGCCACCCTCGCCGCCTTCACCACCCTCACCGGGCTGATCAGGCTGATCGGGCTGATCGGGAGTAGTGGTCTCTTCGGTAAGAGCATAATCCCAAGCCTCGTAAAGAGCACCGGTAACAACACCGTCGGTTACGATGATGCCGTACATAGCGGGAACGGAGGAACCGTCCTCGTTGGTAAGAACAACCTTGCCATCCTCGATGGTGTAGTTGAATACGAGAGTAGTAACGTAGCCGGTCATACCATTGGTATGAACGAAGGTTACGGTAGTATCGGTAATGGTAACGGAAAGAATGCCGTCAGCGTCAACGTAGCTGCCCTCAAGATCGAGAACAACGTCCTCGCCGGAATCGCCTTCACCGGCAACAAGCTCGAAGGTATTGCCGTTATAAACTGCGGAAACGGGAGCACCGTTCTCGCCAAGAGTGATGGCGTAGAACATAGAGTTCCACTCCTCACCGCTGCCGTCGTTCTTATAAAGAACTACTGCACCGTCCTTAACCTCATAGAGACATACGGTAGAGTAGTCGCCCTGAGCGAAGGTAACGCAACCAAGCATGGGGTTGAAGGTAACGGTAATATTGTCGTTATACATGCTGTGACCGGTGTAAACGCCGTCAAGAACCGCGGGAGTATCGGTGCCGTCACCGCCCTCGGAGCCGGACTCGTCCTCTACCTCACAAGCCTCAAAGGTGTACTCGATCTTCCAATCCTGCTTAGTAAGAGCTGCGATATAGAACTCGTAGCTTTCACCTGCCTCAAGAGCAACGGTGAACTTATGCTCTGCCTCGGGATCGTACTTTTCAATGTCGAGAGAATCTACATAAGGAGTGCTGAAGTAATCGGTATCGTATGCGTGTGCATCCCATGCACCAAGACCTGCAGGAAGAAGGAAGGTGTACTCACCCTCTGCATCAGCAGTGAAGGTTACCTTATCAACCCAGCAGTAGTTATCGGTGGTGGTAGCAGCGATCTCCTTCTTCTCGATAGGAGTAACAACGGTCTCAACCTTGAAGAAGATGTTGCCGCCCTTCTTGGAAGCAAGGGTGTTATCGGTACCGATGTAGTATGTACCGGGCTTGCTGATCTCAAACTTGGAGAGATAGAGAGCATTCTTCTTTGCGTTAGAGCCACTGTGCTCTACGCCGTCAACAGTCTCAGTCCATGCCTCGCTGGGGCTGTAAGAAGCGGTTACAAGCTCGCCGTTCTCATCATAGATACCAACCTCACGGCCGTTGCCGCCTGCAACCCACCATACCTTAATGGTAGCGGTGCCGTCAACAACGATCTTAATGGTGTTCTTGGTGGTCTCACCAATACCGGTAGTGCCGCCGAAGTTAAGTCTGAGACCGGGGTTAACAGTGTAACCGTCCTCCCAAACCTTATCCTTGGTGGAGTCGATCTTGGTCTTTGCGGAATAGTAAATAGTATAGAAATCTACAACAACCTCGGAGTCACCGTCAGCCTTCTTACCCTCAGCAAACGCGGTAAGAGTCTGAACGTCAAGAACGTAGGTCTTGGGACCGTTATATTCGGGATCTACCTCGCCACATGCAGAGCAAGTGCCCTCTACGAAGGTATGACCAAGAGCGTTGATCTCAGCAGGTGCCTTTATGATTACGTCACAAACGCTGCACTTCTTACCCTCGGAAAGACCGGGCTTGGTACAAGTGGGAGCTACAGCGGGAATCTTCTCCTCGGTGTGATCGTTGGGAGCGATTTCCTGAGTAAAGCTGTCACCGCAAACGGAGCAGGTGAAGGTCTTTTCACCAGCCTCGGTACAGGTGGGAGCCTTAGTTTCGCTGGAAGTATACTGATGATCTTTACATACGGGAACGTAGTCGGGATCCTCTTCGCCACACTCGCACTTACCTTCTACGAAGTTGTGCACGTGCTCTTCTACGGGAGCCTCGTAGCCACATACGCTACAAACGCCGTCCTCGATGGTGTGAGCTGCGAGATCGGAGGTAGCAGTAGCACACTCCTCGCCGTCCTCACAGGTGGATGCGTGCCAATGGTTAGTCTCATCGCTGGACCATTCAGCACTGAACTGATGCTCGTGGGGCTGGGGTTGAGGATCATTACCACCAATGATTCCCTGAAGCACGTCGCAAGAAGCAAGGGTGAATACCATTGCAACGAGAGCAACTACAGCAACGAGCAGTTTAAAGTTTCTCTTCATAATAGAGATCCTCCTTTTGAATTTTTATTTCATTTACGAAATAACTTGATTTTTTTGCCGTCTTGACCCTGGCGGCGGGGTGTTTTGAATATTTAAAAATAAATACCTATTTATATTATAGAACAAATTATTAGAATTTTCAAGAGTTTTTTTAATGTTTTTTTGAACTTTAGCCACTTTTTTGTTGCTTTTTTCTTAAAATTGTGAATATTTATGCGTATTATTCAGCATAAATATTCTTGCTTTTAAAAACCAATATCAAAATAATGCTAATCCCCTGCCCCAACAAGAATGTTTTTCAGCTCCTTGAATAACACCTATATAATACGCACGCACGCGTGGGATATATAAAGGTAGGAAAAAAGACATCCTTTTCCCATCTTTTAGCCATAAAATAATAGATGAGAGAATAAAAAAACCGCACCCCGAAGGGTGCGGTTTATATTTAAATTAGGGATTAACTGTGATAGAAGAAATACGAACCTGTGCTGTAAGAGAGGAAATCGTGAAACTATTAACAGCGGTTGCAAAGGTAACAGTTACCTTGCTTCCATCTATCGTAACGGTAGCACCGTCTACAGCACCGATAGAGTTATTAAGAGCTGTTGCATAGGACGAACCACTACATGTAAATACAATGGTGGTCATTCCGGCACCTTCAATAACTACCTCGGATTTTGCATAAAGACGAGCAGGATTTGAGTAATTTCCAACGTTAGTACTGCTAGAAGCCTTATTGTTTGTGAAGGTAATGCCGTTCTGCTCCCAAACCTGAGCATCGTCAGAATGGGAAACGCGATTTGCCTCATCACTAAAGGAGAGTGTAGCATTCTTAAGAGCCTCAGGCTCAGATCCGCTCATCTGCTCCTTACAGGTATCACAAACACCGTCGGTGTCAGCATCGGTATGACCGGGTGCAGGAATTCTGGTGGACTCAACATGAGAGCATACTATACATGTAGCCACAGAGGATCCGGCATTAACACAGGTGGGATTTGTAATAACGGGTTCACCGTAGGTATGATTACCGGTAGCCTTAATAGTCTCAGACTTGGTTTCGCCACAAGCGGAACAGGTATAGGTGTTTGCACCATCCTCACCGCAGGTTGCAGCAGTTACCTCGGGCTCGCCCCAAGAATGACCGAGAGCGTTAATAACCTCGCTGGTGGTATAACCGCATTCGCAGGTGGTGGTAATAGAACCTGCAACGGTACAGGTTGCCTCAACTCTTTGTACAGTTACGTTTGTATGATCGCAGGAAGCGTCACCGGTAGTATTAACGTAAACTACCTCGATCGCAGTAATTTTAACCTGACCGTTAGTAGCACTACCTGTATTAGCTACACCAAAGGTAGCCGAAGCAGCATTAACCTCTACAAGAGCATCGGAAGGAATGTTCTCACTATTAAAGGTAAGAGTACCGGTGTTGCCAATAGCATAAGAAATCTTTACAGAAATAATCTTACAACCGTTATTTGCGGTTACTACGATAGAAGGAGTCTCATTCTCATATACTCTCCAGTTTGTACCACTGGTATAGTACTTACCAGTATTATCCTTACCGCTTACGGTTACGGAAATATTGCCGTCAACGTTAACAGTAGGATACTTGGTTCCATTTACCCAGCTGTTTGCAGATGCGTAATCGGAAATTACCACAGAAGCGGTAATCTTCTCTGCATCATCTACGGGCTCGTCAGGATCAACGGGAGTATCGGGATCAACGGGAGTGTCAGGAGTTTCATCGCCACCAGCAATGGTTTCCTTGTAAATAGCAAGGCCATTCTGGCTAGCAGAACTATAGCAAGCAAACAAGCCGTTGCCTGAATTATACTGCATTACATTACGAGTGTTAGAACCATTAGCAATAATGCTTGCAACGTTTTCTGTAATAGTAATAGTCCAGCTTCCATTATCATCCAGAGTTCCGGATCTTAAGTGGTTGGATGAACTGGATGCTGCATAAAGGTAGCTATTATCACCAACCTTTAACGCAAAGGTTCCGTCAACAGTACCTGCCTCAAGTACGATAATCTGAAGAGTTTCGGGAAGATCTATAAGAATGTCAGCGGTCTTGGTAATAGCGATCTGACCTCTATTATTGCTCTTCTGCTCTGTGCTTAATCCAAAGAGGCTATCGGAAGCGACAATAACAATTCTATCTCCTACAGCAAGCTGAGAAGCATCAGTAACAAGCTTCCAAGTGGGAGCGGAGGTATCCTCCTCTGCACCACATCCAGAGCAAACACCACCAACATAGTTATGAGGAATAACAGGGATGGTCACACCACATACGGTACATACAGATCCTGCGGTACAGGTTACAGTGTTCTCGGGAGTACATTCGGTGTGAGCGGTAATGATCTCAGCAGTTGCACCCGCACCAATTTGATTTGCTCCCTCGGAGGAATCAATTGTTCCCTTAACGGTAATGTAATCACCAAGCTTAACCTGGGTAGCAAGTCTATATACATAAATAGTGTGCTCGCCACTTTCGTCTCTGATAGTAACGTTCATATTGCCATAGTAGCTATTCCAAGTGCTTGCCTCAGAAACGTAACCGCTAATTATAACGTTAGTACCATTCTCAAGCTCGGTCGCACCTGCGATGGTGGTCTCAGTATATCCAAAGCTGCTGTCATGACCTGTAATCTCAGCGGTTGCACCCTCACCGATCTGTCTAGACTGATTATGAGTAGCCATAGCACCGGTGATGCTTATGATATCGCCAATCTCAACCTGGGTAGCAAGTCTGTATACGTAAAGAGTATTGCCGTTTTCATCGGTAATGGTTACGCACATGTTATTGTAGGTGCTATTCCATGCAGTTCCTATTTCGGTTACAGTACCCTTAACAACAACATTAGTTCCATCGGGCAGCTCAACAGCCTCAGGAATAGTATATTCGGGAATCACAACAGCCTCAAAGCCTATGATCTCTGCGGTCGCACCTTGAGCAATCTGGCGAGCACCGTTGTAAGTAGCCATTACGCCCTTAACGGTAATAATATCACCAAGCTTAACCTCAGTGGAGAGTTTATAGATGTAAAGAGTGTTGCCGTCGCTATCTACGATAGTAACGTTGGTGCTACTACCATTCCATGCACTTACAACAACTGCATGACCGGTTACAAGAACCTTATAGTCGTCCTCCTTTTCAAGAGCCTCGGGAATAGTAACAGTAAAGTAATGGTTAGGATCTATTGCATCACAACCATTGGTACAATAGCCATCTACGAAATTATGGCCTTCCTTTGCCTCGGTGGTAACAGTACCACATACGGAGCAAACTACCTCTGTAGTGCAGTCGCCATCATCCTTGTTAGGAGTATGGTTTTCCTTTGCAGCGGTAGTAACGGTACCACATACGGAACAAACTACCTCTGTAGTGCAGTCGCCATCATCCTCGTTAGGAGTATGGGTCTCATTCGCCTCGGTAGTAACAGTGCCACATACAGAGCAAACTACCTCTGTAGTGCAGTCGCCATCATCTTCATTAGGAGTATGGCTTTTCTTTGCTTCGGTGGTAACAGTGCCGCATACGGAGCAAACTATATCAGTAGTGCAATCACCGTCATCCTTGTTAGGAGTATGGTTTTCCTTTGCAGCGGTAGTAACGGTACCACATACGGAGCAAACTACCTCTGTGGTGCAATCGCCGTCATCCGCATTAGGAGTATGATTCTTCTTAGCCTCGGTGGTAACAGTGCCACATACGGAGCAAACTACCTCCGTGGTACAGTCGCCATCATCTTCGTTAGGAGTATGACTTTCCTTTGCTGCAGTGATAACAGTGCCGCATACGGAACAAGTAACAGCGGTAGTGCAATCGCCGTCATCCGCATTAGGAGTATGATTTTCCTTTGCAGCGGTAGTAACTGTACCGCAGATAGAACAAACTACCTCTGTGGTACAATCGCCGTCGTCCTGCTTAGGAGCGTGATTTGCCTTGGCGGGAGTGGTAACGGCATCACAAACAGAGCAATGGATAGCTGTAGTGCAATCACCGTCATCCTCGTCGGGAATATGTCCCTCTGCGGGAATTTCAGTCTGCTCTACAATAACCTTAAGGCATACGGAACAGTGCTTACCCTCGGAAAGACCGGGTAATGTACAGGTGGGAGCCTTTTCTTTATCAACAACCTCGGTATGACCGAGTGCAGGAATAGGCTTCTGTGCGGTAACGACCTCGTCACAAACGGTACAAACCTCACCGTAGGTGAGACCGGGTTCGGTACAAGTAGCCGCCTTGCCGATGGTCTTTTCAGTAGTGGGATGGGTACACGCAGGACGCTCTGTACCGCAAATCAAACAATTCTTATCATATCCGTCCTCATCATTATAAGAATGGGGAACCTTGGAAAGAACGGTCTGATTTTCAAGAACTTCTCCACATACCGAGCAGTGCTTACCCTGAGTAAGACCGGTTGCAGTACAAGAAGGAGCAACAGCAGCATCAATTACCTCGGTATGACCGTTTGCCTTAACGGTTTCCTGCTCAACAAGAACCTTATTACATACAGAACAATGCTTACCTTCAGTAAGACCGGTGTTCTCACAGTCGGGAGCAACAGCCGCATCGATCACCTCGGTGTGACCAAGTGCCTTAACAGTTTCCTGTGCAACAAGAACCTCACCACACTCGGAGCAATGCTTTCCTTCGGTAAGACCGGTGTTCTCACAGTCGGGAGCAACAGCCTTATCAACGACCTCAATATGACCGTTTGCCTTAACCTCTTCCTGCTTAACGAGAACCTCGTTACATACAGAACAGTGCTTACCTTCAGTAAGACCGGTATTGGTACAAGTAGGAGCAACAGCAGCGTCGATTACCTCAGTATGACCCTTTGCCTTAACCTCTTCTTGCTTAACGAAAACTTCGTTACATACAGAACAGTGCTTACCTTCGGTAAGACCGGTCTTAGTACAGGTGGGTGCAACGGATTTGTCAGTTACCACAGTATGTCCGTTAGCCTCAATGCTCTCCTGAGCAACGATGGTTTCACCACAAGTGGAGCAGTGCTTACCTGCGGTCTTACCTTCGGTAGTACAGGTGGGAGCAACAGCCGCATCCTCTACCTCCTTGTGACCGAGTGCATCAATGCTCTCCTGAGCAACGATGGTTTCGCCACAAACAGAGCAGTGCTTACCTGCAGTCTTACCTGCGGTAGTACAGGTGGGGGCAACAGCCGCATCCTCTACCTCGGTATGATCAAGCTTTTCGATAACCTCTGTATAGGTATCCTCGCCACATTCGCAGCTGAAGGTTCGCTCGCCTGCTTCGGAGCAGGTGGGCTCCTTGGTTACCTCAGAGGTGTACTCATGCTCGTGAGGGGTGTTAGCGTCGCCACCAAAAATTCCCAGGTGGAATATGGAGTCGGCTACAACAACGCCGGCACCGGCAACGAGCATAACGATAACAAAAATAATTAGAGCTCTTTGCATTTTGTTTCTCCTTTTATTTAATAAAATAATACGCCATAATCATTATATCACCGACGTGGCAAAAAAGCAATAGAATTCGACAAACGCGATGGGTGCCGATATGTAGAATTTCCCTTCATTTTTTTATGCACAATTACCAAGATTTGCATATTCTTGCACTACAAAATACGGAATAATAGGCCTCATTTTAAACAATATGTAGTATTTTGCTTAATTTTAACAAAAAAACAGGGCGGAACGATCCGCCCTGAATAAGTTATTAATAAAGGAAGGTTATTTGTAATAACCACAGGCAAAGAGCCACTGAGAATCCTCGTAGGCATCAATGGGATACATAGAATTGCTCTCTACCCAGCCGTCGCCGTCGGCAAAATAACGCTGAGTGATGGCAAAGCCCTGAAGAAACTCTATTATTTCGGGGGTTACCGGAGCAACGCCGTCTGCATTTACCAGCGACGCATAGCCTCTTACTGCCATCTCGGCAGCGGTTGCCTGAGTGCATTCGGGCCTGCAGTCCGTACATCCCGTAAGACATACGCGAAGGCTGCCGTCAAGATGACACAGACAATCGCCCGAGCAATAATAACCCTCGTTTGCCATAGCGGCAAAGCCCTTGATCATAAGTCGGTAATTGTATTTTCCGTTTACGACAAGTGCACTGTTTCCCGCATCCTCGACGGTGGTAAATGATCTGTCAAGGAAGCGACAGGGCTCGGTGATATAAACCACAAGAACAGGACCGTAGCCGCCCGTTTCAGAGTACTTTTCCTCGTCAAATACGTGATATACGCCGTCTCCACCATCGCTGACCTTCCAAAGCTTATAGTTGTCTTCATTAAACATATAAGAATTGGTGGTTCCGGGATAGAGGGTCTCGGCACCTACGATCTCACCGCCTGCAAGTGCATTAAATGCCTCAAAATCAAAGGCAGACCAATCGTGGCTGGGGATAACGACCTCCTTCTCATTTCTGTTGAAGTCGAATCCACCGTTACGCTTAATTGCAAAGGTAAGGTTTACGGGATAAACACCGCTCTTGGTTTCAGCACCTATCGCAAAGGTAAAGGTCTGAGAGCCGCCGGTGCTGATATTTTCATCAGCAATATTAACGGTATGAATAAAATTACGTGTATAGCTGCCGCAGATTCCAACGTCGTTTACTCTGTATTCACCGTACTTATACTGAGAGGTTCCGAGATATGCCATACAAATTGGATTCACCTCATCGTCAACCACGTTGACCCAGCTCTCAACGGTATAGGTGCCGTTGGTCTGAGGAGCAAACTGAATGTAGCTGAGATCGCCCTCACCCATTACGGTGACGGTATAAACACCGGTATTGCTTATCTCATAGCACTCGTAAAGTCCGGTGCCCGCACCGCGAAGTGTGTTGAGATCGTAAAGATCAATAACGATATTTCGGTTATCATTAGTTGCAGTATATGCATTTGGGTCATAGGCGTATCCCGAGGGAACGCTGGAGAGTGTGACGCTGTAATCACCGTCAAGTCCGCCAATAGAGGCATAACCACTCTCGTCTATGGGGGCAATATGCACGTTATATCCGTCGCTCCAATACACGTTAATGCTGGAGGAGGGCTTGAATGGCTGCTCATTCAGGCGAAGCTGAACAGAGAAATCATCCGAGGGATCGTCGTCGCCACCCGGGGTGTCGGTTGAGCCACCGGGGCGGTTGCCTGAGCCGTCATTACCGCCTCCGTTTCCGCCACCGCCACCTACTGCGGGACGAAATTCACCGCAGGAGATGAGCGAAAACAGAATTGTACACAGCAAAAGGATGACAGTAATTTTTTTCATTTTTCTCATTTCGCCACTCCTTTCTTGCTACGTGTAAAAAGACCCTTTATATCCTTGATCCTGAACTTTCTTACAACCACGTCGATAACGAAGAGCACCGCAACAACAATAAGTAATGGTATGCTGAAGCTTACCTCGTAGGTATCAACGTTATTCTTGTCATTCTCAAGATCAAGCCTTCCGTCTGCGGAAATCTGTCCGACGCCACGCATAAAATCGTAAATATTGACGATATCGTATGTGGCAAAGGAATTATACTCCTCGCTGTATGCAAGGGTGAAGTATGTATCCGAGGTAAAGGAATGATTTCCGTAAGTATAGGTTATTTCAATATTGTATTTTCCGAGATCGGGAGTATCAACCGTCGCATAGTATCTGTTAAGATCGAATACCATCGGATGCTCGGATATGCTTCCGTCGGGCGAGATAAGCGTAAGAGTAGCCTTCGCCCTCGGATTTACAGACGAGGGAATGATCTCAATATTCGATGCATCACCCATATAATCCATGGTAATTGTAAACGGATAGTTTACATGCTCGGTGGGTGTGTTAGTAACCAGGATGTTATTGAAGAGCTGTTCCTTCGCCGAATTTGACCAGCCGTATAGCCAGTCACCGCTGAGGCTGGAGGTAAAGGTAGCAACCCTGCCGTTACCGTGCTCGCGGTAGGAATAAAGAGGAACGGCAACGGTGACGTTGGCATTCTTCTGATAATCCACCGACAGAACCATAGTGGCATCCAGCTTCGGCTTACTGTTAACGTATCCGTAAACGTCGGGCAGTGACATAATGCCCTCCACCGTTCCGTCACGGAAGGTTTCAATATTAACAGGAGTTCTCTTCTCAACCACCGATTCGGTAAGATCATCGGCTATCTCGGCAAAAATAAGCTCGGAGACCTTTTCCTGACTCTGAATGAAGTAGTACTTACCGCCACCGATACTTGCAAGGTTTTTAAGATAACCAGCGTCATCCTCTCGGATAACGTTGACGGTTGAGAGAACAATATCGTTGTCACGCATCTTCTGTGCGACCTCGGTAGCATCCTCAGGCTCGAAGGTAAAGGTAAGTCCGTCGCTGATAAGCATTACCTGCTTTTCGGCAAAATCAAGATCCTTGATATGGTTGAACGCCATATTAAGTGCCTCACCGATAAAGGTACCCTGAGTGGGCATTGCACCCTGGATCATCTCATAAAGCTCCTGACGTACGTCACCGAGTCTGGTGGGAGTCATCTCGATCCTCGCCTCACCCGCAAGGGTAACGTAGGCAACGTAGTCATCGTCACCGAGTATGGACAGAAGCTTCATAGCAGCATCCTTTGCCACGGCAAGCTGTGAGGTGTCGTTCATGCTTCGGGAGATGTCGAGAACTATGGTATAGAGCTTAGCATCCTTGTTTGCGTTACCGAAATTAACGGGTAAAAGCTCCTCAAGGCGAGCAAACACGTCGTCATCCTTGTTCTGCATAGAAAGATCGCCCATTGTAATAAGGCTCTTGCCGTACTGAGATACCGCAAGGTCAACAGAATCAATGAAGGCGTATATGTTGTCTATCTTACGGATATCCACGTTAGAGAGGATGATCTCGTCGTACTGGACCAGCTCCTCAATGGTGTAAGGAATCCTGCCATTATACCGGGAAATGACGTATGCGTCAATGATGGCAGAATCACCGAAAAGACTCTTAATCTCGGTAACGTCCTGCTGTTTTTCTGTCACGAGCAGTACTTTTCTCTGCCCTGCGACCGTCTGAGTAAAGACGTAGGAGTTGTTATAGGGAGAGGTATCTCCCACCGCAGTCAAATCCACACGGTAATCGAATACACCCGACCCGTCGCTTGGCAGATCGAAGCCGGCAATACTCATGCCCTCCTCAACCTGAAGCACGGTCGTGTCGATCTTTTTGTACTCCGACTCAGCCTCACCCTTTACGTAAAGATCGAGGATAACGTCATTAGGCACGCTAGACTCAATGAGTACGTTAAGTCGGTTATCATGTCCGAGATAGGTGGCACCTGTATAGTCGACGCCGGAGATCTGTATCTCCTCCTCTCCCTCTCGGAGATTGTTGTTAAGGTAGATGGCATCAAGCTTGATATCCTTAGCTACAAGCTCATTTACAGCAGCGGCGGTATCACCGTCGGCAGTGGTAGAAAAGCCGTCGGTAATAAGGATAATTCGCTTGATCTCACCAACACTGAAAAGGGTGGAGGTATAACGGAGTGCACCTGCAATATCGGTGCCGCTGTCGTCAACGTCGGCCTCCTTAACGCTCTTCACCTCGGTGCCAGAGGAGGTGAGGATCTTTGCATCCTTACCGAAGCAGACGATACCGAGTCTTGAGTTAGGCGGCAGTGATTCCTGAATTCCCTTGATATACTCGTCTATCTCGTCGAGATTTCGGTTAGAGGAATAGGAAACGTCAGCAACCACGTATACCTTCGTCACCGTCATAACGGTGGTATGAAGAGGACCCGCCGCCGCAAGAGCGATGGAAATGATCATAACGATGTGAATTATAAGAGATGCTACCCATCCCTTAGTGCGGTTATCCTTGCTTACGGAGATAAAGTAAGGAACCAGCAGAGCTATTCCCAGCGGGATCGCAAGGAGTAGCCAATACGGATTATCGAAGCTGATATTTCTCATAGCAGTACACCATCCAATCCGCAGTAAATACTATCGCCAGCAAAATGAAGAACAGCACGACGGGATCATACTGTCCGTCCGCCTTTTCAAACGTCTGCTCGCCTACAATGGAGAAATCCACGCCCGTAAGTGTCGGATCGCTCTCTGAGGTAGGTGCAGCGGCGTAAATTTTATACGTCTTCTCCTCACCGGATACATTAAATACGAGCGTGTAGCTTCCAACCCTGTCAAGCGAAAGCACGCCTATATCCGTAGAGGTGTCAATATAGCTCTCCGCTCCGTCCGGAGAGGTAACCTTAACGCTGTCGATATTTGCAGTAATATTTATCTCCACGTCCTCGCCACAAAGATAATCAGAATGATCAATAAGAGCGGGACAGGAATATTTAAGTAGATTCGAAATAAGAGGAATAAAGTCCGAGGAGATAACCAGGTCGGACTTATGAAGATCAAAGGCGAATACGACCTCTCTGTTGCCAAGTGCATTTACACCCGCAAGTAAAAGAGGAGTAGACTCGTAGCTGAAGAGGGTGTGGAACTGAGTATACATTCCGCTGTATTTAACGTACTCACGAACGTAGATATCTCTTCCGATAACACCTGCAAGCAGGCCTCTGATCTGACTGGAGGTGGATGAGGACTTAACAAGCTCGGCAGGAGTCTCAAGATCCACTATACCTCTCACGCCAAAGCCCGAGTTATCCACGCTCTCGCTGGAATTGATAAGCCATACGGCCGCATCCGGAAGCTGATCGGGAGAGAAGGAATGGAACACGTAAAGACCGTAACCCGTATGACCCTGGTATTCATCGGGAGTGAGGGTATCAACCACCGAGTCGGTAAGTGCATCAAACGCCGCTTCGAGGAAGAAGGGGGTCTCGCTGACGATAAGAATACTATAAGAGTCCTCGTTGCTGATGTTATAGCTCATAGCCTCGTTATCGGTGGCAAGATCGTCCTTGTTCGTAATAACAAGGCGGAAGTTATCGTATGCGGTCGCCTTGCAGGACAGCTCCACGGGGACACTCTCTCCCGCCTTTACGGAAACCGTGGTTTTCTTTGCAGCCGTTTTACTGCCGTTTACGTAAAGCTCTACGGTAAGAGTAGCGTCTGTGGTGTAAGAAGTAACCGTTCCGCCGGTATAAAGTGTACCGTCGGTAAGATTGCCCCAAACCTCGCTTATGCCGTAATTTGTTACATTTTGTGAACTAACATTTACAATTTCGACATTTTCAGCGGTGTCGTAGCTCTTATCGGTTACAAAATAAACGAGTGTTGCGGTGTTCTCATCAAAGTGTTTCTGTGCCTCGCTGAGAGCATCACCGTACTGCACAGGACCGTCGGAGCATTCAAGATCCGACAGCATATCCTTAGCAAGCTTCTTGTCCGAAATACGCTGATATACAACCGAGGTATCTCCGCCGGCAAAGATAAGAGTATAGGTGCTGCCAAGCCTTGCAGAATCGATAGCATCCTCGATATATTCCCTACCCCTTTCAAAGCAGGTCTTACTACCGCTGTCGGTATTCATACTACCCGAGCCGTCAAGGATAAAGCAATACTCGCTGGCAGATTCGGGAACGATGAAAACAGGACGTGCGATGGCGAGAGAAGCGAAAATTACCGTCAAAATCTGAAGAATAAGGCTGATAATACCGGTAAGACCGCTGAGAGGATTTCTCCTCTTAAAGAATTTTTCACTTAAGGTCCACAGATAGGTGGACGCTACCGTCTGCTCGTTATACTTGCTTCTCAGAATGTAAATAATGATAAGCAGTGGAACGCCGATAAGGCCGAGCAGACCCAGGGGATATAAAAAGCTCATTTTACTACCCCCATATCTGCAAATTTGTCGAAGAAGAGCTCGGGCAGCTCAAGATACGCAGGTGCGAGCATATACTGACCGCCACGACTCTCGGTATAGAGCCTTATTCTGTCGGTCACGTATTTCAGAGCATCCTTGTATGCACGGACAACGTCCTGATCTATTTTTTTACGGAAGAACTTCGACTGATCCTCCGAGTCAAACAGATGCATTTTACCTCTGAGCTGAGGATTAAGCTCCTCGCGTGCGAGAACCTGTACGCAGAGAATATCTCTTTTCTGCTCTGCAAAGCGGTCAATAGCCGCCTCGAAATTCTCATCCGTAAGGAAATCCGAGATCAATATAGAATAGCCGTCGCCTCTGCCAACGACAGAGGGAAGGATAGCCTCGCTTATTTTAGAGTCGGAATCAAATTCAAGCTCGTTAAGTCTGTTTATGCAGTTGAGATAGGAGTCCTTGCCCACCATACCCACGGCGATCTCCTCAAGAGCGGAGCCGCGGATAGCGTAAATGGACACCTTATCCATCTCGCACACCGAGAGATAGGCAAATGCGGCGGCGAGCTTTATGGCAAAAACAGCCTTTTCGTCGCTGCCGTGATCCATGGATCGGCTGGCGTCTATGTAGATCCTGGTATGCATCTGTCGTTCATCGAAGTAAAGCTTTTCGTAAAGCTTATCGAATCTTGCATAGGCATTCCAGTCTATCTTAGTCACGTCGTCACCCGGCATATAATCTCGGTAATCTGCAAATTCACAGGATGAGCCCAGATTTTTGCTTCGGCGGTTGCCGCCGAACATTCCGGCCACATTGTTTTTGAGTAACGTCCCCAGCTGCTCAAGCTGGCTGAGGAAGGACTCTTCGATTACCACTTTTTTCATTTAATTTCCCTTTTTGGTTTCCTTTACAATAAGTCCGATAACGTTATCTACGGTAAGCTTATCATTTATAGCAGTATAGTTGATCTTGATTCTGTGTCTGAGAATGGGGTATGCCAATGCATCAATATCCTCGTAGGAAACGTTGTATCTGCCGTCCATAAGTGCACGAACCTTCGCACAGGTAACCAGACCCTGTGCGGCTCTGGGAGATGCACCGTACTTAAGATACTTCTTAGCAGAGGGAGCACAGTCTGCAGACGTGGGATGGGTATTGGAAACCATGTTTACAGCATAGTAAAGAACCTCGTCGCAGATCGGAACCTGAGATGCAAGTGCTCTCATCTCAAGAATTTCCTCACCGTTAACTACTGCCTCTGCGGTTTCGTCCATAGTCTTCTGAGTCATCTTAACGATATTAACCAGCTCATCGTTGGAGGGATAGTCCACGATAAGCTTGAACATGAATCTGTCCATCTGTGCCTCGGGAAGAGGATATGTACCGTCCTGCTCAATAGGGTTCTCGGTTGCAAGAACGAAGAAGGGCTCGTCAAGCTTGTAGGTGTCGTTACCTACGGTAACCTTATGCTCCTGCATTACCTCAAGCATAGCAGACTGGGTCTTGGGGGTAGCACGGTTGATCTCGTCGGCGAGAACAAGGTTAGCGAAGATAGGGCCCTGACGGAACTTGGTCTCAAGTCTGCCGTTTTCATCCTTCTCAACGATATTGGCACCGGTTACGTCAGAGGGCATAAGGTCGGGAGTGAACTGAATACGGGAGAAGGGCAAGGAAAGCACCCTGCCGAGCGAACGTACAAGACGGGTCTTACCAACGCCAGGAACACCCTCGAGAAGCACGTTACCGCCCGCAACTATGGCGGTGATAACGCCGTCGATAATATCGGCCTGACCTACAACGTCCTTAGCGATCTCGCTCTTTATCTTAGCGATCTTCTCGCTGAACATTTTGATTTTTTCTGTATTTATTTCCATATTTGACATTTTATTTACCTTCCTCTTTCTTCTCAAGACCGGCAAAAAGCAGGTCGAAATATTTTCTTATAGCCTCTTTTTGATCCTCTGTATAGGATCCGTTGTTTAATTTTTCGGTCATCAGTGCAAAATATCTGTCGATAAGCTCCGAGCATTTAACATACTCGCCAGTGATGGGGTCAAGCACCATATCGTCGGTGCCGTAGGTCGCACCCTCACCGATACCGCCATCGTTAATGCCGTTTTCGTTTTCCTTATCATTAGCATCTCCCTTGTTGGGATCCACGCTCTCGCCAGTCTTAACGAACTCGGGTCGTTCAAACTCCGGCAGAGGAACGAGGAACAGGCTGGCAAGTCTGGTCATAACGTACTCACCGGTGGATGCGTTGTTTTTATTAAGTGCTACCGCTTCGTAAAGGGCGGTGCCGTTCAGGTTAAGACTCTGATTCAGCATGTCCCTCGCAGTATCGTCATCATAGTAATCTATACCGCCGAGGATAACCAGAAGTCCGCCGGGATTAGCCTCGAAGAGATTCCTGATAGCCAAATAAAGCTCGTCGCCTTCATCAAGACCGGAGGATTTCAGTGCAACGTCATACTTAAGATTCATACTCTCAAGCGACCATTTCAGTGCGGCTACCCCCGTAAGAGCATCCTCATCCTCGTTTCCGTCGCCCATCAGTATGGCCGCATACTCGGTCATATTCTCAGCAAAATCACCCCAGGAGGGAGATGACTGATTACTGGTATCAAGTGCCTTGGCAAGGTATCTTAAATAAATATCATCGCTGTCCCATAGCACGTTAAGTATCTCCGTCGCGGTGGAGGATCTGTATGTAATATCGCAGATGATCGCCATGCTCTTGGCAAGAGCTACCTCCATCTCAGGCATGGTAGTGGCGTTTTCCAGCTCGGAAAGAAGGGTGCGAAGCTCCTCGGCTATCAGAACGCGGTACTCCTCCTCCATGGGAGAACGCTCTACGTATCTTATAAGCTCGTTAAGTCCCTCACGCTGTAGCTCGGACAGCTCGAAGGGTATGACCTCCTCGGGCGGAACGTAGTCACGCATATCCTTGACCAAAAGACCTCCGGCAAGCAGCGATGCCGCAAGGATGAGTGCGACTATATTTATCCAAAGCTTTTTAAATTTGTAGGCCTTAAGTGGAACGGTAGAGAGAACCGAATCGGCATCCTCCCTCTGAAGCTCTACCAGCTCACCGTCCTCTCCCTGATAGGCGATCATGGTCTGCACCCTGGCCTTCAGTCCGAACTGCTCGTCCAGCTCCTCCGCCAAGGACTTGTCGCTTCTGCCACTCAGGAGAAATACGAGGCCGCCGCTCACAAGAGCCAGTCCAATGCCTATGTATATTGAATTTATAGGTTCAAATCCTATTACGGCAAGCTTCGTCAGAATAAGCCACACGCCTGCCGCCGCCAGTCCGACTGCAAGTCCGATCAGCGAGGCTCTGACGGTGCGAATGACACCAAGCCGCCTTTTGAATCTCAAGAAATTTTTGCTCATGGCCAGTCCTTTCCATTATACAATATTATAATTATATCATAATAAATTTTTCGTGTCAATAATTATTTTATTTTTATAAATTTATGAACATTGTGTAAAGAAATCAACTTTTCTGTCGATGATAGGATCGGACGCACAATTTCTAAAAATTCCCTTTTATTTCTGAGATTTTTCTATTGACAATGGGATTTTTCGGTGATATAATTTTAATAGCGAACTCTTGTTCGCATATTCTTGACGGAGGCTGATATGAAGGAACAGTATATTGCAATAGATCTTAAGTCGTTCTACGCCTCCGTGGAGTGCGTTGAGCGAGGTCTGGATCCACTTACGACAAATTTGGTGGTGGCTGACGGCTCCAGGACCGAAAAGACCATCTGCCTTGCCGTATCTCCCAGCTTGAAAAGCTACGGTGTGCCCGGCAGACCAAGGCTTTTTGAGGTGGTTTCAAAAATAAAAGAGGTCAACCGAATGCGTCGGTGGGCAGCATCGGGCAGACGGCTTATAGGGGCGACCTACGACAACAGACTTCTGCTGGAGGATCCTGCCTTAGCGGTAGATTATATCGTTGCTCCGCCCAGAATGGCACTTTATATTGACTACAGCACAAAAATATATCAGGTGTATCTTAAGTATTTTTCGCCGGACGATATTCACGTATACTCTATCGACGAGGTGTTTATCGACGCGACCCATTATCTGAAAACCTATAAAAAAACGGCAAGAGAGCTTGCCGAGGCGGTTATCAAGGATGTGCTTAGCGTTACGGGAATCACCGCAACGGTGGGGATCGGAACCAACATGTATCTTTGCAAGGTGGCGATGGATATAGTTGCCAAGAGGATGAAGCCCGATGAGCACGGTGCCCGTATTGCCGAGCTTGACGAGATGAGCTATCGAAGGATCCTGTGGGAGCATCGGCCTCTTACCGATTTCTGGCGTGTGGGACGGGGATATGCAAGAAAGCTTGAGTCTCACGGCATATACACAATGGGCGACGTGGCACTGCTCTCGGTACAGAATGAGGATCTACTATATAAAATGTTCGGTATCAATGCCGAGCTGCTTATAGATCACGCCTGGGGATGGGAGTGCTGCACTATTGCCGACATTAAGGCGTATAAGCCTATGTCAAGGAGTCTGTCATCCGGTCAGGTACTGCATAGCCCCTATGCCTTTAAGACGGCGAGAATCGTTCTGCGTGAGATGTGCGACACACTTGTGCTAAGCATGGTTGACAAGGGAATAGCCACCAATCAAGCGGTACTGACGGTGGGGTTCGATACCGAGAGCCTTACCACACCGGGAATAGTCTATCGGGGTGAGGTTACGAAGGATTTTTACGGTCGTGAAACACCAAAACACGCACACGGTACCGTGAATTTTAAACGCTACACCTCCTCAACGGAGGAAATTACCAACGGAATTTTAGAGCTTTACGACAGAATTGTTGACCAAAATTTACTTATCCGCAGGCTTAATATCGGGGTAAATAATCTGGATGTAGAATCGGCAAGAAACAGCAAATTCTCAGGAGAGCAAATGGATATGTTTACCGACTATGCCGAGGCTGACAGACGATCCCGAGAGGCTGAGAAAAGCTATGCCAAGGAAAAGAAAAGGCAATCGGCAGTACTGGCTATACGCAAGAAATTTGGCGGAAACGCCATCATCAGAGGCACAAGTCTTGAGGAAGGGGCCACAGCGATAGATAGAAATATGCAGATAGGCGGACATAAGGCTTAGAACGACGGGACGAAAAGCCTTGACCCGTAGGGCGAATATTCCCGTTTGCAAAAAAATAATCGGTTAGGATAAAGCATGAATGAAAAATACAAAAAAATAATCGATCTCCCTCACCACGTGTCGAGGACACGGCAACAAATGTCAAGAAGCGACAGAGCAGCACAGTTCGCTCCCTACGCCGCCCTTAACGGCTACGAGGATGCGGTTGAGGAAACGGCCAGACTGACCGATAGCAAAATCGAGCTTGACGAATACGAAAAGGAAAGGATAAACGCCGCCCTGACCTCCCTGCTCTCCTCTCCCGAAGCCGCAAAGGTGTCCATAACCTATTTTCGTCCCGACGTACTCAAAAATGGCGGTGCCTACGTCACCGTTACCGGTGAGATCGCTCATATAGACGAGATAGAAAGGGCACTGGTTCTAGTTGGGGGATATAGAATTTTAATAGATGACATCTCTGATATTTTGATTGTTGCGGGATGATTTTCTTCGCTAAAACCCGCATTTTGACAACTTTGGTTTACTTTATGTGCCATTTTGAAGGAAAATGCGAAAAAAAGAGGAGCGATCTGCTCCTCTTTTTTACGGTAATCTGACGTCGTCGCGGGTCATCTGTCTTTCGAGATAATCTAAGAGGCGTTCGACCTTTGAGTCATCGTCCCTGACTCTTTTCAGCTCGTTTATATGGAACCACCAGAAGCCATTTATATATCTGAACATATCAGCAAAGGCATCACGCTCGACATCCGAGAAACGATATTCCTCTTGAATAAAGCTAAGGTTACGGAGGAAGGAGGCAATTCTGATTTTGTCAAGCTCCTCGTCGTAGACGTAAAGCCGCTCGTCATCCTTGCCGTACAGACAAGCATCATCCACCGCCCAAAGTGCCTCGCGAACGGCATAGTTCAACACTGCCTCTCTGCCGCATAAATTGAAGTCGATAAGACCTGCAAAATTTCCGTCATCATCCAGTAAAACGTTGGTATCGTTCAAATCCGCCTGAAAGCAGGATGTGGGTAGCTTGTCATAAAAACTGGATAACGTATGCTGATTTTTGTAAAACAGAGCCAGCAGCTCCTCTGCTCTTTCGGTATAGCTTGGCAGATTTTCCCTGACGTATTTGACAAAATCCTCGGCACATTCGGTGCTCTCGTCGGTGGTATCCGGCTCGCAGAACGGAACGAGAACACAGTATGCCGACGGCCAGTCTAAAATATCAAGGTGCATAGATCCCACCCTGCCGATAAGTCGCATAAGATGAGGTGTAGTGGTGCTTCTTCCCTGCCCGTCCTTAATTTTTTCCGCACCTATATGCTCTATGGTTTCATATCTCGAATATTCCTCGGCGTAGGTGTAATATTTCCTGCCGTCGATTTCGGTAGAATCAATAAAGCCTCCCGAAATATTTTGCAGAATCTCGGGCACATAAACGCCAAGCGATCTGTACACCTCCATCAGCCTGAACCAACCGCCAATACGACGCTCGTCGCTAAAGGTATTGGACATGTGCTTTACAACGATTTTTCTCTCGCCATCCGAGGTAATATATATTTTTCTGAAATCATCCTCACCGCGACAAAGATCCAACACCTTAACGTCGGTCGGCTCGGATTTAAAATAGAGCGAAAGTGGGTAATCCATTTGTTCTCCTTTAATGGGATAAGAATATATCCCTCCGGTATAAATCTTCTCCATTAATTATATCACGAGCGGAAGGCAGTGTCAAGAAAGAAGTATCACGAGCGACGAATAGCGACTATGCGGCAGGGGCGGAAGGACTCGGTCTCCTCGCGAACTACGCTCGTCAGTCAGTCGCGGCTCTGACAGTCCACCGGACTGTCATTCACTCCCGCTCCCCCTTCGAGTCCCTCTTTCACGCACAAAAAAAGAACGAGACGACGAAAGCCATCTCGTTCTTTTTTGGCAGGGGCGGAAGGGCTCGAACCCACGACCCATGGTTTTGGAGACCAGTACTCTACCAACTGAGCTACACCCCTATGCACCAACATATTATACTAAACTTTTATCCGTTTGTCAAGTGCTTTTTCAAAAAATCTTTTAATTTGTATTTCTTTGCCATTTATAATTGATTTTATTAAAGCTGTGTGATATAATGTTTTATATAAAAAATATAACTAAACAAACATAAGAGGCAATAAAGCTATGATTTCAAAGGAAACTGTGGAGATTGTAACCAATTTTCGCGATGAACGTGAATGGACTCAATTTCATAATCCAAAGGATCTCGCTATCTCCCTGAGCCTTGAGGCGGCGGAGCTGCTTGAGGTATTTCAATGGAGTGGTGACGATCTTATTTGCGACGAGAAGATGGACAAGATCCGCGAGGAGCTTGCCGACGTGCTGTGCTACTCAATATTGATGGCAGACAGATGCGGGCTGGATATGGATGAAATTATCAGGGCAAAAATGAAGAAAAACGGTGAAAAATATCCCGCCGACCTCTCAAGAGGTAATAAGGAAAAATACACCGAGCTTAAAAGCATCAGCAGAGGTGATAAAAAATGAACGAAAAGCTACTGATTATTATACTTGCAGTCCTGGGGGGACTGTACCCCATTTTACTTAACCTTTTCAAGCGTAAAACGGCAGAAAGACCAATTCCCGAAAACGTACGCGACGTATATGACGAGGAAACCTATCAGAAATGGCGTTCCTACAAGGCCGAGCATTCAAGACTTGATCTTATCTCGGGCATCGTATCGCTGATGATCACGGTTGTTATGCTATTGACCAACGTATATTCGGCATTTGCATCGCTCTTCCCAAGCGGGCATTTATGGCAGGTTATCACCGTGATTCTCATTGAATCGCTGATAGGCCTTGCCGGTGGCGTGGTGTTCAGCTACTACTCTACTATGGTTATTGAGCAGAAATATGGATTCAACAAATCCACCTTTAAAACCTTCGTTATTGATAAGATAAGAGAGTTTATCGTTTCCCTCATGCTTGGACTTTTCCTGGCGTTCCTTATGCTGGGACTTCATCAGTGGTTGGGTGACAATATCATCATTCTCTTCACTGTGGCACTATTCCTCTTCTCCATGCTGATATCCTTCCTTTATCCCATTTTCAGCCGAATCGGTAACAAGTTCACCTCTCTTGAGGAGGGCGAGCTTCGTACCAAGCTGATGGAGCTGCTTACCAGCCATGGATACAAGGTTGGTGATATCAAGGTTATGGATGCATCAAGACGTACGACCAAGCTTAATGCATATTTCTCCGGTTTTGGCAGCACCAAGACCATTGTGCTTTACGATAATCTGGTAAACGCAATGACCACCGAAGAGATATGTGCAGTATTTGCCCACGAGCTGGGACACGGCTTACATAAGGACGTAATGAAGATGCAGATAATGAATATCGGCAACCTTTTACTTATGGCAGTCGCAGTATGGATCAGCGTACGCGAGGGGGCTTTGCACACCGCATTCGGCTTTGGCGAGGTCAACTACGGCTTTGCATACATTCTTACCGGTATATTTATCTCACTTATTCAGCCTCTGACAAGCATGGCTATCAACGGATATAGCCGTAGATCCGAGTACAGAGCGGACAGACAGGCTGTCAGCGAGGGCTACGGCGAGGCTATGACAATGGCACTTAAGAAGCTGGCGAGAGAGAACTTCGCAGAGCTTTCCCCTGCACCCATAACCGTGCTTCTCGAATACAGTCATCCCCCACTTTCTGATAGAATTGCAGCAGTAGAAAAAATCTTGAATGCCAAGGAGAACAAGAAAAATGAAAACTAAAGTTTACTTTTCCCGTACCATAACCCCCGAAAAAGTGCTTGAGCTTTACAAAATGCTTGGCAGAGAGCTGCCCGGAAAGGTAGCTATAAAGGTACATTCGGGTGAGAAGGGCAACCAGAATTTCCTTCGTCCTGATTTCTGGCGTAGCATTGTTGATCACGTTGGCGGCACCGTAGTTGAGTGTAACACCGCCTACGAGGGCGAGAGAAACGTTACGAAAAGACACATTAAGCTCTTCGAGGATCACGGATGGACGAAATACTTCCCTGTCGATCTGCTTGACGCTGAAGGACCAGATCTGGAGCTTGAAATTCCAAACGGTAGAGTTATAAAGAAAAACTTTGTCGGCAAAAATATTGAAGGCTACGACTCAATGCTAGTCCTTTCCCATTTCAAGGGTCATCCAATGGGCGGCTACGGAGGTGCCTTGAAGCAGCTGTCGATCGGTGTTGCATCCTCCTTCGGTAAGGCTTATATTCACGGTGCAGGCGTTCCCGAAAACATCTGGACCGCCGACCACGACGCCTTCCTTGAGTCTATGGCAGATGCGGCGGGCTCGGTTGTCGAGTACTTTAAGGGCAACATTCTCTACGTTAACGTTATGAAAAATATGAGCGTTGACTGTGACTGCTGTGCGGTTGCCGAGGATCCCTGCATTGCTGATATCGGCATCCTCGTGTCCGACGATCCTATCGCTATCGACCAGGCTTGTATTGATCTTGTTTACGCCTGCTCCGATCCCGGAAGGCCCCATCTTATCGAGCGAATCGAGTCGAGAAACGGCATTCATACCATCGAGGCTGCCGCAGCACTGGGCTACGGAAGTCGCGAATACGAGCTTATCGAGGTGGAATAAATTAGCAAACGGTATTGACATAATCCGACCTTTGTTGTAAAATAATTACACGACAGCTTTAAGGAGAATCTATTATGTATTCGGATAACAACATAACCATAACGACAAAAAGGCAGAATCTTCCCCTGAGAATTCAGCGAGGTCATTTTGCTACCAGCCATAGCCATATTAACTACTTTATCGACGTTACTATGCTTAAGACCCGTCTTTCGGAGGCGAAGGCTGTTGCCGAGGAGATCCTCTCCTACTATCAGACCACTACAGTAATCGACACCATTCTTTGTCTTGACGGCATGGAGGTCGTGGGCACCTGCCTTGGCGAGCTGCTGACAAGCAACAACTTTATGAATCTCAACGCACACAAGACCATATACGTGGTTACTCCCGAGCATACCGCAGGCAGCCAGATCATCTTCCGCGATAATATCGCACCCGCCATCACCGGCAAGAACGTGCTTATCCTTGCCGCATCGGTGGTTACCGGATATACTGCAAAGTCGGCTATGGAGGCTATTGCATATTACGGCGGACGTGTAGCAGGCGTTGCGTCCATCTTCGCTACGGTAGATAATTACCTGGGGCACGAGGTTGTATCGGCGTTCAATCCCAACGACCTGCCGGGATATAGCTCCTTTGCTCCCCACGAGTGTCCTATGTGTAGAAAAGGTGAAAGGCTTCAAGGCTTGGTAAACAGCTTTGGATTCTCGAAGCTGTACTAACTCAGCATAAAAAGAAAAATGGGAGGTAATGAAATGAAATCAAATTTTCTGCTTAAGAGTTTTTCTTTGATGATTCTTTGTATTTTGCTTTTATTTTCATTTACCGGGTGCATAAGCGAGAGTTTTTCCTTCGCATTTTCGCACTCTCCCGATAATGTTCGTTTTATGAGAGTATACAACACCTTCGACAGTGTTGGCCACCCGAAGGATCTTCCTGATAGCGATCTTGTCTGTGAGATCCACCCCGAAAGATATTCGGATATTATGGAAAAAATTGAAGGCTATTCCTTTGATTTTACAATGTTTCTTATAGCAAATGCTCCCTCTCCCAGCTTTCAGTACTGCGGATATATATTGTACATAGAGTACACTGATGGTGAAAGTTCTGCATTAGACTTAAATACAAGGCAGAATCTTGATATTGATGGCAATGCCATAGATCCCGACAGATATTGTTTTTACGGCTATTCGGAAGAATTTGATGAACTATTAAAGGAGTTGGCGGGCGAAAGCACCGAATAATAAAAGCCGATGGGCATTTGCTCATCGGCTTTTTAGTTTGCTTTTTGTTTTCTGTTTTACTTTACGGCTTCCTGGTTTGCAAGGGACCTTGAGTAAAGATATGCTGTAAGCATATGAAGAGTGGCAAGGATAGTAAAATAGAGCCCAAAGCCGTTAGAAAGGAAGGGATACATAAACCCACAGCCAATAAGTGCCGCAAGGCTCTCGGAAAGGAGGCTTCTATCCTTTTTTATTATGGTAAAGAGTCCTAGAAGAAATGCACCCGCTCCAAGGAGAAGGCGAAGGAACATCTGAATAAATGCCAACGTCTGCAATTCAAAGAGAAGAAAATCACCGGAGAAAAGCAGATAGCCTTCTATGAAAACGAACACCACGCCGATCATCATAAGAAGGGCGGATGTAAAAATATTAAGTATACGTGTCAGAGTTTTCATGCAAAGTTCCTCCCTATAATAGCCTCACAAAGCTCGGAGGTAATAAAATCGCAGAGAAATACGCAGCCACCATTCATTGACGGAAGATTATCAATAAGCCATGGGTTAATCTTAAGTGCGGGAGCACCTGCATAGGTGGGCGGGAAGCCGTCAGGGTAATAACAGCTTGTAAAATTAAGCACAAGAGCGTGTTCGCCCTCTGCCGCTATATTGACAGCCGACTCGATCTCGGTGATCTTCTCCTCGTGGGTATCTACCTGATATTTATCCTGGACGTACATATCGCCAAGAGCAAATGAGGTGGAATCCTGCCATCCCTCGTAGGCGGGATAGCCCATGGTGGAGCCGTAGTATCTTGAAACAACGTGAAGCCTGCCTCTCGCCTCGCCTACGGTTTTTGGCATGGAGGTTTCTTGACTTACGACACTCTCCCCTCTAAGCATTCCTTCAAGGGTCTGGGTAAAATCAACGTTGGAATTATTTGGATCGTTGTCCTCCTTAAAGGAAACAATAAGAAATTCGCTGGGATTTTCCTTAAGAAAATCGGCCATACATCTTAAAACGTCGTCAAAATCGGTATTTTGATCCACGAAGCTATGCACGACCACGAGTCTGTTATCCTTAAGCTGAAGTCTGATATCAAAAAATCTGACGCCAAGGCGAAGCTGCTCGGATATGGGAAGCGACTGACACTTGCCCGACAGATCGGCAATGGAGTGGGTGGCTCCCGAGTCGTGAGTTCCGGGGATGTAAAGGCTGTTGATCATCCTCTCATCCTCAAGCTCCTTCATCCAGCGACTGTTGTCCTTTGCCGCACGCTGAAGAGGCAGAACGGCAAGTATTGCTACTGCACATATCAAAACCAAGCAGAATATGTTAATTATCCGGTTTTTATTCATCCCCGCCCTCCAAAAGCTCAGCGTGCTTTCTTAGCAAAGCAAAATACACCTCATCGGGAATATCAAGACTTCCCTTACCGCAACCGAGTGCGACGCCCGGCTTGATGTCACCGTGATAGTCACTGCCGCCACTCTCAAGAATGCCTAAATCCTTGACTATCTTCTTTGCCTCTGCTATATCCTCATCGGAGTAGGAGGAGTGCATAGTTTCTATGGCAACAAGACCCGCATCGATAAGTGCGGGAAGCATCTGACGAAGCCTGTCCGCCGACACCTCCTTCAAGGGATGAGCAAGAACCGGAAGAGCATCTATCTGCCTCAAAAACCTTATGGCGTCGATAAGCTGAAGTCTTTTTGGCGGAACGTAAAGACCGAGTTTTTCATCAAGAACCTGACTGAAGGCATCCTTTACCGAGGAAAAATATCCCTTGCTGACAAGCTCGGCCGCTATGTGAGCACGGTTGGCATTGCCCTTGATATTTCTCGCCTTCACCGCCTGATAGTCGATCACCATGCCTTTATCGGCAAGCTTTCTGCATAGGTCAATATTGCTGAATTCCTTAAGCTCAACGAATTCAGCACAAAGGCTCTCCACCCTTTCGTAATGCTCGGGCGAGATAAACAGACCGATAAGATGAAATTCCTTGCCCTCGTGCTCGGTGGAAAGCTCGCTGCCGCCGATAGCGGTAATGCCCTCCCTCTCTGCAAGAGAAAGAAATTCCGCAAGGCCGGTCACCGTATTGTGATCGGTGAGGGCTATTATTAGATTATTTTCCTTGGCACCAAGGATCAGCTCCTGAACCGTGCTGCTGCCGTCGGAATGATTAGTATGTGTGTGAAGATCGCAGGACATAAAATACCTCCCGTTCCTTTTATTTTTCGCCCATAAGATAGGGCTTGATAAGAGCTGTCCAGACCGACAGTCCCTTTTGATTAAGATGCAAGCCATCGTCGCTATACTCTTTTATAAGATGATTGTTTTCATCGGCCAAAAGAGAGAAAAGATCAAGATACGTTGCTCCCTTTTCCTCGGCAATTCGTCGGATTTTTTCATTAATGCTGAGGATCTTCGGGGTGGTTTCGGCTATTCTTACGTGGCCGGATTCCTCGATCTGTGAATTCTGTGGGATTATGGACATACAGTAAAGCTCCACGTCGGGCAAATCGGCATATATCTCATCTATAATCTGCGAATATCTCTCAACTATTCCATCCTCGTCAAGACCGCCGTTAATATCATTCGTACCTATCATAAGCACTACAACGGAGGGCTCAATATCAAATATTGAAAGCTTGAGCCTTTTGAGAACGCCTGAGGTGGTATCTCCACCAATGCCACGGTTATAGCAAGCCAAGGGCAGATCTGCATAATGGTCGTCCAGAATGTACAGATCGGTTATGGAATCGCCGATAAACACCACCTGTCCCTTAGCAGAATTGATGTTTTGGGTAATATACGACTGGCACTTGTTGTCGTAATATTTCTGCATATCCGTTCGATTATCCTCGACGAATGAACCGGGGCTTATGGCGAGAATGATTACGGTAGTCGTCAATGCAAGAATTACCAATATGGCGATAATATTAATGACGGAATATTTATTAAAATTTCCCTTAAAAATCTTCATTTATCTTCTTCCTTTTTGATATTTTTTTGCCCGTCAAATCATAGCTGATGCCGAGGAGCCAATCGATCATATCATCCTCACAGCTGCCGTCAAGGGCAACCGTGAGCCAATGGGTCTTATTCATGTGATAGGCTCGAAAAACGCCGGGCTCTACCCCTGCAATAGACTCGATGACCTCGGGAGCACATTTAAGATTTACCACGTCCACGCTTTCTTCTCTATTGGGAATAAGCCTGCTGTATGAAATATTCATAGCGATTGCAAACCATTTTCTGCTTCCGTCATGACGAAAGACGCCTGTTTCAAAATCTTCTTCGAAAGGATAATCTGCTCTAACGCCGTATTTGTCAAGCACAAATGCTTCGAACTCTTTTCTTGTCATAGTTTTTCCTTAGTGCTTTTTTGTTTTTATTATATCACAGCGGAAGAGCTTTTGCAATATTTTTAGATTAATATGGAGAAAAACGGCTTTATAGCAACAAAGAGTTGCTTGTGTTTTTTAAAAGCACGTGATAAAATATAATAAACGGAAGGAGAACTGCCATTATGCAAACAAAAGATGTCATTTTAATGCTAAGAAATCAAAAAGGACTGTCGCAGGAGGAGCTGGCAAAGGAAATTTTCGTTACAAGGCAGGCGGTTTCAAGATGGGAGAAGGGCGAAACCCTGCCAAGCGTAGATACGCTAAAGCTGCTCTCACGTTTTTTTGACGTATCTATTAACACCCTACTCGGTTCTCCGAGAGAACTTGTCTGTCGATGCTGTGGAATGCCTCTTGATGACGAGCATCTTAGCCGAGAGAACGACGGGCATTTCAACGAGGATTATTGCAAATGGTGCTATTCCGAGGGGGAATATACCCTGGATTTTTGGCGGGAATACGGCGGTAATCCCACGAGAGAGGAGTTTCTCGCCTTCAAGGAGGAGCTTATTAGCGATTTTAACCTGATTCTGCCCTCTATGGGACTGCCGAAGATCCGAGATCTAAACGTATTATCGGGTGAATTTATCAACATGGAATATACTCTCCCAAATGGACAAAAGGCAAAATTCCTTGATGACAAAGCCACTTATCTTGGCAGTCAGCTAGAGGGAGATGGTGGAATTTGCTACGGAATTGCCGCAAGCAGCGAGCTTTTGCTGGTTTGCAGCTATGAGGAAAACGGTGAAAATCCAAAGCTTCTTCTTTACAGAAAAAGATAAAAAATGCCGAGGAAAAGCCTCGGCATTTTTTATCTAACGACGGAGGAATGACTGTAAATATAAAACTCCTCCTGGCTGGGACGCCATGCCTTTTCCCTTGGTGGGAAGGTGGCGTCAAAGGCCTCTATAGCAGCAGTATCCTCGCAGGCTCGCTCTGCGGTGCTCTGAATATATCGGTATGCTCTGCCGTCGAGAGCACCCTCCTTAAGCTCGCAAACAAGCAACGCCGTAGGAAAATTGCCGTCGACCAGATAACTAATATTTTTACGCTTACAATTGACGAATCCGCGACCAACGTAATTCGCAGGATTACCAAAAATCACGCATACGTCATAGCCCATTTTTCGTGCTGCCTCGAATGAATGCTCAATCATCATTTTGCCCAGCTTCTGCCTCTGAAGCCTTGGCGATATACACACGGGCCCAAAGGAAAGGATCTCCCTTCTCTGCCCCATTTCATCCTCGAGCCAGGCCTTAGTGTACATAATATTGCCAACTATCTCGCCCGCCTGCTCCACCACGAAGGCAAGCTCGGGAATAAAGTCGGGATGAGTCCTCATAGTATGCACAAAATAATGCTCGTCGGCACCGGGCTTATACACGTTCCAAAAGGCCTCTCGTGTAAGCTCCTCGGTGGCACGATAGTCGCTCTCGGCTTCGAGTCTAATAACAAAGCTATCCATATAAATTACCTCATTTTATGCGTTGCCGAAATTTCCCTTCATATCAATCCCAAGCTCTGCCATATATTTTCCGATCTTGCTGGTAGATTTGTTAACGAAGGTAGGCTCGCCAAACACCTTATTTATCCAGCGAACGCTCATATCCAGCCACTTCGCATAGGAGTCGTTAAGCACCTGGGAGCTACCGTCGGCCGAAACGTCGGTTGCCAGTGAATAACCGTGGGGGCCGTGCTGGAAAATATGTAGCTCGTAGCCAAGGCCGAGGTCGCTGTATCTTTTTGCAAGAGGCATAGCACCGAAGCGAGTCAGCATATCCTCAGCAGTAGAAACGATAAAGGCGGGCGGTGTGCTATTTGTCACCCTTGAAACAAGCTCAAGGGCCTCTGCATCCTTGTCGCTAACGTTGCCTTTGCCCACAAGAAGCTTTAGCATCATATCCGCACCTGGAATATTAGGCATAGAGGTGGCAGGATAACAAAGTATCATACCGTTAGGGCGATTTTCCGACAAAACACCTGCCGCAAGGGCGAGATGACCGCCTGCGGAAAAGCCGAGTGTAAGAATTTTTTCGGGATTAATATGCCATTCCTTTGCATTTTCTCTTATGTATCCAATGGTCCAATCGATCTCTGCAAGAGGAGAAAAGCCTGCCGCATTTCTACCCGTGGAATAGCGAAGAATAAAGGCATGAATTCCCCTTGCCGCATAAGCAAGTGCCACCGGCTCTGCCTCTCTCGGTGAGCAATAAAGATAGCCTCCGCCGGGACATATAACCACTGCAGGTCGATCGCTCTGCTGACCGAGAGTTATCTCACAATCGAGAATATAGCCCTCAAGGGTGGCATCCTCATGCCCGGGAACAGTAATGTTTATCATTTTCATAGTTAAGCCCTCTCTATAAAATCAAATATCAATCAATATATACCACGCCGGTTGCCTCGGTTTTAATCGATATGTACGGCAGTTTTTTTCCACCGCCATTAAAGTATCTGAACCGTACGTCCCCGATCCATGCATTGACATAATTATCACCTATTGAAGATTCAGCACCAAGCTCCTCAAAAACTGCTGCAAAATCCTCTATACCACTTTCTGTTGTAAGGCCGAAAACGGTCACAGAGGGGTCTGTAATTGTTATCTCGGTAATTCCCCTCTTGCCCGAATATACGTGAGGATAAACCCCTACCTCATAGTGAACGTAATAATCGGCAGGCTCCATGCTGTCGTATCCTTTGCCTAAGAATCCGTCATAGACCTTGTGATATGCCTCATAGTCCTTTTCCCTAACGTATTCACCTATCCAAAACTCCAGGCTCGTCTCACCCCCGGCATTCTTAGTGGGCAGCTCACGTATCGTAATATATGGCATGTCTATCATATCAATTGCACAGACCAAAATATACCTGGTTTTCCCTATCCGGAAGGGGAAAATACCGAAGGATATAATCAAAACTATCAATATTAAGCAAATTATTCTCTTCATATTCTTTGCTCCTTTGAATATACTTTAGAGCCTTGTGCTATTTTATTATATCACATCCTATGCCGTTTGTAAAGTGTGGTTCGACGCGACGACTATCAAAAACGCGGAAGATGGCACGAATACAAAGCTACCTCATTAGAGGACAAAACCACAACCGAAAGCAAATAAAAGAAAAAACTCGGTACACCAAACGGTGTTCCGAGTTTCTTTGAAAAATACCATAATATTTGCTACAATAAGGCATAAAAAGAGCCAATTGTGCATTTGTTCCCTTAATATCGGCACGGTATTAAGGGAATGTTCGCTTTTTAAGGGCATTTATCATTTGAACCGATAGTAGCAGGTATTCTTTCCGTTGCCTTCACGCACAAGCTCACCCTCGGCAACGAGCTTGCGGAGTGCTCCCTCTACCGAGCTGATACTGAGTGATGGGCAAAGCTCCATAATATCCTGCTTCTTGAAGCGACCGATCTTATTCATTGTTGCTCGTCTTACCATTTCAAGGGATGATAGCTTGATTTCCACAAGTGCAAATCGGTCTTCGAAATCTCTGTATGCTGCAAGGATCGTTCCGAGAATATATTTGATAAACGGAACGGCATCTGCCTCACCCTTGTGCCAGCCTTGCTGGGATTGACCCAAGGCATCGTAATGGTCGGCTCTTTTTTGCTATTAAACGATTGAAAAATTCATAAAAATATGGTATAATACAAAAAAGTCATTTGAAAGGAGTCGAAGCCATGCCACTTGAAAAATTCTACGAAACATATTTTCCGTTCTGGAGTGTGCTTGCCGAGGCGGACAAGCAGCTAC
>JAZSEC010000079.1:0-41047 GCA_045531485.1 Eubacteriales bacterium | reverse complement strand
GGTGTCAACCTTGTTAAGAAGGTTCTCAATAACATTGAGCTTATCAGCAACCTTTGCGCCGCCAAGGATAGCAACGAAGGGACGAGCAGGGTTCTCAAGAGCTGTACCCATAACTCCGATTTCCTTCTCGATAAGGTAACCGCATACTGCGGGAATGTAATCAGCAACGCCCGCGGTGGATGCGTGTGCTCTGTGAGCCGCACCGAATGCATCGTTTACGAATATGTCTGCATAGGAAGCAAGCTCCTTAGCAAGCTCGGCACCGTTCTTGGTCTCGCGAGCATCGAATCTGGTGTTCTCAAGAAGAACTGCCTTACCGGGCTCAAGAGCAGCCACCTTTGCCTTAGCATCAGCACCGATAATGTCCTCTGCGAAGGTTACGGTACCCTCGCCGAGAAGCTCGTTAAGTCTTACGCATACGGGCTTAAGAGTAAGCTTCTTCTTGTCGGAAACGAGAGCCTTAGCAAGATACTCCTGAGTAGCAGCTGCCTGCTCCTCAGCGGGAAGAGCCTCAACAGCCTTCTTTTCCTTCTTGGTAAGACCGAAGCCCTCGGTAAGAATAGCGTGGGGCTTGCCCATGTGAGAGCAAAGAACCACCTTCGCACCCTGACCGAGAAGATACTGGATAGTAGGAAGAGCACTAACGATTCTCTTGTCAGAGGTGATAACGCCATCCTTCATAGGAACGTTGAAGTCGCAACGAACCAGCACGGTTTTGCCGGCTACGGCTACGTCTTCAATATTTTTCTTGTTGTAAGTTGCCATTTTATTTTCTCCTTAAAATATTTTCACACAATGCATATAATACCACAAATATTTTATAAAGTCAATAGACTTTGTTAAATATTAAACGATATTTTTATTTTCCCGCAACGCTTACGTTGTGAAGAAGAACGGCGGGAGAGCCAAAGGTGGTAAATCCACCGGTTACCGCTACCTCAACTGTGTCGGAAAGAGCAGCGATGGACTTAAGAAGCTCGAAGAAATTGCCCGCGATGGTAAAGGACTTAATAGCCTCTGCTCTCTTACCGTCCACGATCTTAAAGCCTGCCGACTCAAGAGAGAAGTCGCCTGTTACGGGATTCGCACCTGCGTGAAGGCCCTTAAGCTCGGTGATATAGATGCCGTTGCCTGCCATCTCAAAGAGCTCGGCCTCGGTCTTATCGCCTGCCTCAAGGCAGAACGCATAGGGACTTACGCCAACGGGAGAGGCGTATCCGCCCTTGCTACCGTTACCGGTGCTTTCAACACCTGCTACAGCGGCGGTTTCTCTGTTGTGAAGAAGTGTCTTAAGAACGCCCCCCTCAACAACAGCCTTACGGTATGCGGCAACGCCCTCTGCGTCGAAGTTTGTCTGAATGGAAACTCCCTCTCTCATAGGATCGTCGGTGATGGTAACGATATCGGAGGCGATTTTCTCCCCCTCCTTACCTGCAAGGAGTGACATACCCATCTGTGCCATCTTAGCCGAGAAGGCGGAGGAATATGCAGAGAGAATGGTACGCATCTGTTTTGCAGAAAGAACTACGCTGTACTTGCCCGACCCGATAAAACCGGCATTGGCCTTAAGAATGGCGGTATCTACGGTTTCACGAGCGAGAGCGTCAAGATCGATCTCGCCGTTAAGCTCCTTAAGATTGTACTCGCTCTCATACTTACCCTCGTCGCAGATGACCGCACCGAGCTGAACGGCACTGAGACCGCAGCTGGTCTTAAGATCAAGGCCGTGGGAGTTGGAGAGGCGAACCTCAAAGCCTGCGTTAAGTCCGTAGGTAGCGGTACCGTCTGTAACCTTATCGCTGGAGGCGTAAACCGCATCTGCAAGATCCTTGGTAAGCTTCTTAAGCTCTGCCGCACTTTTAGCCTTGTAATCACTGTTCTTAAGCTCGGCATAGGACTGAGAGCCCTTGAAGATACCCATGGTATCAGGCTTCTCGGTAGCCGATGCATTATCCTTGGCACGGGAAACCAGTGCCTTCATCTCCTCTTCCTCCATAAGCTCGCTGGAGGCGTAGCCTATTTTACCGTCGTGAAGGACTCTCAGGCAGATTCCGCCGCTGAGACCGGAGGAGAAGGAATTAAGTTCTCTGTTAAGAGTGTCGACCGACAGCTCCTCAGATGCCATATAATATATTTCGTACTCGGCAACGCCCTGAGCCTTTGCCTCGTTTTCTATTGCAGCCTTAAGTAAATCGTAATTCATCTTATCTACCTCCTACGGTGATCTTGGAAACTCTGATGAGGGGCTGACCTACATCGGTGGGAACGCTGCCGGACGCACTGCCGCACATACCCTGACCGGTGGCAAGATTCTGTCCCACCATATCAATATCCTGAAGGATCTCGGAGCCTGTACCGATAAGAGATGCACCTCTTACAGCCTCGCATATCTTACCGTTTCTTACAATATAACCTTCGGTTACTGCGAAGTTAAAGGCACCGGTAAGAGGGTTGACCGAGCCGCCGCCCATGCTCTTGGCATAGAGACCGTACTCGATGGATGCGATAATATCCTCGTTTTTATCGGGGCCGTTATCGATAAAGGTGTTGGTCATTCTGGATGTGGGCTCGTAGGTGTAGCTCTGGCGACGGCTGTTACCCGTCATGGGCATACCCATACGGCGAGAGCCAAGACGGTCCACCATATAGGATTTGAGAACACCGTTCTCAATAAGCACGTTACGCTGGGTGGGATTACCCTCGTCGTCGATATTAACAGAGCCCCATGCGTTAGGAATAGTGCCGTCGTCGATGGCGGTAACCTTTTCGTTGGCGATCTTCTGACCCATCTTGCCGCACATCTGAGAGCGGCCGGTACCAACCGAGGTAGCCTCAAGCGAGTGACCGCATGCCTCGTGGAAGATAACACCGCCAAAGCCGTTTTCAATCGCAACGGGCATCTGACCTGCGGGACAGTAGTCTGCCTCAAGGTTGGTGATAGCCTGAGCAGCAGCAGTTCTGCCGATCTCCTCGGGCTTAATCAGCTCGAACACCTCAAGACCCATACCGCGTCCGGGAGAGCAGAAGCCGTTCTGGTTCTCGCTTCCGGAGGAGGCAACCGCACTTACCGCCATTCTGGTACGAACGTGGCGGTCGGTCTTAAAGAGCCCCTCGGTGTTTGCTATCTGTATAGTATGATCAACGGTGATAAGATTGCCCACAGACTGAACGATACGCTTGTCATAGGCTCTGGCAGCATCGGTGGCAAGGCGAAGAAGATCGCACTTTACCTTATTTTCAGCCTCGGCGGGATTGATTTTAACGGGGTGAATATCCTTAACTGCGGTAGGCTTCAGAACTATGTTCATCTCTGCCCTGCCCTCACCCATAGCCTCTGCTACGGATCTTGCACACTTTATAAGCCCTTCTCTTGAAATATCGGAGGTCGAGCCGTATACCGTTCTGGTACCGAGGAAGGCACGAATGCCCACGCCCGATACGGTATTGTCCGAAATTGCATCGATCCTGCCGCTTAAGAGAGTAATGTTTCCGTTTCTGGTAAGCTCCCAGTATACCTCGGCAAAATCTGCACCGGTGGATACGGCAATACCAAGGATCTCTTCAATGAGTTTTTGGTTAGTAATATCCATTTTTTTGCTCCTTAATAAAATAAATATTTTACTACAATTATATCATATCACAAAATGCCCTCTTATTCAATAGATTTTTGCGATTTTTGTAATAATGTACATTTTTAAGCTTTTGACATTTATTTTTCATAAAATACTTGACAAGTGACCAACAAAAATGTATACTGAAGAAAAGAAAACCAAAAATTACTAAAAAGAGGACAAAAATATGTCAGGAAGAGAAGATCTCAGAGTAAGAAGAACCAAAAAGGCACTTTTCGATGCTTTCCTTAAGCTTCTCAGCGAGAAGCCATTTGACGAAATCACCATCAATGAGCTCTGCGACACTGCCGGCATCAGGAGAGCCACCTTCTACAAGCACTATTCAGACAAGTTTGACTTCCTTACCGCCTATACCGGCGTGCTGCGTGACAATTTTGACAGGCAGATGATAAGACTCGGCAAGCCTACCCTCACTCCCGAATACTACGTTGCATACGCCAAGAGGATCATCCACTTTATCGACGAGAACTCTACCGCTATTGATAACATCTGTAAAAGCAATCTCTTCCCCTCCGTGCTTGCAATTATCTTTGAGCGTAATTTCAAGGACACGAGAGAAAGGCTTCGTATCAGCGTGGCTTCGGGTATGAAGCTGCCTGCATCTATTGATACCGTTGCGGCTACCTGTGCCGGCGGTGTTGCCGCATGTGTATACGGCTGGCTTACCGAGGGCAGAAAGGCTGATCCCGATACGGTTGCCGAGCAGGTAGGTGCGATCATTGCCAAGATTATCGAATAAAAAACACCGTTTTGTTCAAAAAACGGCATAACGTATCGTGATTTTTCTGTTTTAAATAAAAAAACGACCCGAGAAATCGGGTCGTTTTTTTGCAGTTTACTTATTGGAATCAATGTAAGGGAGATATGCCTTCAGATAATCTATACCTGAGAAGAGGGTGGTGAACGCCATGATCGCCATTGCTACGTATGAGAGAATATGATTATCGCATACAAAGGATACGGCATCACTCTTTATCACCATAGGAATAGCGGGCTCGAGTATCATAACCACGGTGCCTACCATCTGAGATACCGTCTTGATCTTACCAAGCATGCTGGCGGCAACCACGATTCCGCTCTTACCTGCAACTACAAGGCGGAGACTGGTTACACCAAGCTCACGAAGGAGAATAATGAGAACAACCCAAACGAATACCAGTACGAATGTGGTTTCGCCGCGAAGTCCCATCCACACGAGAATAGTTATCATAGAGGAGATTACCATAAACTTATCTGCCAGTGGGTCGATAAACTTACCAAAGTCGGTGACCAGATTATACTTTCTTGCTATCTTGCCGTCCAGCATATCGGTGAGTGCGGTAATGCCGTATACCGCCGCAGGTACTATATATCCCCAGATTCCGGTATTGCCCATAAAGAGCAGTGTAGCCACGAACACGGGCACCAGAAGGCATCTGACGATGGAAAGAATGTTAGGAATATTCATTGATGTTTTTTTCATAGCTGTTTCCTCTCTTATACTCTTGCCTCACCCACAAGGTCGTAATCCATAGCTTCGGTTATCTCAACCTCTGCGAACTGACCGGGAAGGAGCTTTTCTGCGGATTTGAAATACACTCTGCCGTCAACGTCGGGTGCATCCGCAAAGGATCTGCCGTAGTAAATCTCTGCGATCTTATCAAAGCCCTCGCAAAGAACGGTGAGCGTCTGGCCTATTCTCTCGGCGGTTTTTTCTTCTGCCACGGTAAGCTGGGTCTGCATAAGCACGTCGTATCTGTCCTGCTTTACCTGCTCGTCGATCTGATCCTCCATCTCTGCGGCGGGTGTTCCCTCCTCAGGTGAGAAGGTAAACGCTCCGAAGCGGTCGAAGCGGGTATCCTTTACAAACTCGCAAAGCTCGGTGAAGTCCTCCTCGGTCTCACCCGGGAAGCCAACCATGGCGGTGGTACGGAGAATTATTCCGGGAACGCTATCACGCAGACGCTTTACCGCGTCCAGAATAAGTTGCTTCCCACCGTGACGGTTCATTCGCTTAAGAACCGAATCGGATATATGCTGTACGGGAATATCCATATAGTTAAGGAGGCGATCGTTGGTACGGAACTCCTCAATAAGCTCGTCGGTGATCTTGTCGGGATAGCAATAAAGAAGTCGGATCCAGGGAATGCTTGTTGCCTTAGTGATCTCGCGTACAAGCCTCGCAAGGCTGTACTCGCCGTAAATATCAAGACCGTATCTGGTGGTATCCTGGGCAATAAGGTTTATCTCCTTAACTCCCATAACCTCAAGGTCACGTGCCTCGGCTACAATATCCTCGATCCTACGGCTTCTGTGTCTGCCACGGATAAGAGGGATCGCACAGTAGGTGCAGAGGTTATCACAGCCCTCGGACACCTTTATGTAAGCAGAATAGGGACCCGTTGTGATGATTCTGTCACCGCCAAGGTCTGCCTTCTCTTTATCCTTAAAGGATACGTACTTCTCGCCACGCATAACCGCCTGACACGCCTCGGCAATATCGTCAAGACTGCCAAGACCAACCAGAGCGTCTATCTCGGGAAGCTCATTCATAACCTCCTCGCGATATCTCTCTACAAGACATCCGGTGGCGATAATATGACGGCACTTGCCCCACTCCTTAAGAGATGCGGCGTCGAGAATATTCTCTATTGCCTCCTGCTTTGCACTTTCAATAAAGCCGCAGGTGTTTATTACGATAATTTCTGCCTCCTCCTCGTTGGGAGTGATCTCAAAGCCGGCGGCATGGAGATTATGAAGCATTACCTCAGTGTCCACAAGATTCTTGCAGCAGCCGAGGGATATAAAGCCAACTTTAACCATATTTGACTACCATTCTTTACATTTTAGTGTTATTTCAGTAGATTTTTAAATCTCGGCCTGATTTTTGCATAATAAAAACGCACCATAACTGTGATAAACAGATCGTACATAACGAAGGCTACGTTCATCAGCACGTAGGTGATCACGATCAGCGTTTTTCCCTCGTCACCGAAGAAGGGGATACCGAGGAGAAGCTCGGATATACAGAACACTCCCCATATTACAGCGTTGACGTAGGCAATTTTCAGAAGAAACCAAGACCACTTGGGAAGCTTTTCAATATATGCCTTAATAAGCGGATATATGCCGAAAAGCAACAGATATTCTCCCCAGATAATAGTTCCGGGATAGATAAGTGCGGTGGCAAGGCTGGTGCATATCCACACAAGCCAGGGGTAATAAGAGCCTATCTCAAGGTAAATGAATACCACCACCAGAGAAGCTAAGGCACACACGGTAAGATCGAGAACCTCGATCACCGCACCAAGTATCATTATTGCTGTGCCAAAGGCCACCATCATAGCGGACAGCGTTATCTTTTTTGTCTGACTCATATACAACGAATAAGATCGCCACCCAAGCATTCGCAAAGGCAGTCAAGACAGATAAGATTCATACAGCAATCGCAGGCGTCGTCGCTGGATGATCGACGTCTGTAGGTTGGGCCGCCGTAATATGTGCTACCGTATCCGCGGGCACCGGTGTTGAACATCTCCTTGGCCTTCTGGTATTCGATATTACCGGGCTCCATGCTGCACGCCATCTCAAGCTCACGCATGGCGTCGTTTACGTTGCCGCGATGCATCAGCAGAACGCTGTTAAGATAATGCCACTCTGCAGTGCGATCGCTGATTGGAATCTCGGCTATGCGACGCTCTGCCTCGTGGAATTTCTTCGCGTTAATGCATCTGCGTATTTCGGCATAGACGCCAGATGTGCTGCCTGTGCCTCCGTAGCTCTGGTAGTATGTACCGTTGCCGGTATATGCAGAGCCACCTGCCGAACGCATACGCTGTATTTCGTTATAAGCCGCGTTTATCTCCTGCATCTTCTCATTAGCAAGATCCTTCAGAGGATTATCATCACCATAATTGTCGGGATGGTACTTTCTGGCTAATGCTCTGTATGCGTTTTTTATTTCATCGTCGGTTGCGGTGCTGGACACACCGAGTATGGTATAGGGATCCTTCAAGACCTTTTCTCCTTTCGGATTTTTTGCCGCAGTTATTCGGACTTATTTCTCGTCAAGAAATTCTATTCGCTTGACGAGGCCTAGATATATCACGTTGTTAATAATATTCTCAATGGTTGCCCTGCTACCGAAGGGCAGAAGATTTACCGCCGCCTCCAGCCTTTTACACTCCAGAAGAAGTCCGGTCTTTATGCTGGATTTATTTTCCTTAGTCAGCGGCTGACCTCCGTATAACAGAACGTAGGGGTTGTAGCTACCGCTTTTCACATCCTTATCATAATCCTCAGCGGCGTCGGCGGCATAGATAAATCTGCCAAGATGCTTACCGACCTCAAAGGGAACCAGACGGTCTGCCTCGGGAAGCCCGTAGGCGAAAATCTCCCCCAACAGCTCGCCAAAAAGTGCGGCAGGCTGATCGATGCTGGGACATTTTGCCACCTCAAGTGCGGTAATGGCCTCGAGCCTTTCGGATACTATGGCGGCAAGGTCGTGAAGCGTTGCCTTTTTCTTAGCGGTAGCAACGATGGGACGAACGGCAGTAACGCCAAGCTTCTTAAGGCCGCCCTCGTCGGCAAGATCATCCTTTAATTTATAATAAGTAAGGACGGAAAATGCTCTGGCAGTGTACTCGATGGCAGGATTTTCCTTCAGCATGGGACGTTTTTTAGTCGGATGAGCGATACATCTTCTCTGCTCGGCGGCAAAGTCGGCGTCTGGTATGTAAAGCATCCTTACGAGTGCAAGAAAAACGCTGTCATAGGACAGAGTGACGTTAGACAGAACGCCCGTATGCTTTTTCATAGAACGGCATATGCCGCAATAGGTGGCACGGTAAAACTCGTGCTCTCGCACCAGCATCTCGCCTACCACAGGCTTTACGTAACCGAACATAGCTCTCTCCGTTTTTGGTTTTCAGACACAAATCAGCAGTGTCCAAACATAATTCTTCAATTTATTATACCACATTATTCTGTTTTTTTGTTAAGTTTTAAGAAATTTTTAGCGAATTTTTTTCAAGAATAATTGAATTAGAACGAAAGGCGGCTTTTTTATCAACTCTTTTTTCAAAAAGCCCTTGACAAACGGGTGGAAAGTTGCTATAATGTTATGGCAAGTTAATAAAGACTTCACACGGAGATGTACTCAAGTGGTGAAGAGGCGCCCCTGCTAAGGGTGTAGGTCGAGCAATCGGCGCAAGAGTTCAAATCTCTTCATCTCCGCCAGAAAAACGGAAGGTCCATTCGGATCTTCCGTTTTTTCTTTTTCGGTGGAGATGAGGAGATTTGCTTCGATTTTCGTCGTCACGGGCTAAGCGGAGCAAGAGATTTGAACTCTTCATTCGCCCGTGACGGCGAAAGAGGGAGCAATCCAAAACAGTTGATAACTGTTTTGGATTAACGACAAGCTAGAGTTTCTTAGCGAGCGAGTGCCCAAGTGTACCGAGGGCTCTCGGAGCTTAGTAACTCTGTGCGTGCGAAGAAAGGCTTTGCCCTTTCTAGATAATCTCTTCATCTCCGCATATCACCCTCATTCATCTTCCGCCCCGTTGCAAAAACGGACGAGCATGCTCGCCCTACGGACACCTCATCCACCGCAAGCGGTCCCCCTTCCCCAATAGGAAAGGCTTTTTATTCCATTTTTTGTATTATCCACTTGCACTCCTGATCTTTCTATGATATAATAATTATGGAAGATTTCAGTTCGAAGGGAGCATAATATGAAGCCGATTTTTGCTATTGATATTACCACCGACAAGAAGAACGAGGTGGTAAACGGCGAGGAATTTATCACCCGAAGGGTGTCCGAGCAAACGATGAATAAATACGAGCAAAAGACCGAAAAGCTGGACGGAACGATGCAGAAAAGTCAGCTGCCGCTGTGGCTACGGATTATAAAATACGTGCTAGGGCTTGCTGCTCTTATCGTACTGGCGGGTACGATCAAGGCGGGTGTCAGCCTGGAGGAAGCGATTAATAACGCGGGATGGCTTATCATCACCGGTATAGTATGCGGTGCGGGATGGATAGTACTGCACCTTGCGTCAAGGCAAAAGGAAAAGGTGGTGCTTGACGAGGAGCGTGCCGAGGATCAGGTTGAGGACATCAATACCGATATCAAGAAAATGTACGAGGAGCTTCAGGTTCCTGCAAACGCTATCACCATCGACGTGCTTTGCTTTAAGTATGCAGAAAAGAATGGCGAAATAAAGATCAAGGCTCCTGGCTTTCAGACCTTCCAGTTCATCAACGCCGAGTCGCTTGCCTTCAGACAGGACGGATGTCTGCATCTTGCCGGCATTGACGTGGTTCGCTCCTTCCCTCTCGAGGAGCTGAAGAGAATCAGAGTTATCAAAAAGCACTCTACAATGGCCTCCTGGAACAAGGAGCAGGGACCTACGGAGGAACCATACAAGTCCTATAAGCTGGGCGTGGATCAGTACGGAAATGTTCATATTGGCTCCTACGCCATCCTTGAGCTTGAGCGTGGTGGACAGGTGTACGGAATCTATTTCCCAAGCTATGAGATTGACAGAATCGCAAGGCTGCTGGGACTTACTGCCGAGGAATAAAAAAATAGACGCGGTGTCCGGTGGGATATCGCGTTTTTCCTTAGAAAAATCAAGAAAATTTGACAAAAATTTACGCTCGGTGTGTTGCGGTATATATTTTTTTGTGCTACAATAAAATAAAAGGAGGGTGGAGAGATATGATTTACACGCCGCTTACCAAAAAGGCACTTAAGCTATGCTTTGATACGCACAAGGAGCAGGAGGATAAGACGGGTATGCCCTACGTTTTTCATCCCTTCCACCTGGCAGAGCAGATGGATGACGAGATTTCCACCGTCTGTGCCCTGCTCCACGACGTAGTGGAGGACAGCGATATGACTCTCGACGATCTTTTGGAGCTTGGCTTCCCTACCCGAGTTATCGAGGTGCTCTCGCTCCTTACCCATGAGGAGAATGTGCCGTATATGGATTACGTAAGTAAGATCGCCGCCGACCCGATAGCGAAAAAGGTGAAGATTGCAGATCTTAAGCACAACAGCGACCTCAGTCGTATGGACGAGGTTGACGAGTGGGCCATAAAAAGAAATCAAAAGTACGCCGAGGCACTAAAGCTGCTGGGCGAATAAATCTCAGAAAGGAGCTTCTTTATGGCAAGTAAATATCCAATAGTATTAGTCCACGGAATTGCGGCAAAGCAGCTCCGCATACTCAACGCCTTCGGCAAGATAGGCGAGGAGCTTCAAAAGGATGGGTACGAGGTTTTCGTTGCGGACACCGACGGCTTTGGCAGTATTGAAAGCAACGCAGAGCAATTAAAAAGCTACATAGAGCGTGTAATTTGCGAAACGGGTGCCGAAAAGGTCAATATTATCGCCCATTCCAAGGGTGGACTTGACTCAAAGTATATGATAACCAAGCTTGGTATGGAGGATAAGGTAGCCTCGCTTACCACCCTTTGTACCCCTCACAAGGGCTCTATAATCGCATCAAAGATATGGAAGTTGCCCATGCCCATAAAAAAGATAATCGCCTTCTCCATAGATATGTTCTACTGTCTGTTCCTTGGCGACAAGCATCCCGACTCTCTACGTGCGTGTGCTCAGCTGAGGGAGGTGGACGAGAGCGAGGATACGCTGCAGTTCTCCTACAAGGTCTACTGTCAGAGCTATTCCACCAGTATATCCGACGTGAAGGATTGCTTTATTATGGGTCTGCCCATGAAGCTGCAGCATCACTTCGAGGTAATGGACAACGACGGCATGGTGTCCGAGGAGTCGGCACAGTTCGGCTGTTATAAGGGAAAATGCCTGGATATTCCGGTTTCCCACGTGCAGATAATCGACCTGTTCTCCAAGAAGAGCCAGCGAGAGCAGATATACGCCTTCTACAGAAAGGTCTGTCTTGAGCTTTCGGAAATGGGATTTTAAAAAATCTAAAAAAATATTGAATATAGCAAATTTATGTGGTATAATAGTTTTTGGAACAATTTTAAAGCTATATGCCAAATATAAAGGAGCATTATAATGCGTAAAACAAAAATAATATGCACCATCGGCCCTGCGTCCGAGAATGAGGAAATACTCACCAGAATGTGTCGAAGCGGCATGAACGTGGCAAGACTTAACTTCTCCCACGGTACTCATGAGGAGCATCAGAAGAAGTTTGATCTTGTTAAGGCGGTAAGAGCGAAGCTGGATCTGCCTATTGCCATCATGCTCGATACCAAGGGCCCCGAATACAGAATCGGAACCTTCAAGGACGGAAAGGTAAAGCTTGAGGACGGTGCAGAGTTTATCTTCACCACCGAGGATATAGTTGGTGACGAGAGCCGTGTTTCCGTAAGCTATAAGCGTCTTATCGAGGACCTTAATATCGGTGACAGAATTCTTCTTAACAACGGTCTGGTTATCTTCGAGGTAACCTCGCTTGACGGTAACGACGCCAAATGTAAGGTTGTAGTGGGCGGCGAGCTTTCTAACAGAAAGAGCATGAACTTCCCCAACAAGACCATGACCCAGGAGTATCTCTCCGAGGTGGATAAGGCCGATCTGCTCTTCGGTATCAAGAACGACATTGATTTCGTAGCGGCATCCTTCATTTCCTGCGAGGCTGATATCCGTGCGGTGCGTGATTTCCTTGACGAAAACGGCGGCCAGGATATCGATATTATTGCAAAGATCGAAAACCGTGCGGGTGTTGATAACATCGACGAGATCTGCAAGGTGGCAGACGGCGTTATGGTTGCGAGAGGTGACCTGGGCGTTGAGATCCCCTTCGTTGAGGTGCCTGCAATTCAGAAGCATCTTATTAAGAAGTGCCGTATGCTAGGTAAGCGTGTAATTACCGCCACCGAGATGCTGGAGTCTATGATCTACAATCCCAGACCCACCAGAGCAGAGATCTCCGACGTTGCAAACGCGGTTTACGACGGATCGTCTGCGATTATGCTCTCCGGCGAAACTGCGGTTGGTGCTCATCCTGCCGAGGCAGTCAGATACATGGCGGAGATCGCAGAATTCACCGAAAACGGCATTAATTATACCGATAGATTCCACAGCTCTACCTTCAAGATCAAGAGCAACGCCGACGCGGTTTCCCACGCTACCTGTGCGATGGCAATCGACGTTAACGCTAAGTGTATAGTGGTTAACTCCATCAGCGGACTTACCGCAAGAATGGTCAGCCGCTTCAGATGTCCCGTTGATATCGTAGGTCTTACCACCAACGAGAAGGTATGGAGAAAGCTTAACATGAGCTGGGGCGTGCTTCCCGTTCTTACCGAGAAGTTTGAGTCTAACGACGTTATGTTCTACAATGCGATGAAGCAGGCTAAGAATGCCCTTCGTCTTGCACCCGGCGATAACGTAGTTATGACCGGCGGTCTTATCGGTGGTCCCAGAGGTAATACCAATATTATCAAGCTGGAAGTTGTAAAATAATTGCAAAGTGTATTTATGATAAAAAAGAGCCTTGAGAGTGATCTCAAGGCTCTTTTTTGTAATGTTTAGTTGTCAAATTAACGGTAATTGGGATAAATAAGCTTAGTTTCAGTGTACATGGTAGCGTATGCTTCATCAATAAGTGCCTCTACGTCTACCTTCTCAAGCTCACGCATTACGTCCTCAAGACGAGGCTGAGTCTTGGGATGACGGGGAGTGAACACCGTACAACAGTCCTCGAAGGGTAAAATAGATGTATCGAAGGTGCCGTAATGACGTGCCTGAATGATTATCTCGTTCTTATCAAGACCGATGCAGGGACGGAAAACGGGCATACGTACCACCGAATCTGTTACCTCAATGGCACGAAGGGTCTGGGAGGCAACCTGGCCAAGACTCTCACCGGTGATGAGTGCGTGGCACTTATATTCTCTTGCACACCTTTCGGCAAGTCGCATCATAAAGATACGGAGAAGAATGGTAAAGTAATCCTCGGTACATCTGTCGCGAAGCTCCTCTTGAATGTGAGTGAGAGAGATAACGTGAACGTGGATCTTGGAGCAGAACTCACACATCTCCTGTGCCAGCTGCATAACCTTTTCCTTTGCACGCTCGGAGGTATAGGGGAAGGATTCGAAGTGAAGGGCCTCGATCTCAAGACCTCTTTTTGCCATCATACATCCTGCAACGGGTGAGTCGATACCGCCCGAGAGGAGAAGCAGACCTCTGCCTGCAGAACGGAGAGGAAGTCCGCCTGCTCCGGGTTCCTGCCCTGCTCTGATATATGCATGATCGTCACGAACCTCTACCGTTACGGTAACCTCGGGATTATGAACGTCAACCTTAATGCCTCGAACGGTGGAGAGGATAACACCGCCGATCTCGCGGGAGATCTCAGGTGACTTAAGAGGGAATCTCTTGTCAGAACGCTTTGCATCCACCTTAAAGGTACGCTTACCTGCCAGCTTCTCGGGGAGATACTCTCTGGCGAGTGCCATAATGCTATCCATATTCTTATCGCAGACTGCGGCACGGTTTACGCCGACGATGCCGAACACCTTTTTTGCCGCATCGTACATACCGTCCATATCACAGCTATCATCGACGGGTTCAACGTATACGGTAGACTGCTTAAAGTATATCTTAAAGACTCCGTGGGGACTGGCACGGCGACGAAGCTCCTTTATAAGCTGGGACTCAAAGCTCTGGCGATTTGCACCCTTAAGCACTACCTCGCCGAATTTACAAAGTATAACTTCCTGTATGTTCATTTTATTTCCTTTACTAGCTTAAAATGTGATTTTTCAAAGAATAAAGCCACAAAATACCTGCTTTTTCGGTAATTAAACGGTGATCTCGCCGCGGAGATTCTGCTCCATCTTAACCTTGATCTCATCAACCGAAAGATCCAGACTGAAGAGGTAATAGAGCTTTGCAACTGCCGCCTCGGTGGTCATATCAAAGCCGCTTACCGCACCTGCGGATTTAAGAGCAGAGCTGGTTTCGTAGGCACCGAGAGAAACCGTGCCGGAGGGACACTGGGAGCAGACGGTAACCACCGAGCCAAGCTCGAAGGCACGGGAGATGATCGGAATCAATGCACCGCCCTCAGAGGGAATGTTGCCTGCACCGAAGGTTTCGAGAACTATGCCCGACAGCTTCTCTGTCATTATAGTTTCAAAGAGTCCGAACTGTATGCCCGGGAACACCTTAAGAACACCGATAGGAACCTCGGAAAGAGGCTGCATCTTAAGGCCGTCACCCTTATAGTGACGGAGGGCGGACTGATGATATTTGATGGTAATGCCGATATCGGCAAGATGAGGGTAGTTAGGCGAATCGAAGGCGACCAGGCGATCTGCACTCATCTTTACGGCACGGTTGCCGCGAAGAAGCTTACCGCTGAAGCAAAGGCAAACCTCGTTTGCCACTCCGTCTGCCGCAACCAAGAGAGATGTGACCAGGTTATCCTTGCCGTCGCTTCTTATCTCGGAAAGCGGGATCTGGGAGCCTGTGAGAACCACAGGCTTGTCAAGTCCGTCGAGAATAAAGGACAGAGCCGAGGCAGTATATGCCATGGTGTCGGTGCCGTGAAGAACAACAAATCCGTCGTACTGGGAATAATTATCGCAGATGACCTTAGCGATCTTGTTCCACTCCTTTACGGTAATGTCCGATGAGTCGAGCAGCGGCGACATCTCGTGCAGATCCCAGGAGGGTGCATCCGGGCTGTTCATATCCTCTATGGCCGAGATGACCTTACCGAGATAGCCTGCTACGGGAGCATAGCCCTTATCGGTCTTTTTCATACCGATAGTGCCGCCGGTATAAATTATGAGTACACGTTTCTTCATTTTTCCGACCTCACTTCTTCGCCGCACGCTCGCGGTCGATATAGTTCTGCAGAATTATCTCTGCCGAAAGGGTGTCAACAGCAGCCTTACGCTTTTTACCGTAGGTTCCTGTTTCACCGAGGAAGCGATATGCAACCATGGTGGTCATACGCTCGTCATAAAAATCGATAGGAATGTCGGTCTGCTCCCTAAGCAGCTCGGCAAATGCACGGATGACCTGAGTTCGCTCACCCTCACTGCCGTCCATATTTTTAGGAAGGCCGATAATTATTTTTTTACAGGAACGGCTCTCTGCCTCTCTTGCCACGCGAATGGCAGTGTTATTCATTCCGCCCTCGCTGACGGTACAGATGCCGCTGGCCAGCATGCCGGAAATGTCACATTCGGCAAGGCCGGTACGCTTGTCGCCATAGTCGACGCCAAGATATTTTCCGTGGGTTAAATCCATATTTTGCTCCATCTTTCAGCTATTTATAGCTTTTTGTATACGAAAACGCGGAAATCCGCAGTGCATTCAAGTGTATTTAGTGCGAGAACCTTTTCCCTATCGGCAGGCTTTGTACGATAGGCGTAGGGTGTCATCATAAAGAGATCACATATTTTTTCGGGTGTGTCGAGCTTAAATTTATAGGTAAGAGGCTCGTCCATTATAAGCTCAAAGCCCTCAAGAGCCGTGTCAGCAACCTCGTTTTTATAGGGTGTGTCGTAAATGACAGACTTAAGCCCTAAGAGATGCTCCTCACCGGGAATTGCCATAATGAAATGACCGCCCGTCTTTAATACCCTTCTCGTTTCCTCAAGTGCGAGGGGTGAAAAGGTGTTTATCACCGTATCGAACTCCGAGTCGGCAATAGGCATGTGATAGGAGCCGGCAACAGCGAGAGAGATGCGTGGGTTTTTCTTGGAGATCTCACGCACTGCGTCCTTAGAGATGTCGAAGGCACTGACGTCACTTGTGCCGTTGTTGTCTGTGAGTGTACGCTCAATAAAATCGGTGTAGTAGCCCTCACCTGCCCCTGCGTCCAGAAGGCATCCGTTCTTAGGCGTAAACTCAAGAGCAAGGTCGCCGATCCACCTGGCAAGAGGAGCATAGTATCCTCCACCAAGGAATGAGCGTCTGGAGAGAACCATCTCCTTGTTATCGCCGTGGATACCGCCCGCATTACCAAGCAAAAGATTATAGTATCCGCCGCGTGCTCTGTCGTAGGAGTGCCCTGCCTCGCAGGAGGCGGTTTTGTCGCTGATATTCAGTTTTCCTCCGCATTTCGGACAGACAAATCGCATTTTCAAAGTCCTCTGTACCAGTAGTTTACCATTCTCGTTCAAATGGGCATTCTTTTACAATTACATTGTATCATATAATATTTAAAAATTCAAGGATATTTTAAAAATAAAGATCGCCCCCAAATCATTAGTAAATGTTTTTACAAAAGTTATTGACATCCGTCTTGATTTATGGTAAAATAAGCAAGTAAAATTCAATAGGGGTATCGCCAAGCGGTAAGGCAAGGGACTTTGACTCCCTCATTCGTAAGTTCAAATCTTGCTACCCCTGCCAACAAAAAGAGCCACTCCTTGCGGGTGGCTCTTTTTTTTGACGGTGTAAGCAGATCTGAGCTTAGCATCGAACGAACGTGAGATCCGTAAGTTCACATACTCCTACCGAAGATCGACAAGCTTGCTTGTCAGGCGAAGGTAGTGAGTATCTTCGCCATTTGCGAATACCTTGCTACCTAAAGAGCCACTCCTTGCGGGTGGCTCTTTTTGTTGACGGTGTAAGCAGATCTGAGCTTAGCATCGAACGAACGTGAGATGCGTAAGTTCACATACTCCTGCCGAAGATCGACAAGCTTGCTTGTCAGGCGAAGGTAGTGAGTATCTTCGCCATTTGCGAATACCTTGCTACCTAAAGAGCCACTCCTTGCGGGTGGCTCTTTTTGTTAACGGTGTAAGCAGATCCATTCCGTCACGAAAGTATAAATCTGTAAAAAGCAGTAAATAATAGTTCAAATAAGAAATAGCGGAGGATATGTCGGATTTATGGATATGAGCAAGGATAGGCTTCGGACGGTGAAAAAATATGCTTTGTGCTTTGTGCTTGGGGCCATCGGATATGCGGCAATAGAGGTGATATGGCGTGGGTATACCCATTGGTCGATGGTGATCGCAGGTGGGCTGTGCTTTATCATCTTCTCGCTGGTGGCCGAGAGGCTTCAGCAGAGGAGTATTCTATTAAAGGCGGCGGTGTGTGCCATCGGGGTTACGGCAGTAGAGCTGGTGTTCGGGGTGGTGTTTAACCTTTGGCTAAAGATGGGTGTATGGGATTACAGCGGTATGCCGCTGAATATTCTCGGTCAGGTGTGCCCCATATTCTCGCTGATCTGGGGTGGAATTGCTATTGCTTTTCTACCTCTTGCAGATCTGATAAACCGAGAATTTGCTTGATTATGTTAAAAAAAGGCGGGTACGTACCCGCCTTTTTTGTATTTTTCTTATTTATTCCCAGATAAGCTCTCCCTCGGAGAGATTATGATTGCTTGAGGATTTTGTAGTTACCGATGGAGATGAATCGCCAAGGACGATAACCAAAGCCGACATACTCACAGGAGTGCGGTAGGTAAGCTCTTCACCATTGATCTCGCATACAAGATAGTCGCCTGCACTAAAGGATGAATTCGTGCTTTTACCAACCGAGCTGAAGCCTTGGCATTTAGTTGCCTCGCCCGACATACCGCCAACAGACATAATCGCTACCACATAACCTCCTGAGTAGCTATAACCCGCCTCGGAGTCGATGGCAGAATTGCCGCCTCCGGTAGAAAGGATCACAGATCTGCCACCCGAGAAGATAATGCCTCCGTAAGAGGTACGGCTGTTGGAATCAAGACCGTCACCGCCGCAGCTTACGTATAGTGAACCACCCGCAACGGTTATGGCCGCACCGCTCGTAGCAGTGCCGTTAATACCGTCATCTCTTGCTATAAGCGATATGCTGCCGTCGTTAATGACAACGCTGTTGCCCTCAAGTCCCTCGTAGCTGTTAAGGATATCTATGCTGCCACCATTTATCGTAAGGCTGCCGTCGGCATGAATGCCGTCGTCGTTAGAATAAAGAGTAAGGCTGCCGCCGTTTACCGTTATATTTCCCAGCGAGCTATTGCCGTTTTCAAGGGCTTCGCCAAGATTTGCATGAAGCGAATCGTCATAGGATTTGACAGTAATGCTGCCGGAATTAATAAATATCTCATTTGTCGCCTTAATTCCCTTGGTGGAATGATCGCCCTTTTCGGTATTTCCACCATCCATACCGCCGGGTCCTCCCATACCTCCGTGACCGCCGGGGCCGCCGAAGCCACCCTCCTGGACGGTGGTGGAGTAATTAGTCCAGTCATAGTAGAGATAACCGCCCCGAAGGGTCAGTGCGATGGTATCGTAGGCGTCGCTGGGAACAAGATAATCCGATGCGGCAACGCAGGAGTCCTCCTGCCCCTGCTCCATATCGGAGGTGTAGATAAAGAACTGAAGCTTTGCGTAATCATCATTCTTCGGGAAGGAGTAGTAATAATACTGACTTCTGCCACCCGAAATTGTAGAATGATGCTCGAGATCTACCCAAAGGTAGTCGCTGTCGGAGTTGTAATATTTAACAGAATACTTATAGTCGCTAAAGTTAAATCTAATGTAGAAAAGGTCCTCTGACACTGCAGTGACCTCCTCGGAATAATTGGAGTACTTATCGGTGTAGATATTAATAACAGGATCGCCGTCTATCTCCACGTTGTATGCGGCATCAATGCCGTCGCATGCGGCGTAGAGCGTGTAGCTACCACCTATTACCGACACCGTACCACGCTGATTTCCCTTATCCGAGATATCGCTTCTGGTGGTTTTGATACAATCGCCGATAGAAGCGATAAGGGTTGCACTTGCACCCTCCAGCTGAACCGAGTCGTTACCCTTCAGGGCGTTGTCCTTACAGACCACGGTAAGCGTCAGGTTCTTCACCTGCAGGTCATCCTTTGAATGAATACCGTTGTTGCTCCGGCTGACGACGGTAAGAGCACCCTTGCCACCGATCTCAAGGTCGACCTCCGAGTGAATAGCTCCCGACAGAGCTTCGGTGTCCTCCTCGGATATGGCAGGACGGTTGTCATAGATATAGTTCTTCGTATCCTTTTTCGCCCGGATGGAAACCTCATTGCCGCTGAGAACGGTAATGGGATTTGTGCTGTCGGAGATCATCGAAAATCCGCAAAGCTCAAGATCCAGCTTATATTCGTCACCGATATCGATTACGATATTACCCGAAAACTGACCCGACAGAGAATAAACCGAGTCGGCACCAAGACCACTGATGGTTAATTTACCCGGCTCAAATGTATAACAGCCCTCGCTACCCGATATGCAGGTTACGGCAAGGCTGCTACCGTAGTCCTCAAAAAGTCCGTCATAAACGCCCAGATCCTTTACGTCCTCGCCATAGGAGCTGTCATCACCGGATGGATTGTTATTATCTAAACTGTCATTTTTTCCGTCATTCCCCCTGTCATCCCTGACACAAGCGGTCAAAAGAAGGGTGGTAAGCAAAAGCAAAGCGACGATTTTTCTTTTCATGTTTTTACCTAAGCTATTAAAGCTCTCCTGTCTGGCTTTCCTCATAGGAAACCATAATTTCAAGATTTCCGTTTCTCTCGCGGATTCTGTCGATAAATTCCTTCTCCTTCGCTGCGTCGCGAAGGGTAAGGTTGTAGGTAAGTCTGAACATGCTGCCCATATTAGTGGTCTTTACCTTAACGAGCTGGCAGGCTGTGGTGTATTCCTTAAAGAGATCGTCAAAGACGGTGGTGTAGTCAAGATCCTCGGGAATGGTGATACGCACGCTCTTGTTGATAGCCATTCTGCGAGTCATACCAAAGTCGATAATATTGTACACGGCGAAGATCACGCCCATAATGAGAGTGAAGAGAGCCGCATAGCCTATGTAGCCCATGCCGCAGATAAGACCCGTACCCATGGCAAGAAAGATAGCGGTGATCTCCCTGGCAGTACCGGGTGCACTACGGAAACGAACGAGGCTGAATGCACCTGCAACGGCTACGCCCGCACCGATATTGCCGTTTACCATCATTATAACCACGCATACGATGGCGGGAAGAAGAGCGAGAGTCATTACAAAGCTCTTAGTATATCTTGCCTTAAATGCGAAGGCGATCGCCAGAAGCACACCTAAGACGAGGGCTGCTCCAATGCAGATAAGAAAGTCGGTAACGCTGATGACTACGGCAAACTCCGAGTCGAAAAGTCCTTTAAATATATTCATGAGTATCTGTCCTCTCCTTTTTGTTGTATTTATCAAGATATGGCAGCACGGTCGTCAGATATGCCGTACCGTATTTTGAAAACGAGGTCTTGTATATCCTCTCCTCCGAGAGTATCTTAACCATCCAAAGCGGAATGGCACCCGGGCACTTTATCTCCATCAGCACCTTATCGGCGGACAGGAGCGAATGACCGTAGGGATCGTGACAAAGCGAGATATCGGTCTGTCTACAGAGGATATTATCATCGAAGGTGATGCGTAGATCTCCCCCTTCCCTCTCGAAGAGTGCCTCCCTCTCGTAAGAAAGGAACATGGACGGGTGGAGTCCGCCGTAATAATTTTTGAAATAGTCTATCTCGCGGCTGATCTGTGTATTGACGGGGCTGTCGATAGAGTCACAAAGCCAGTCGGTAGCGATATACTCCGGCAGGGCGATACGCCTCTTATACACCACACGCTCGAATTTTTTCTTCAGCTCAACGAACACCGTGCTATCACGGTCGGCACGGGCGTAGCTGCGTATCCTTATTTTTTCCTTATATGCAGGCTTCTCGATAGATCTGCGAATAAGCCTGTAGCTGTCTGTATCATAATACACGTTGCGAATGGTGGTACGGCCGTAATTATCCAGCTTCATATATGGATCGATACGCTCACGTACCAGCGACGCCTGATCGCGTGTGAGGAGATACTTCAGCTCATAACGTCGAAAGACGCTTGTGTATGGCACTGCTGTTTTCTCCTTATGGGATATGTAAGTATTCTATCACAAAGAACCTAAGTTAAGGCTAAAATGTATAGTTTTAAATCAAAATAAAAGGCTCGCACCCTAAGAGTGCGAGCCGTAAATGATTAATTCTTTATATGGGTGATGAAAAGATTAATCGGAACCTCTTCACCGTTACAGTCGCCAACGTAGCTGTAGCGATACACTATCTGATACTTGGTATCGTCAAGGATAGTGGTATTCTCACCGAGAACCATAGCAGGAAGCTGTACTGTTCCACAATACTCGCCGCAGGTTCTGCAATAGATCTCTACAGAGCCTCCGCTTACAAAATTGGGATTAACTGTGGTGTCTGCCTCGGGATCGAAGATAAGGCTGTGTCCAACGACAAACTCGATAAGAATGTAGCAATGATAGGGCTGGCCATCCTTTACGTACTCCCAGGTCTGCTGACCGGTGGTGGTACATGTAGAGGTGTCGTCGATAAGAACCGCATCCACGCTCTCCTCACGGATCTCCTCGGTGCAGGAGGGATAGGTACAGGTTCCTACAAGGTCAAACTTGAAATCTAATCCGTCAGCCGGCTTAAGCTCGTACTCGTATACGTGATCGTGCTCTAATACCTTCTCGAAAACGGTTTCTACATTGTAGGTAGATCCGTCGATCTCAAAGCTGTAGGTATAGGTAACGACCTCAAGGCCACGCTCCTCGTCAATAACCGACACGGCGTTCTCGCCGATAACGATCTTGGGAAGGATAGCCTCGGTATGCTCCTCGCAGCCATTGTTAACGCACTTGATAATTGCGGTACCGTCGCTCTCAAGGGTGGGAAGAACGGTGTCCGCCTCGCTGTATGCAAAGCTATGATCGCCGTAGCCGTCGTATTTGAACTCCATAACCTCGGTATAGGTCACGCCGTTCTTTACTGCGGTGTAAACCACCTTAGCATATTCCATACAGGTAGCGGGGAAGCTCTGCTCGGTAACGGGAGTATCGGTGTCATAGATAACCTTAGCCTGACAGTCGGGCTGATTACATCTGCCCACAACAACAAACTTGCTGCGATAAGGCTCAAGACCGTATACGTAGTTATGAGTAAGAAGCTCGCCATACTCCATATCGAAGTCGATGCTGAAATCGTACTCCTCGTTTACGAAGGTGTATCTGATCACCTGACGCTTAAGCTCGGTTGCCTCGCTGACAACCACGGTGTTAACACCGGGTCTGATCTTGGGAATAGTGACGTTCTGGAACTTATCACAGCCCTCGTGCGTACAGGTTACGATAGCAAGGCCGGTGGAATCCACGGTAGGATCAACAACACCCTCGCCGGTGAAGGCGTAGGTATGATCAACCCAGGTAAGAGTAAAGTCAACGTTAACGGTAAAGCCGTATTCTACAGAAACGTAGCTGTATGCAAGATATCTCTCCTCAAGGACGTGATCCTTGCCGCTTTCAAAGGCGTTCTTGCCCTCGACAGCCATGGGAAGCTCTACTCTCTTGCTATCGGTACAGCCGTCGTTGGTGCACTTAACGGTAGCATAGCCGTTTGCTCTCATGGTAGGCATTACGCTCTCCTCGGCAACGTACTCGAATACGTGATCGGGCTTGCCAAGGGTGATGGGAATAGTCTTTTTGCATTCCTCGCAGGAGTAGTATCCGCTGGAGGTCTTACCACACTTGAAGTTATTATTAATAGCGGTCATGCCGGGAGTGCCGTATAGGTAAACGCCGTCGGTAAGAAGGTACTCGCTAACGTAGAGTCCGCCAAGCTTATGCTCTACGTCCTCCTCGGTGTAGGATACGAAGGAGATGACCTCACCGTTTACCTTACAGCTGAAGTGATCCTCACGGGGTGAGTGACAGGTAGCGGGAACGGTCTTGGTAAGCTCAAGCTCGGTGACGCCCTCGGAGGTAGCCACGCTATGCTCACATCCCTCGGCAGTACACTTAACGTCGATAGAGCTGCCGTCAATATCCGCACTGCCCTCAAGAGTATGGGAAAGCATGGGAATGGTTTCGGAGAAGGTGTAGGTCTTAAGATCCTCGGCAGAGGTGAAGGAATACTCTCTCTTACCCTCCGAATAGCAGGTAGCCTCGGTAACGACCTTGCTTGTAACGTAGGTTTCGGGATCGGTAATGTTTCTGACATAGGTAGGATCAGGACAGTCCTCAACAGAACAAACGCCGATGAAATCGAACTCGCCGTCCTCACCTCTGTCAAGATGGAACTCATATTCATGGACGTGTCTGTCGGTGGTGGCATATGTAATCGCACCCGCAGCACCGCCTACAAAAAGGGCAAGGGCAAGAGTCAGGACGATGATAAGTATCCTCTCCTTAAGCCTTACAGCACCTAAAATTTCGCTCATATTTATCTCCTTAATTTTTCGCATATTTTTACAATATAATATTTTAGCACACAATTAGGGTTTTGTCAATAAAATTCTTAAATAAAAAAAGACAATATATTCTAAAATATCTAGTATTTCCCTTTTTGGTGTTCACAATAAAAAAGCATAAGCGATCGCACTGCGATCGCTTATGCTTTTCATTATGTAGGTATGCCTATTACTTGAGGATCTTAAGATAATCGAGAATAGTAAGCACGATACCTACGGTGAAATAAAGGCCGATAAGGCCGCCCAAGAAGCCAAGAATGGGAAGAAGGAAAATAATAACGCCCGCGATGGCATCAGCAACGATGTGGATAAGAATATTAACGATAAGAGCACCAATGCTATCCTTTTTCTTAAAGGAAAGTGGGAACAGTTTCTTGAGTATTTCCATTTTAGTAACCTCCTTATAGGATAATATGTCTCGGAATTAGATATAATTCCCGAGTGGAAAGGATTTTCCCAAGATGTATTGTAGCACTATTTTATCAAAATGTCAACATTCTACTGAAAATTCACAAAAAAAGAGTAGAGAAAATGCGTCCCAAATTTTAGCAAAACGGTTGAAAAGCTTATTTTTCGGTGGTATAATCTAAGTATGTCAGCAGGTGGGCTATACGTTGCATATCCTTTACCGCGGCGATCTCAGTAGCAGATCACCGTTCTGGCAGAATAAAACCGGGAGGTCAATAAAATGCGTATTATCACAAAGGAAAGAGTTGCAAAAAGGGCGTAGGCTGATAAAATATGGCCTGTGCCTACGGAGAATTTACTTTGGGAGGCGAAAATGGGCTATAAAAAAAGCACCAAAATTCCAACGGAGCTTATTGAAAAGATACAGGAGTACGTTGACGGAGAAACCGTATACATACCTCGTAAATCCAGCAAGCGAAGGCCCTGGGGCGAAAGCACCGGAGGTAAGCTTTCACTGGAGGAGCGAAACTCCGAAATATACCGAAAGTACAAAAGCGGCGTAAGCGTGAAGAAGCTGTCGGAGGAATACTTTATCTCTACACAAGGGATATACAAAATATTGACTAAGTTCAAGTAATTAACCCAGATTACCGAGCGGGAGGCCGACTCCCGCCCGGGCAGATTATTTATGCGTAGGTAAGAAAAACGACTATGCGTTCATCCGAAAGGAGTACATATACATGAGTATTATCAGTGTGAAGGATCTAAAAAAGACCTTCAAAAAGCCTCTGCGTGAGGAGGGCCTCAAGGGAATGATAAAGGGTCTGTTCTCCAGAAAATACGAGGAGGTACGTGCGGTTGACGGCATTTCCTTCGACATCGAGGAGGGCGAGATAGTAGGATATATCGGTGCTAACGGTGCAGGTAAATCCACTACCATTAAGATGATGTGCGGCATTCTTCATCCCACCGAGGGCAGCGTTACCGTAGGCGGCCTTGATTTCACCAAGAGCCGTCAGCAGATAAACAAGCAGATGGGCGTTGTTTTCGGTCAGAAGACCCAGCTGTGGTGGGATATCCCGCTTATCGAAACCTTCAAAATACTGAAGAGCATATACGAGGTATCCGATGAGGACTACGAGGAGAGGTTCGAGTATCTCTGCGAGCTTCTGGACATGCGTCCCTTCCTTACCCAGACGGTGCGATCGCTCTCTCTCGGTCAGAGAATGAGGGCGGATTTTGCCGCGGCACTTATACATTCGCCAAAAATCGTATATCTTGACGAGCCCACCATCGGACTTGACGTGCTTGTAAAGGACAAGATCAGGTCTGCCATCAAGGAGCTTAACAAGAAATACAATATTACGGTTATCCTCACCACCCATGATATGAAGGACATTGAGGAGCTATGCAACAGAATCATTATTATTGACAAGGGTAAGATCCTCTACGACGGCAGTCTTGCCAATATAAAATATCGATTCGGCAACACCAAGACCATCTTTATCCCCTCAAACGTGGAGCTTGACCCGAAGGAAATCGGTGAGAGATTTGCCGGTGCTACCGTCGAGAGCCTGGATGACAGGCAGGCGATCAAGTTCTCGCTTAACGAAGTGGATCTTGACGATATGCTGCTCTATCTTATCAACACACATCATATCAAGGACTTTAAAATTGAGGATATTTCTATCGAGGATATAACAAAACAGCTATATGAAAAGCATTAAAAGAACACTGAATCTATATCTGCCCTTCTCCAAGGCCGGCGTTAAGATCGAGCTGGCATACAAGGCACAGATCGTGATGTGGTTGATCATATCCTTTATAGAGGTTTTCTTCGTTATCTTCCTCTACGAGGCGATCTACCGTAATTCTGCCGACGGCATGAGCACGGTGATCAACGGATTCAGCTTCTACGATATGATCCTTTATATGATCACGTCATTCTTCTTCTCCTTCATTATGGGTGCCGGCGATACCAGCTATGATATTGCAACCGACATAAGAGAAGGAACTATTGCAAATACACTGACCAAGCCGGTATCCTACCGACTGAGGCATCTGTTCACCTATCTTGGCGTATTCGTCTTTGACTGGGCGGTGGTCATCCTTCCCTTCTTAACGGCGGTATACGGAGTCTTTCTCGGATTCGGCATACTTAAGGTCGGAGCAATAGATTTTATAATTAACGTAATTTTCTTCTTGATCTTCAGCATTCTGGCGGGATTTATCAACAACGCGGTAAGCTACTTTATCGGTCTGATGGTATTCTACACCGACCATCTGTTCGGTCTGAATATGGCGAGAAACGCTATCCAGGGCTTCCTGGGCGGTCAGATGGTGCCTCTGGCATATATGGGCATGCTGGGAGTGGTATTTTCCTACACGCCTTTTGCCTTTATGAACTCGGTTCCTGTGCTTGTAATTATGGGAAAAGTGAGTCATTTGCAATCTTTACTTTACATTTTGATTGCTTTGGCCTGGATTTTCGCCATTGAGCTTGCAAACAAACTGATATTCGGTCATGCTATAAAAAAGCTGACTGTACAGGGAGGTTAAGCCATGAGATATTTAAAGCTATATGGAACCTATGCTAAGCTTTCTCTCATGAGCAAGCTGGTTTATAAGGTAAACGCACTGGTTGGAATATTTGCCTTTCTCTTCACCGAGGCAACGTCGCTGTTCACCCTATACATACTGGTAAGCTCGGTGCCCAGCATCGACGGATACAGCATCTATCATATCGGTATGCTGTTTGGCCTTACGAACATGGCTATCGGTATCGACCATCTTCTGACCGACAAGCTGTGGAACGTGGCTTACTTCGAGGTCAGACTGGGCAAGCTTGACCACATGTTTTTAAGACCACTGCCGGTTCTGTTCCAGGTTATTGCCTCCGAGGTTCAGCTGGAAGCTCTCGGCGAGCTTATCGTAGCAACGGCACTTATAATTCTCTGCTCAAGTCAGCTGACCTTTGCCGGCGGAGTGGGAGCGGTGCTGCTGGTGATACTGGGCATTATCTGTGCTGCGTGCATCATTTCCTCCTTCAAAATCATGGTTGCGTCGCTGGCCTTTAGGTTTAAGCGAAGCGGCCCGCTGCTTCAGTTCATTTACAACTTCTCCGGCTATGCAAAATATCCTTTAAGGATATTCCCGAAGATCATCCAGGTGATACTCACCTTCGTGATACCTCTGGGACTTTGCCTGTTCTATCCCTTCGATAACCTGTTTTCACCAAACGAGAATGCACCCCTTATCGCTCTGGCGATGGTTGGATTTACCGCCGCCTTTGCCACCGTATGCATTTTCGTATGGTCACAAATGGTTAAGATGTACGAGAGCACGGGAAGCTAAGTGCAGATAAAAGAGTGAAAAGTAAAAATAATACGTTTGAGGGCGAGGCGGCATTTGCCGCTTCTCGCCCTCTTTTTTTATGTCAGAGCGTCAGGATGCTTTGCAAGAATGACCGACATAGCGGCAGAGTCAGCGATTACGGTAAGCTGTCCCTGATAGAACTGCAGGATCGAGGCAGGAACCTTTGGTGTAACTCTGCCAAAAAGTGCCCTCTCAAGTATTTCTGCCTTGCTCTGCCCCGTGGCGACGAGGAGTATACTCCTTGCCTTAAGTATTCTTCCTATTCCCATGGAGATCGCCCGCTTCGGCACTTCTTTTTCCGAGTCAAAGAACCTTGAATTTGCCGAGATCGTAGAGTCGGTAAGCCGGACGCAGGCGGTGTCCTTCGGAAAATGGTCGCAAGGCTCGTTGAAGGCGATATGTCCGTTATGACCGATGCCGAGAAGCTGAATATCCACAACCCCAAGGGCGTCAAGGAGGCGATCGTACCTCTCACACTCGGTGTATGGGTCGGCGGTGCCGCTGGGAATATAGGTGTTCTCGGGCAGGATGTCCACCTGACTGAACAGATTATCCTGCATAAAGGTGCGGTAGCTCTGGCTATGATCTTCGGCAAGGCCAACGTATTCGTCCAGATTTACGCTTCTGACCTTGGAAAAGGAAAGCCTGCCCGACCTGTACATTTCCACCAGCGAACGGTAGGTCGGCAGAGGAGTTGACCCGGTGGCAAGACCGATAAGTGCCGAAGGCCGACCTTCAATTACCTTTGCCATGATCTCGGCGGCACGCCTGCCTGCCTCCAGCTCGTCTTTAGTACAAATAAACTCTGTCATCATATTCTCCAATCAAAAATGAACTTGTAATAACGGAGTATGAAAAAGAAGAAAAAAAGGTTACCGCGACCCTCTAATACGGTTGACAAAATAAGTAAAAAACTGTATAATTATTGTAGAAAACAAAAAAGGACGTGGGAAAATGAAGATTTTACATACATCGGACATTCATCTTAACTCACCGCTTACCTCAAGGCTGCCCTCCGAGAAGATAAGAGAGCGTAGACGCGAGCTGCTATCCGGCTTTGGCAGACTGGTGGAGGAGGCAAAGCTCTTCCATGCGGAGGCGATGATCATTGCGGGCGATCTTTTCGACAGCGATAAGGTGTCGAGAAAAGCACTTGACACCGCACTTAACGTTATTGAGGCAGAGCCACGCATAACCTTCTTCTATCTCCAGGGCAATCACGAGGGTGACTCACTGCTTGCATCCGGCAGACCCCTGCCCGAGAATCTTAAGACCTTCGGCGAGGAGTGGACCTACTATAAGCTGGGCGACCTTACGGTAGCCGGTCAAAGCAGGATCTGCGAGGGTATGTTTGACAGTCTTAAGCTGCCGAAGGACGGCAAAAATATCGTTATTCTCCACGGCGAGCTTCGCGACAGATCATCCGCCCCCGAAAGCATTGGCATCAAGGAGGCGGCAGGCAAGAATATCGACTATATGGCACTGGGTCATTACCACAGCTACTCTACCGAGGCCATCGACGACAGAGGTGCGGCGGTTTACTCAGGAACGCCCGAGGGTCGCGGCTTTGACGAAACGGGTGACAAGGGCTACGTTCTGCTGTCAACCGACGGCACCAGAGTCATTCACAGCTTCCGCAGCTTTGCAAAAAGGAGGCTGCACATAGTTCCGCTGGAGCTTGACGGTGCGATCAAGTCGGTGGAGCTTGGTGAGAGGGCCGAGCGTGTTCTCCGCGGAATAAGCTACAACGATATAGTCAGACTTGAGCTGTGCGGCAGATATCATCCCAACTTCTGGAAGGATACCGAGTCGCTAAGACGTGATTTTGGCAACAGATTTTATTATTTTGAGATAAAGGACTCCTCGAAGATGGCGATAAATCCCGAGGATTACAAGAACGATATGTCGCTTAAGGGCGAGTTTATCAGAACTGTAAGTGCGGATGAGTCGCTGGATCAGGAGACCAAGGAAAAGATCATCGCCTGCGGTATTAACGCACTGATGGGCGAGGAGCTTTTTGAAAATTAAGGTGGGAGGTTGATTATGAAGCTTATTGAATGCTACGTCGAAAATTTTGGCAAAATAAGTAAAGCACGTTTTAATTTCAACTCCGGCCTTAACTGTATTAAGGGTGACAACGGCTGGGGCAAGACCACCCTCGCCGCCTTTATCAAGGTTATGCTGTACGGTATGAGCGATACCAAGAGGCTTAGTCTGGAGGAAAACGACAGAAAGCACTATCTGCCCTGGCAGGGCGGCACCTGCGGCGGAAGCCTTACCTTCTCTGCCGGCGGAAAGACATACCGAATCGAAAGAACCTTCGCGGCCAAGGCGACTGACGATACCTACGCTCTCTACGATACGGCAACCGGCAAGCTGTCAAGCGATTTTCCCGACGGAGTCGGCGAGGGGCTGTTCGGCATTGACTCGGACGGCTTCGAAAGAACGGTATTTCTCTCCGAGCGTGCTCTGACTCCTAAGAGCGACAACAAGTCCATCTCTGCAAAGCTGTCCGATCTGGTTGGCTGTGACGGTGATATTGGCGGAATGGACGACGCCATGAAGGTACTTGAGGATCGAAGAAAGTTCTATCACAAAAAGGGTGGCTCGGGCGAGCTGTCCGCGGTGAAGGGACAAATAGACGAGCTTACCAGAAGGCTTAATGCCCTTAGCGAGATGGAGGCGGAGGTCGAGAAGGCACATCTTAAGATGCGTGATCTCTCGGCCAGGATCGAGGTGGCAAGAGCCGACGCAAAGGTAATTCTCGCCGAAAGAGAGAAGGCGACCATCCGTGCCGCCGAGGTAAATCACGAGAAGCAATATAAGGAGATGAAGGCATCCCTTGAGGACAGCATTCGCAGAAGAACCATAGTATGCGAGGTGTTTGGTGCGGATATCCCCTCCTTCGACGATATTAACGAGGCAAGCTACAAGGCAACCGAGGCAAAGAATCTGCTTCAGAGTGCCACCGATACACCCGAGATCCGCGAGTTCAAGGCTCTTGCCGAGAAATACGACGGCAGAGTTGACAAGGCTCAGGTGGATGGGGCGAGAGATGCTATCGCCGCCCTCAGAATGAGTAAGGAAAAGCAGGCTGATCCCCGTCTTGTCAAGGCTAAGAAGATCTTCTGCGGTATGATCCCATCGGCAGCCGCCATTGAGGATATGGAGAGGCTTGTTGGCAGCAAGATCAAGACCCCTGTTGGACTTATTTTTGCATATATTCCCTTTATTGCCTGCGTGATCGCGGGTGTGGTGCTTCAGTCGCTTCAGTCGATACTGATACCTGCCGGTGTGGTTGGAATCATGGCTATGCTGATAGTGGGACTGGTGCTTAGCGGCAAGGCGAAGAAGCAGAGGCAGGCCAAGATTGACGACTTCTTCAAATCGGTTTCGGGAGTGAAGGTTGCCGGCGACGAGGAGGCTCTTGCAAGGATAAGAGATATGAAGGAGCTGCTTCCCATTATGGAGGAGTGCGGCAGGGATAATACCGATCAGTATAAGAGAGCTATTGATCTGCTGCTCGGTCTGTTCCCCGAATATAACGGCAAAGATCCCATCATTTCTGCCGAGAGCATTATAAAGGAGTATGAAAGATACACCACCCTTGCGGTAGCAGAGCGATACATGAGCGGTGACAGAACGGCAAGAGCAACAAGAGCCGCCATGCTTAAGGCGGATGCCGACCGCTTCCTCGCAAGATTTAAAACCAGAAGCCAGGATCCCTTCGGCGAGCTGAGATACGCACTGACCGAGTACGAGAGGCTGACGGCAGAGATTCTCGCCAAGCGTGACGAGATGAACAAGCTGGAGAGTCTGTTCAAGCTCGGCGAAGGCAGTCAGCGTCAGGCTGAGATGGATATTGAGGCACTGGATAAGAGAAGAAGCGAAAACGAGAGCCTGGTGGCAGAGCTAAGACGTGAGTTTACCCTCACCGAGCGTATGTATCACACCTACCTCGAGGAGCTGGACGGCAGGGACGAGCTTTCTATGAGGAGATCCGAGCTTGAGGAGGCACTTGCAAGGCATGAGGACAACTACCAGACGGTAGTAATGACCAAAAAATACATCAATCTTGCCAAGGATAATCTTACCGTAAGGTATCTTGGCAAGACTAAGGCAAGCTTTATTAAATACGCAGAGAAGATCGGTGGTATCACGGGCGAGAGCTTTGAGATGAACACCGACTTTGGTGTGACAAAGCAGGAGGGCGGCTCTACAAAATCAGTGGAGGCGTACAGCCGCGGAACGAGGGATCTCTTCAACCTGGCGGCAAGGCTGGCCCTGGTGGACTCGCTGTATGAGAAGGAAAAGCCATTTATCCTCCTTGACGATCCCTTCACCTCCTTCGACGACGGAAAAACCGACGCAGCCCTTAAGCTGATGAAGGAATTTGCTAAGGAAAGACAGGTAATCTACTTCACCTGTGCAAAATCGAGAAGCGTATAAAAAGGCTTGACAAACTCTGAAATGTTATGTATAATTAATTGACCAAGCGGGGCTGTCGCGTCGTATGTTGGCGAAAGCTGTTACGGCGAGGAAAGTCCGGGCATCACAGAGCAGGATAACGGATAACGTCCGCCCGGGGCGACCCGCGGGAAAGTGCAACAGAAATAAACCGCCCGAGGTGTTTTTGATGAGTGCAGAAATCGGTTTCTTCACACCGCCAGGCATAGTTACCTATGTCAAGGTGGGAAAAAGCGATTAACGCGACCAACAGTTCGCGTGGTCTGTGCCATCAAAAGCATCTCGGGTAAGGATGGAAAGGCGAGGTAAGAGCTCACCCACTCCTATGGCAACATAGGTTTGCTGTAAACCCTATCCGATGCAACACCTTGATTTTCGGGATTCGTCCCGACGAGCTGCTCGCTTCGTTTCATGGTGGCAGAGCCGCAAGGCTTGAACTGCGGAGTAATTCGCAGTGAAGATAGATGACGGCTGCACCTTTGGTGTACAGAACCCGGCTTACAAGCTTGGTCAATTATTAACTAAAAAACCGTTGCTTTCATATATTGAGGGCGACGGTTTTATTTTTTTACTTGACGAAAAAGGAAGAATGGATTATAATAAGGAGTAGGTCTATGATTCTATCGAAAATCAAGGCGGGATGCTCGGTCGGGTTCTTTGGATACGGAAAATCCACCGCTGCCCTGCTCTCCTGCCTGCCACTTGAAAATTGCTCTGTAACGCTGAGATCCGACACTCTTATCGATCGATCAGAGCTGCCAAGGAACGTAAGAATAGACAAAATATACGAATGTGAGCGAGCAGGCGAAAAAATAGACGAGGAGATACTCTTTTTCTCGCCGTCGGTGAGAAGAGAAAGACCCGAGCTTATGGAGGCGAAGGGGCGTGGAGTACTTTTCCTCTCGGACTTTGAATTATTCCTTAAAGAAAACACGCGACCTATTTTCGCCGTGACCGGCTCGGATGGTAAAAGCACGACGGCAACACTCATACATCTGCTGCTGAGTGCCGAGGGAATAAATTCAAGGCTGATCGGCAATATCGGTGAGCCGATGATGGCGGCACTGTACGAGGAGGCAGAATGCTTCGTCGTTGAGCTATCAAGCTTTATGCTAAAGTATGCAAGAGTAGGTGCTGTGCGAGGATGTATTACCTGTATTACGCCGAATCATCTTGATTGGCACTCGGACTTTAATGAATACGAGCAGACGAAATTAAGCCTTGCTAAAAGCACGGATGAGCTTGTGATAAGCGAAGAAATTACAAAAATCGACCATACGTATGCAATAATTTCCGACAAAACGCCGTTTTTTAAACTAAAAAATCAAAGAAAAGCGAGGCTGTATATCACCCTTGAGAACGGGTATATATGTCGAAACGGCGAGAGACTTATAAATACTGAAGGTGTCACGAGAAACGAGAAGTACAACCTGAAAAATCTTATGATGGCAATAGCCATGACCGACGGATACGTCGGGATTGACGCGATAACAAGCGTGGCAAAGACCTTCGCCGGACTTGCACACAGATGTGAGTGCTTTATTGAAAAGAAAAGAATAAAATATATAGATTCATCCATTGATTCTACTCCCGAAAGAACTGTGCAGACCCTGACTTCGTTAGACAGACGGGTTGTTATCATTCTGGGTGGCAGAAGCAAGGGTCTTGATTACTCAGCTCTTAGTGGCGTTCTTAAAAAATATGCAGAAAATGTAATCATTACCGGCGAGAACGCTAATGAAATTTATTCCGCCATAGGTATACATAACGCCGAGATCATAGATGATTTCACTGCGGCGGTGAGGCGTGGTCTAAGACTTGCACAGGATGTGGGTATATTGATATTATCACCCGCCTCGACCAGCTACGACAGATTCAAAAATTATGCCGAACGAGGCGAGAAATTTAAAGAGATTGTATTGAAATCGCTATAATTTGACAATATTTGTTTACAAAATAACAGGAAACGAGAAAAATGAAGCAAATTTATCTTGACAACAGTGCGACAACCAGAATATGCGATGAGGCTCTTGAAAGGTATGTAAGCGTATCCAGAGAGTGCTACGGCAATCCCTCATCTCTTCATGCACTGGGCTTTGATGCCGAAAGACAACTGAATATTGTGAGAGCTGATATCTGCTCCTCCCTCGGTGCAAAGGGTGCTACGGTGGTGTTTACCGCGTCGGGCACTGAGGCCAACAACCTGGCGATAATTGGCAGAGCCATGTCAAAGGAAAGGTACAGACGTGGTGCTAAGATCATCACTACCATGGGCGAGCACGCCTCGGTCGACGGACCTCTTAATATGCTGGAGGGAATGGGCTTTAAGATCGTGAGGATTCCCACCGTGGGCGGTGAAATTGATATGAAGGTTCTCCGCCGTGAGCTGACTAGGGACGTAATTCTCGTCAGCATGATGATGGTTAATAACGAAACCGGTGCTCTCTACGATTCCGCGGCTGTTTCCAAACTTATGAAGGCGTCATCTCCTGAGGCTCTGCTTCATATCGATGCAACCCAAAGCTATCTTAAGATACCCTTTACCAAGGCAAAGTGCGGTGCGGATATGATAACCCTTTCCTCTCACAAGATCGAGGGTCCTAAGGGTGTTGGTGCATTACTTATTGACGCTGCCGTTATCAAGCAAAAGGGCCTTGCACCGATGATTCTCGGCGGTGGTCAGGAGGGTGGAATCCGATCCGGCACCGAGAACGTACCCGGAATCTGTGCCTTTGGCGAGGCGGTAAGGATCGGTAGCATGAAGCTAAGAGAGCGTTACGGCTATCTTACATCGCTTAAAAATTATCTTATCGAATCCATTGAGGGTGACGAGCGACTTAAAGATATTTCGATTATCAAACCGGTGGTTGCGGCACCTCATATATTAAATATCGTGCTACCTAAGATAAAGAGCGAAACTATGCTACACTATCTCTCCAGCCTTGGAATCTATGTTTCCAGCGGATCGGCCTGCTCATCTAACGGACATTTGTCCTCCGCCCTGACCGCCTTTGGCAGAGCTGAAAGCGAGGCAGACACCTCCATCCGCATCAGCCTTTGCCACAGAAATACAAGAGAGGATATTGACGGACTTATCGAGGGACTGGCATCGGGACTTGCAAGACTGTCAAGAATGAAATAATGGCTAACATCACGCTTATTACCGTCGGCACGCTGAAGGAGGGTTATCTCAAGGAGGCTGTTGCCGAATACAAAAAAAGGCTCTCGCAATATGCAAGAGTTGACGAGGTGAATATAAAGGAGGAGCGAATCGCCAACGAGGATGATGCCTCTGAGATCCGACGTGCCCTGGAGAGCGAGGGTGACAGAATCCTCGCCGCCATCCCAAAGGGTGCGGGTAGGATCGCTCTCTGCGTGGAGGGAAAGCAATACGACTCGGTGGCTCTGGCAGGTCTTATAGGCAGGATGGCTGATGAAAGCGGCAAGATAGCCCTGATAATCGGCTCGTCCCACGGTCTATGCGATCGCGTTAAAAGAGAATGCGACGTGCGTCTTTCGGTGTCGGCACTTACCTTCCCTCACCAGCTGATGAGGGTTGTGCTGTACGAGGCTTTGTATCGTTCATTCACCATTTTGGCAGGAAAAAAATATCATAAATAAGAAAAAACCTCCCTTTAGGGGAGGTTTTTTCTGTCAGTGAGCATTTATGCCGAGAGAGTATTTTCCCAGTGCGTCATAGACCTTGTGATACACGAGCTGGTTCGGATAATAGCGATAATCTGCAAAAATATCGATGCCTCGCCCCTCAAAATGCTGAAGGATCGCGGCGGCACAGGCAGCACTTCGGCTCTGACCGAAATCGCATTGGCAGATTATATCAAACCCTTCCTCCTTTGCCGCGTAAATGAATTCTGCAAGTCGATCGGCCTCCTCAAGATAGCTGTCATAGGTGTAGCCGTAGTCGGCGAGCAGCTCTATATCAATATCGGGAATCAGAATGGGAAAAACCCTTTCGCAGACGTCCATATAATACACCCGTGCCTCCTCGGCTCTCCGTGTACGCCTCGGACTGCAAAAGCTTATCACCGCCGTTCTCTTGGGAAAGCCCTCCTTGATCAGCTCTGCAACTGCCGATCTTGAATAAATATCAACCTTCATTTTTATCTCCCTTTATAAAATTATATTTTCAGCACCTGCAGACCTTCGCCCGTCAGCCTTTCGGTCGGGTAGCCTTTACAAACAGACACAAACACCTGTCTGCCACTTGCTACCAGCTCATCAACTATCGGCATCGGATCGACGGCTTCATCAAGTCGGTCGAAATAGTCGTAAAGAAAAATGGGACGGTCGTCGGTGCCACTGTCAAGGGCGGCTGTTCTCTTAAGAATATTGGAGCTATCGCTGTTGCGTCCTTTAAATTTAGCGAGAAGCTCAAGAGTTTCGGTCTCGGAAAAGTCGAGCTTGGTCCCGCTAAAGCCTGCGGCAAGGCGATTATCGCCCATAAAATCTGCGTTACGGATATAGCAAAGACTATAATCCCTGCCATCAATTTCGATATCCGAATGTATGACGAAGCGTCCGTCATCAATGCGATCCGGGCTCTGCTCTGCCCCATAGTCACCGATGCTCTCTCTAATAAGATCCAATACAAGATCGGAGTATCTGCCGCAAATAAATACGACAGGGGTGCTGATATTAAGGTCGAAATTAAGGCTGGTGGGTGAGGTGATGGAAAGTGCTTTGATATTCATTATTCATTCTCCTTTTTTGATGTAGATCTATTATAGCACATGCTTTTAAAAATTTGAAATATTTTTGAGTGTGTTTATTTTCCTTGAAAAATTTACGAAAAAAATGAAAAAGCACCGCGAGAATCGTGGTGCTTTTTCAGGCTGAATTATAAAATTTCCTTCGGGAAGGATCTTGACATTGAGGCGTTTGAGTACTCCTTCTCACCGGTTACTTCCTTAATTATATTAATAAAAGGAGGCATCTCGACCGCTGTGTCGCGGTCGGGCAGCTCGGTTTCCATAACGGCAGTCCTCTGCCAATCGGGATAAATATCTATTTCAAAGATCTGCCCCAGGTAGTCAAAGGTGTGTCTGGTCTTGATCACGGGACGGGTGCCATCAAGCTGCTCTGCCAGGAGGGAGATATACTCACCCTCTGAAAGCTCCCTCTCGATCTCGGTGGAGGACATACCGTCAATACGACGCTTTACCGTTTCGATATAGCGGATCGTATCACCAAAGTCACGGCGTCTTACCCTTCTGGTTTCACCCTGCTCTGAGATAAGATAGGTCTGTATTATATGGCTCGAGGTATGGCTTTTCTGCTTTAATAAAACTTCCGTATCGGGCATTTCAATTATATATTTACGCTCGATTTCCACACCGACGGTTTTATTTTTCAATGGCTCCACCTCCTTACAAGAAGATTTTAGCACAAAAATGACCGTATTTCAAGGTGATTTAGCTTTTTTTATTGACTTGGCCGGAAAACTGTGATAAAATTATCTAAAAAACGTAATGCTCTTTGGGAGGACGAAGATGGATAATAGCTTAGAGAAAAATGAAAATATCGAAAAGATAGATATAGATAATCTGCCGGTTGAGAAGGAGGAGAGCGATCTTCCCGGTAGCGAGGAATGGACGTCCGTAAGGCGTACCGCCGTTGCAGTTGAGCCTAAGGCAGAGGTGGTTCCGACGCCCGAAATTATGCCCGAGGCCATCGAAGAGCCTCAGCTGGAGGTACTTGACGAGGACGTGTTTGAAACGGTGAACGAGTTTTCCGACGTAGAGGGTCGCACCACCAAGGAGATGCAGAAAAGTGCCAGAAAAGCCAGGAAGGAAGCACGCAAGGAGCTGAAGCAAACCACCTCCGACCTTAAGGGTGACGAGAGCTTCTTTTTAAGCAAGGCGTGGAAGTCGCTGTGGAATATCATCTGCTTCGTGCTGCTGATAATTTCCATTGGTCTGCCCGTCTGCCTGCTTATCTACATAATCACGCATTTCTTCCTTTAATAAATAATAGAAAGCACCGCCCACAAAGGCGGTGCTTTAGCTTTACAGACTGAATTTTTCCTTTATCATCCGAGCAACAACGTCGGGCGAAAGGCCGGTGTTGTCGATACGGATATAGTTCTCGAAGGGGATCTCACCTGCCTCACTGACCAGGCGGTGATTGGTGTCCTCCTTGATTACTCTTGCGTCGGAGGCAGCCGTATCACGCTTTGACGCCTTGTTTCTAAGGCGATTTTCGGTTTTATTTCGCTCAAGGCGAACGGATTGGTCGGCAATAAGCTCAACGCAGTAGACCTCGTCAAATTCGGACGCCACGTTCATAACGTACTCGCGATCGGATGGCATATCAAACGCCCACATATAAGTAAAGATCATGCCCTCGTTATCGCTTTGGAGAAACTCCTCGAAAACCACCTCACGCAGACGACTGATAACCTTTCCGTTGAAGGAATTGAATATTTCGAGAACCGGCTCGATCATCATGTGATTATGGAAAAGTCGCAGATTGGTTATCTTCATCAGCTCCTGACCTACGGTCATCTTGCCAACGGCACCGCTGCCGATTATAAGTACAAGCTTCATTGTGGGCTCCTTTCGGTTGATTTGATATATTATAGCATAACATGAAACTGTGGTCAAGAGATATTTGATATATTCATTCAGTTAATAGATTACAATACAAATTCGGTGTGCAAAGCAAATATAAATGGTCAGAACACGAGAATTGAATAACTCATATTCTGACCTAATGATTATTTAAGTGAGTCCATATATATTGATAACAAAGATAAGGCTGTTTCTTTCTCTTTTGGAGGGAGTGCTAACAATTGTTGCCAAATCTCTTCTTGTTTTTTGCTTTGTAATCTTTCATTTTCAGTAAGTATAACATCAGGAGTAATGTGTAAAACTTTACAAATTCTAAGAATTGTTTCTATACGCATGTTTACCGTACCGCGTTCAATATCTGCATAGGTTCTCTCTGATAAACCCGCAGCAACAGCGACTTCAATTTGTGTCATACCCATTTTTTTACGAATATCATACAATTTATTACCTATTGCAATAAAGTCAAAAACAAGCATTATTCTTCCTCCTTAATAAGTTCTATAGGAATTATACTACAAAAACTATTGACAAAATAGGAGTTATAGTGTATAATTATATGTACTTTAGTTCCTATTTATTAAAACGGAACAAAAAAAAAGAACAAAGAGGTTAAAAAATGAAAAAATTACTTGCTTTATTAATTCTGTTTTGCTTATGCTTAACCATGGTTGCTTGTGGTAACAATGATGGCGGCTCGTCAGATGACTCTTCAAACAAAGTAGAAACACCTTGCGAAGATTATCTCAGAGATGACTTTACCAATGGTGGTACTATTTTCAAGGAAGATTGGTTAATCTATTTATGGACAAAAAATAATTTGAATTCCTTCAAAGACCCTGCTTCCGTTGAATTTACAGGAAATGCTTATTACCACAAAAACTCCTCCGGAGATGTGGATTTCTTCTTGGTTGAATACCGTGCAAATAACAGCTTCGGTGGAAAAACCGTTTCATACATGAAGCTTACTGAATACTCTTTAACAGAAACGGATTGGCAACCTACCTTCATCTCACCCAGTTATGAAGGTGAAAAAATTTTCAAGTATGGTATATCCGATCCTACCAAAGATGCACTTAAAGAACATCAAGAGTTAAATTATTGATTTTTAAAGTATCCGTCACTACGTATGGCGGATACTTTTTCTTTGCACACACCTTGATAGAGCCGCCGGGCTCATTTATATACCTCATCCGTCGTTCTTACGTTGTTCGCACGACACCTTCCCCAACAGGGAAGGCTAAAAAACACCGCCTCTTGCGAATCTGTTTTTTTGGTCGGAGCATTCAGAGCAGAAATCGGTGTTCTGACGCCGAAGCCGTAGTTACCTACGGCGAGAGCCGAAGAACGACGATAAAAAAAGAGTGTGGTTGCCCACACTCTTTTTTGTTTATGCCTGAATGGATTAGCCCTGGATCATCTTTGCGATCTCTGCACCAAAGTCCTCTTCTCTCTTCTCAAGGCCGGCACCCTTGTCGAAACGAACGTAACCGGTAACCTTGATAGAACCCCCAAGCTCCTTTGCAACGGATGCAACGTACTTAGCAACGGACATGGAATCGTCCTTAACGTATGCCTGCTCAAGAAGGCAGTTGTTCTCATAGAACTTACCAAGTCTGCCCTTAACGATGTTCTGGAGAACCTGCTCGGGCTTGTTAGCCATCTTGGGATCTTCCTTCATCTGATTGATGAGGATAGCCTGCTCCTCTGCGATAACGGAAGCGGGAACGGACTCCTTATCAAGATACTTAACGTCCATAGCGGCGGTCTGAAGTGCAACGTTCTTTGCACACTCAGCGAATGCATCCTTGTCAGCAAGGTCGGTGTCGAAGGAAACAACAACACCGGTAGCACCGTGGCCGTGAATGTAAGAGGAAACAACGCCCTCTACGATCTGGAAACGACGAATGGAGATCTTCTCACCGATCTTATAGATCTGCCCAGCGAGAGCCTCGGAAACAAGGCCGCCACCAACATAGTTAGAAGCAAGAAGCTCCTCAACATTTGCGGGCTTGTTAGCGATGATAGTCTTAAGAATTTCCTTAACGAACTCCTGGAAGGTTGCGTTCTTAGCAACGAAGTCGGTCTCGGAGTTAACCTCTACGATAGCGGTGGTGTTGTCGATGGTGAGGATGTCAACGATACCCTCTGCCGCAATACGGTCTGCCTTCTTGGCGGTAGCTGCCATACCCTTCTCACGAAGGTACTTAACTGCAGCCTCAAAATCGCCGTCAGACTCAACGAGAGCCTTCTTGCAGTCCATCATACCACAGCCTGTCTGCTTTCTGAGTTCAGCAACGTCTTTAGCGGTAAATGCCATTTTTCTTTTCTCC
>JAZSEC010000081.1:0-42145 GCA_045531485.1 Eubacteriales bacterium | reverse complement strand
CAAACCCAGCGACGTACGTCGCATGGGTTCGCATTTGCCGCTCGGAGATCGGCAAGCTTGTTTGCCAGGCGTAGAGCGAGCAAATATTCGCCCCGCGAAATTCCCGTGTGGGTATTGCCGCTCGGGATATAATTTCTGCTGATTACACTTTCTGTACTAATTGCAAGTACCATCTCCTCGCCAGGCAAAATACTGCTTACGCAGTATGCGAAACATTGCTCCGTCCTTCCCTGTGGGAAGCTCGTCAGACGGAGCAAATTCCCGTATTATGATTGATGCCTTTTTATATTTTTAGCTCAAAGGTAGCTTCAAAGCCCCTCCCAGTTATTTTTATTTTTGGGGTAGATAGGATAGCATTTTGAAAAATCGATGTCCACTTCATTTACTACACAATTTTAGCATTTGCTATCCACTTTTGAACCGTACCTATACACCCATATATTCCCGATATGCACAAACTCTCAAAAATTCTCTTTGCTCTCTTACAACTATCATTCTAAACCTTAAAAGTGAAGAGTTTTTGCACCATTAAAAAAATAAATGAGAATTTTGTTAAAATTAATTATATAGGTTAACCCTGACAGCTTGTGTCAGGGTTAGAAATATTTTTATAAAAATCTGCTATCGTCAAATATGTTGACTTTAAAGTGGGGATTTGGTATAATATTTTCACGATAAATTAAAATTTAACGGTATGTAAAGTCATGTTGCGGAATTGTAAAGTTAAAGCGGTGGTGTTCGAAAGCATTTTGTGCTACAATTGAAGCACCACAACTAAAGGAGGTGTTCACCATGAAATTACAAGATAAAATAATTAAGCTTAGGAAAGCACATGGTTGGTCACAAGAAGATTTTGCAGAAAAACTGAATGTATCACGGCAGGCAATAAGTCGTTGGGAAAACGGAACAGCACTTCCCGATGCACAAAACGTATTGCAGATCAGCAAGCTGTTTGGTGTTACAACAGATTATTTGCTCAACGATGACTATGAAAGCGATAGCGATATTCCTGCCGTTCGGTCCGCGACAAAGGAAACGGAGATTTTGTTTTCAAAAAAGAAACGTCAACATCTGATTGCTGCAGTCTGCTTTACAATAGCTTCATTTTGCTGGCTGATAAGTGTTGCGATGTATGTTAATTTTATTCAATTGGCGATTTCTTGCTGTTGTCTTGGTTTTTGTGTAGTAAATACAGTTATTCAATTTACCTTGTTTTTTAAGAAAACATAAAACTATCTTCACAACTAATCTCAATTTATCGAGCATTTATGATTATAAAATATAACATGTTCACCTTTTGAACACATTAAAAATATTTTTGCAAAAAAACAAAAAACGGAAAACTCACATTGACGATTACGACATAAGGCGTTTCCAAAATCGCGTTATAAATTAAAAAGAGTCGCAGATTTTTGCGAACGTATGCCCCAGCGGTCTAGCGGGCTAGTTCGCAATCTGCGACCTTTAATTTTAGCGATTTAGTCTTGTCAAATGACGTTAGGTTATGTTTTCCGTTTTTCTTTGTTGTTAAGTAGTGTTTTTGGGTTAGTGGAGTGTGCTTGTCCTCGGCGAGCACCGGGGCTCCCCGAAACGAGCGAAGCGAGTTTTGGGGGCTAGGGTTGCCAAGCCGACTTGTATCAAGACAAGCACACGCCACGGTGCCAAATTGGAGAAATTTCGAGATTATGTGAATAAAATAGTATTTATTATCCCTTCAAGATATTCCTGTCTGCCACTTGAAGGAAGTGCAGGGGCTCCCATATTTTCAGCATATTCTGCAATCTCTGAAAGGGTTGTTTTGCCATCTCTGATTTTCTTGCCTATGCCCTCGCTCCAGCTTGAATATCTATCGGCAATAAATTCATCAATTCTGCCGTCCTCGATAATTCTTGCCGCCTTAATAAGGCCAAGAGCAAAGGCATCCATACCGAGAATGAATGCATGGAACATATCCTCTGCTGTGTAGCTAGGACGGCGGTTCTTTGCGTCGAAGTTAAAGCCACCGATAAGGCCGCCCGCTTTTAGAACCTCGTACATACACATTGTAGTTTCATAAACATCGTAGGGGAACTCGTCGGTGTCCCAACCGAGGAGATAGTCGCCCTGGTTTGCGTCAATTGAACCGAGCATTCCGTTGATTGCAGAAATTCTTAAGTCGTGCTGGAAGGTGTGACCTGCAAGAGTTGCGTGGTTTGCCTCGATATTCATCTTGAAATCCTTGTCAAGACCGTACTGACGGAGGAAGCCGATAGCAGTTGCCGCATCGAAATCATACTGATGCTTCATAGGCTCCTTGGGCTTGGGCTCAATATAGAAATCGCCTGTAAATCCGATGGAACGACCGTATTCAACCGCCATTCTCATAAGATTAGCGATATTTTCCTGTTCGAACTTTAGGTCAGTGTTAAGGAGTGTTTCATATCCCTCGCGGCCACCCCAGAAAACGTAGCCTTTACCACCAAGCTTAACAGTAATTTCGAGTGCTTTCTTTACCTGTGCCGCCGCAAAGCAGAATACATCTACAGAGTTAGAAGAGCCGGCACCGTTCATAAATCTGGGATTAGAGAACATATTTGCCGTACCCCAAAGGCACTTGATCCCGGTCTCCTGCATCTTTTCAAGTATGTAGTCAGAAATCTCGTCAAGGCGGCGGTTGGTTTCCTTAATGTCGTCAGCCTCGGGAACGATATCTACGTCGTGGAAGCAGAAGTATTCAATGCCAAGCTTCTGCATAAACTCAAAGCCTGCGTCAACCTTCGCCTTTGCGTGAGCCATCGTGCCTTTTTCTGTACCAAAGGACTTGTCTGCGGTATCTCTGCCGAACATATCGGTTCCTGCCGCACAAAGATTATGCCACCAAGCCATAGCAAAAGGAAGATGCTCCTTCATGGTCTTGCCGAGAATTACTCTGTCGGCATCATAGAACTTAAAGGCTAGGGGATTAGTTGAGTTTGCACCCTCATATTTTATTTTTTTAATGGTAGGAAAATACATATTTCGCTCCTTTTATATTATTTTTGCAAATAATTCTTTGCAATATGGATATATTATCTTGAATTTTTGGTATTTATCTTCGTATTTCGCCACAAGTTTTTTGTCAGGTTTAATTGTACTTGACACCTTGCAAAGCTTGCCACAAGCTTCGTTCACTGTTTTGTATTCGCCGGAGGCGACCATAGCAAGTATCGCTCCACCCATCGAAGGTCCTTGCTCGGATTTTGGTATTTCAAGTTCAATATTGAGCACCGACGCAAGGATTTTTCTCCAAAGGTGAGATTTTGCACCGCCACCACAAAGCTTACTTGTATTTATCTCTATACCGAGGCTTCTTGCAACCTCAATACTGTCACGCAGGGCAAATGCTACGCCTTCAAGAACGGCAAGAACGATTTCCTCTCTTTTTGTATTCATACTCATTCCAATGAAAGTACCACGGGCGTTTGTATCGTTTATAGGACTTCTCTCGCCCATAAGGTAGGGGAGAAAATATACGTCATTTTCTCCAAGCATATCATCGGTGATTTTTGCTTGCTCTCCATCATAATCGGTGGTACCAAGTATATCTTCCATAAGCCACTTGTTGCAGGAAGCCGCAGAAAGCATACAGCCCATAAGGTGATAGCCTCCGTCCGCATGAGCAAAGGAGTGCAGCGCATTATTGGGGTCAACACCAAATTCTTCGGATGAGATAAATACCGTTCCCGACGTGCCGAGAGAAATATTGCACCCCCCCTCACCGACAACACCCGTACCAACTGCTGCTGCCGCATTATCTCCTGCACCTGCGCAGACAATTACATCCTCGGAGAGTCCAAGTCTTTCGGCAATTTCGGGCAGGACCGTACCGATACTCTCGTAGCTTTCGTAAAGCGTGGGCATCTGTTCTTCTTTAATCGAGCATATTTTAAGCATTTCAGGCGACCAATGTTTATTTTTTACATCAAGCAAAAGCATTCCCGAAGCGTCGGAATAGTCGCAAGAGTGAACACCTGTTAAGATATAGTTTATGTAATCCTTTGGGAGCATAATTTTGCTTATTCTTGCAAAATTCTCGGGCTCATTCTCCTTCATCCAAAGAATTTTCGGCGCGGTAAAGCCTGCGAAAGCAATATTTGCAGTCAGCTCGGAAAGCCTTTTCTTACCAATAACCTCATTGAGATATTCAACCTCTTTTTCGGTTCTGCCGTCATTCCAGAGAATTGCAGGACGAATAACCGTATCGGTTTCGTCAAGCACCACAAGTCCGTGCATCTGTCCACCTGCTCCAATACCTTTTACAAGCGAAGCGTCAAATCCTGATAGCAATTCCGGAACTCCTTCAAAGAGTGCTATTTTCCAATCCTCGGGATTTTGCTGGCTCCAGCCGTTTCTCGGAAACTCAAGTGGATATTCTTTTGTAACTGTATTCATGATCTCGCCATCTCTACGAACCAGCAACAGCTTCATTGCCGACGTGCCGAGATCTATTCCTATATAATAATGCATTATAGATCCTCACCGTTGGTTTCGATGATGTGTTTATAATAGTATGCTGACTCCTTAAGAGTGCGCTTTTGGGTTTCGTAATCTACGTGAACAAGGCCGAAGCGAGTTCCATAGCCCTCTGCCCACTCAAAATTGTCCATAATGGACCAATGCTGATAGCCAAGAACAGGAATGCCCTCATTTGCCGCACGTTTAAGGGCCGAGAGATAACCCTTGATAAATTCTGCTCTATCAGGGTCGTAGACCTTGCCGTCGTCGCTTACAGCATCGCTTGCGGCAAGACCGTTTTCGGTTATCATTATTGGGAGCTTATATTTCTCGTGAACGAATTTTACGTTCCAATACATACATCTCGGATCAATAACCCAACCAAGCGAGTTTTTAGGCATATCGTCGGGCGCTTTTTCATTTCCTGCACCCCACTCGGCGTAGTTGTATGAAGTGTAAATGTTAAGTCCGATGAAATCAAGGGGCTGATATATTTCCTTCATATCACGCTTTTTTGAAGAATAAATTCCATATGCTCTCACGGGCTTGCCTGCAAGCAACGGATCCATCCACCAGCGGTTACCCATAAGTCCGCAGCCCTTTTCTACAGAAAGAGCCCTCGCCCTCTCAATCTCCTCGGGCGTTTCATTATCGGGAACGTAAGCGCCTGTTGAAAAAGCAATACCAATCTTAACCGGCTGTTTTGCATATTTTCTTATCGCTTTTACGGACTCTGCGTGAGCAAGCATACAGTTGCGAGTCAGCTTTGACAGGGCAAGATAATTGCGCTTAAAGGGTGCGTGGATACCCTGCATATGTCCGTTCATAATAAAGCAACCGGGCTCGTTCATAGGCATCCACCACTTTACTCTGTCGGAGAATGCCTCTACCAAAACTCTTGTATAATTCTTAAAGAGGGGAATGATGTTTTTTGACATCCAACCCCCTTTTTTGCAAACCCAAGTTGGCATATCCCAGTGATAAACGGTCAACATAGGCACAATATCATTCTTAATAAGCTCGTCAATAAGGTCAGAATAGAACTTAATTCCCTCGGGATTCACTCTGCCTTCCTCGGGGATAACTCTAGACCAGCTGACGGAGAAACGGTAGGATTTCAGCCCCAGCTCACGCATCAAGGCAACGTCCTCTTTCATTCTGTGATAATGGTCGCAGGCGATGTGACAGTTATCGCCGTTTTTTATTTTATTCTCGGGCGCTACGTCCCAAATGCTCGGAGTTCTTCCTCCCTCATTCCATCCGCCCTCTATCTGAGCGGATGCGGCAGCAGCTCCCCATAAAAAGTCTTTAGAAAATCCCATTTTTATCTCCTTAGTTAAACTGTATTTCCTTAATATCTCTTTTGCTTTTTCCTTTGATTTTAAGGTATAAGGCATGAGTGCCGTCGGGAACGTCTGCATTTGCAGAAAAACTCTGCCAATCGGTTGTTGCTTCTGTCTTTACCTCGCCGCATTTCCGCCTTTCATCATTAATGAATATTTCTATAATGGCTTCTTTGCCACGGCAGGTGAGGCTGATTTTTTTCACATTTGTGAAGGATAAACATTTATATCCAAGCTCTGTGCCGTCTTCAATATCAGCTACAAAAATATCCTTCCCATCATCGTCGATTCGGGTTCTTTTCTGTGCTATACCTACACCGAGGCACACCGATTTTTTTGTAATAAGATTACAGCACCTTGCTGCCTCAAGCACGCCGACGGCCTTAATTGGTTCACCCACTCCTTGTGTAGTTATCTCTACCTGAGGAATGTTGCCGTCAGCTAAGATTTCAATCGGCTCGGTGCATGCCTGCCTTGAAAAATCGGTGTTGTTGGTACATCTATGATAAAAGACATACCATTTTCCCTTTATACATTCAATTCCTCCGTGAATAGTGCCTGCAGGGGCTTTTTTCTTTTTATTGCCATTATATCCTATGTCGCTGTTTGAGATTATCACGCCTCGATATTCAAAGCCTCTGTCAGGGTACTTGCTTGTGGCATAGGCAAGCTCGTTGTTTTCCCCCGATGAATAAACGAGATAATACGTATCACCGATCTTTCTGATCGATGGTGCTTCGTAGAACGCGTGATTATATAGCTCGCTGTCTTTTGGTGCTGTGGTCTTGCTGTCAAGAACGGCTTTGGGTTCACCCTTAACCGTCATCATATCGTCACACAGCTCGACCACCGCACAAGATAGAATTGATGGCTTTGTTTCCTTGATTTCTGATATAGGTCTTGCGAACAACTTGCTTTGCACAAAATTGTAAAGCGGACTTAATATTTTCGACCTAAAATCTCTTGCAAGTCCCCATCCGTAATAAAGCCAAATCCGTCCGTTGTCATTGATAACAGCAGGGTCGTTTGTGAGATATTTAAGCACAGGTGTGCCGTCAGCATATCTTATATCGCCAAGATATTCAAAAGGACCGCAGGGTTCATTTGAAACAGCTACTGACATAGGACCAAAATTTTTAGTATTTGGTCCCATTGCACAGTAATAGAGATAGTATCTTCCATCGTTTCCACGAACGCAATCAGGAGCGTAGAAGTCCACCTCTAGTCCCGGCTTTGACCTTGGATCTTGTATTTTCTTATAAGTTACACCGTGATTTGTCCATTTTGATAAATCGTCAATATGTGCAGACCAAACGGTGTAGTCCTGCACGCAAAAGCGATTGCTGCGTGCCTTATCGTGTGATCCATAGAGGTAAACTCTGTCACCAAAAACGCGTGGCTCACCGTCAGGTATATATTCGTTTAATGGTAAAAATGGGTTCATAATCAAAAATCCTTACAAGTTTCGCTTTTATAAATCAACTCAAGCACTCGAGCGGCTGAATTATTAAGCGCATTTCTATCAAGTTTTCCTTCTTTCAGGTCGCTCAAAAGCTTTTTAACAACATTATTACCACCGGGCATAATAAGATCGTTTCCTGCATTTATCGCTTCGGCATAGGAGCATTGCTCGGTAGCATTCCAATCGCTCATAACAAGACCGCTAAATCCCCATTCCTTGCGCAAGACTTTTGTGCAAAGGTCATAGGTGTTGCAAACGTGCTTGCCGTTAACCCTGTTATAGCTTGACATTACCGTCCAAGGCTTTCCCTCTTTTACTGCGATTTCGAATGCACGAAGATAAATCTCACGCAGCACTCTTTGTGAAATGTTAGCAGAAACGCCTGTGCGGTTGTCCTCTTGGTTATTACAGCAAAAATGCTTTTGAGCAACACCAACACCGCCCACAGATTGCACGCCTCGGGTGATCGCCGCCGCCATTTTACCCGAAACCACAGGATCCTCGGAATAATACTCGAAGTTTCTGCCGCAAAGAGGATTTCTATGGATATTGAGTCCGGGAGCCAGCCATACGGAAACACCTATTTCAAGCATTTCATTACCAACTGCCTCTCCGAGTCTTTCTATAAGCTTCGTGTTCCAAGTCTGTGCCTGAACGGTCTCGCTTGGCCAGGCGGTCATATAGCGATACACCGTCTTTTTAGTGCCTAATTTGGTTTTTAATATGGGCTCAAGCTTTTTAAGATATCCCCATTGCCAATCCTCGGGTAAACCATCGGGATATCGAGGAAATCCCTCATAGCCGATAGCACTGATCTGATTAACATTAAGTCCGGCGGGACCATCGGCAAGAATTATGTTGGGAATTCCTTTCTTAAGAAGCTTCGTACAGGTTCTGCCTGCAGCACCCATAACGTTGTTGTAGCAACGGATACTGTATCCACCACCAACAACGAGCAAAATTTTCTCCTCATCACTTAGTTTTGATAAAACGTTATTAACTTTATCGGAGAAAGCTTCATTATGTTTTCCGTGTGCACCCTGTGTTATGGGTGACACCTTTTCTACGATAATTTCATTTTTAATATTAATCTTTCTGCATTCTTCATCATTCAAAATGAGCGTATGCTCACCCTTTTCAATTACAAATGCAGATCTTTCTTCGTCAAAGGTAGCTATCTTTGATAAATCAAAATGTATTTCCAACCTCTCGGTTGCACCGGGTTCAATTATACTTGTTTTAGTAAATGCAACGAGAGCTTTTTTCTCGCAATCGCAAGAGGGCTTTGAAGAATAGAGCTGCAAAACCTCTTTGCCTGCTATTTTTCCAATATTGGTAACATCAACGATTAATTTGTCGTTTTCAAGACTTGTCACTCTGGTTTCAAACTCGGTATAGCTAAGTCCAAAACCAAATTCATACCGCGGCTTTATTTCATTCTTATCAAACCAACGGTAGCCAACGTAGATACCCTCGCTGTATTCCTCGTTTTCAAGGTCACCGTTTCTGTGACCGAAGGTATCAGCCGAGGGGTAATCCTCATAATTTCTTGCCCAAGTGTCAGTCAACTTTCCGGAAGGATTAACCTTTCCTGTAAGAATATCAGCAAGAGCGTTTCCGCCCTCCATTCCACCCTGACCATAGAAGATTACCGCATCAATCCTAACCTTGTCAAGTATGGAGAGATCCATAACTCCACCGCAGTTAAGCACAAGAATAAGCTTCTTATAGTGGTCGGAAAGGATCTTCAGGCTTTCTTCTTCAAGATCCGAAAGAAGATAATCGCCCTTTTCTACTCTGCGATCCTTGCCCTCTCCCGCTTGGCGAGAGAGGACGTATATAGCAGTATCACATTCATTTGTAAGCTCATCGTGGAGAATAGGAGTGCAAGCGGGATAAGGCATAGGATTCTCGTGAATGACGTCGAACATCTGCATTGTTTGAATTGGTCCATATCCCTTTATTTTTCCTTCAACCTCGGCTCTCCAGAGTGCAACATCGGTGTTGTATTTTTCAACAAATCTATCCATCCACAGAGCAGAAGGAAATACGAACCCCGCATTTTTAAGTCCTTCTTCAATTGTGACACTATGTCTCTCGTGCACGTCACCGCTACCCGAGCCCCCCTTAACGGTTTTTCTGCTACCGGGACCGTAAAGGGCAATTTGTCTTGTTTTGAGTGGCAATACACCATCATTTTTAAGCAAAACTATACCTTCTGTCGCAACCCGACGTGCAAGCTCTCTATGCTTTATTTCTCTTTTAGATACTTCTGGTGAGGTAGCGCCAATAATTCGTATTTTTGCCATAAAAAATCTCCGTTTTTGTAAGTATTAAACAAGCAAATTTTAATTTGTTTATTCTTCAGAATTACTTGAAAGCACCAATTCCTTGCGTTTTTCAAGCTCAGCGTTTATCTCAGGCAACTTCTTCTCAACATCAACAAACGGAAGAAGAACTACAACCACAAGTGCCAATGCTGCATCAAAGAGGTAGAATGCACTATTCATAAAGCTGATAACCTCAGCACTGGGAATTACACCCTCAACGTCAACAAATCCCATTTTGAGAATGGTTGATTCATAACCGCCCGCAAAGGGAGCGTAAATAAGTGCCTGCAAAGCAGTAACCACCGCAACACCCATAAGTCCCTCAAGACGAAGGTGTGATTTATACTCAATGCTATCGTAAGCAAAGCAAAGAAGTGTTGCAAATATGTAAGCATTAGGAAGCCAACCCATATTGCGAAGAAAACCGCCAATAAATGCGATCGGAATATTAGTTGGGAATAGCCAGCCCATGATACTTCCTATAAGTACCAATGAATATCCAAGAACAGTGAGATTCTTGATACCCATCTTCTTTACAAGAGGATAAATGCAGAAAGCACCGATACCAAGAGGAGCACCTGTAATTACCATATAAATGGTAAACATAAGAGGATTGTTAACGCCGTCAAGCAAGAACTTGATATAGAAATACTGAACGTTACCGCCCTTGAAGTTGTCAACGATACCACTGATTGTGAAAATAATTATAAGAATAACGTAATATTTGTTTGTAAAGAGTGCTTTGAGCTGATCCTTTAAGGGGATCTCGTTCTTTTGAAGAAGACCGCTTGCCTCAATTGATACGTCCTCCGAAATACGCTCACGGGTGTAGAAATATTCCATAAGCACAAGAGGAATAGCAACAAGGGACATAATTACCATAAGCAGAGGATAACCGTTAATATCCTTTTCAAGCCACATGGGAAGAAGCACCATATTGAACACCATACCGATAACAATACCGGAAAGAAGTGTCCAGGACATCTTACGAATGAACTGAATTTTTGTTTTTTCCTTGGGATCGCGAGTCGTGAGCGAGCAGATAGTGTCTCTGAACAGATAGAAGTATGACGAGCCGACCGTGTGATAGCAGATCAAAAGGAAGAAGAAATAGTACCAGTATGCGTCACCGAGAGTCCTGCCGGGGAAGAGGAAGATAAGTCCGCCTACGGCAATAGATACAAATCCAAAAATTAAGAACCAAGGACGCATTCTACCTTGTCTGGAATTGGTTTTCTGAATGAGAAAACCGTTGAGAAGACCAACAGCAACTGCTAATATTTTAGCAATTGTCATTACTATTTCATAGTATCCGCCCATCTGCTTTATCATTTCGACGTTTTCCACACCGTACATAGCACCCGTTTGCTGAGTGAAGAATTTTTCAACAAGAGCCGCAATAGTGTTCACCACAAAAATGAGTCCAAGAGGACCGATGAGATGTCCGAATACCCACTCTTTTGTGGTTACGTGTTCGGTTTTTGCTTTTGAGTCCATAAATGGCTTTTCAAATATCGAATTTGAAAGCAAGCCACGTTTCTTTGTTGTCATTTTATTTTACCTCCAAATTTATGTATGCAGGTGTAACTCCCGCTGAATTAATTGATATATTTATATTTCCTTTCTCGGTTGCCTGTACTACTGCAAGACATCTTCCGCGATAGGAATTATAAAAACTGTTATTAAAGGCGTCATCGGTCTTGTAAAGCGCACTACCAATACCAAGTAGCTTTCCACCCTCGACCGATACGTCAACTCTTTGTTCAAGATCGGGACGAAGCAATCCTTTGCCGTCCACAAACTCTATGGGAATATAGCAAAGCTCACCAACGGATAACTCGCGTCTTTCGGGAATTGCAGAAATTATCATTTTATCATCACCCGAAAATAAGCTGTGCGTTGAAAGCACTCTTCCCCTTTCGTCAAGTGCCTCTGCTTTGAGCTCGCCTTTATAATAGGGCAACTTAAAAATCGTCTTGAAATTATTTATCTTTTTTACCCCAATTTCTTTGCCGTTAAGTGTAAGTCTTACAGAGTGACCGTTCGCATAAACCTCAACAGTGGCAGGAACTCGCTCGTATCTGACCCAATTCCAGCTATCTATTGCGTCCGTGAATTGCCAAGAGCCCTTGGACGGCTTGTCTTCTGCGTGATTTAGCGGACGAACGGCAATAAACGGCTTATCCCTCATCCCCCAGACCACCTGCATAAAGCCCATCGAGGCGAGAGGCTTGCCGGTTATATCTATCATTCCCTGATTCGAGAGAAGAGGGAGTCCTTTATACGAGTGGTAGGTCCATCCCATGCAGGTCTCTCCAAGATAATCCCAAGCCGACCATACAAAGTCACCCACAAGCTGTGGATATTTTTTCACCCTCTCCCAGTTATAAGGGAGATCTGCAACCATGGTTTCTGCACCTACCATGATTCTTTCGGGATATTTTTTAGCATCGTAATCGTATCTCGATGATGCGTAATTCAGTCCAAGAATATCAAGTCCATCGCCCGCTCCCTTTGATGCTATGTCACCCGGTTTGCCCTGACTCATAAAGAACATCAGTTTACCGAGTTTTTGTGTAACTGCATTGAAGAAAGCAGATCCGGTCTTTTTTTCCTTATATTTATTTTTTGGCGGCAGAGGCTCTGGCTTATAATCACCCTTATCGGTATAAACACCGATGCCCATATTCGCATATACGTTGAGAAGCACGTTAACACCTGCTGTCACAGGCCTGGTCGGGTCAATGGAATGAGCGAAGTCGGTCATCTCACGGCAAAGTGCTGCACCCTTTTTGGTTGCAGTTTCCGTCACCTCGTTGCCGGTGGAATACATAATAACCGACGGATGATTTCTTGCCGAGAGTATCATCGCACGAAGATCGTCCCTCCAATCACGGTAAAACCATCTGGAATAATCGTGGTAGGTCTTGGGAGTGTACCAGCCGTCAAAGGTCTCGTTCATCACGTACATACCAAGCTTATCACAGGCATCAAGTACAATCTGCGACGCAGGGTGGTGAGCAATTCTTACCGCGTTAAATCCGTTTTCTTTAAGAATACGAATTCTTCTCTCACTTGCGTCCTTGTACTCACAAGCACCAAGCACGCCGTGGTCGTGATGGATACAACCGCCTCGCAGAAGCACACTCTCTCCATTTACAATTAGTCCCCGATCTGCAGTCCATTCAAGGGTTCGAATGCCAAAATTCTCCACCCATTCATCGGTATCCGTCTTGATTTTCATGGTGTAAAGATTTGGATGCTCTGCACTCCAAAGCTTGGCATTTTCAATTTTAATATCGCCAAGCTCTCCGCTGTAAATAAGCACGTTTTCCTTGTAAATTTCCAACAAATGTTTACATTCCGTGGTGCTTTCCGCTGAAATCTCGACTATAGCGGGAGAAATGCTTTTTGTTTTTACGCTTACATTTTTAATATGACATCTATCTCTTACGAGAAGATTTACAGGGCGGTATATTCCCGCACCTGAATACCAACGGCAGTTTGGCTCAAGCGAATTATCCACAAGAACAAGTATCGTGTTTTCTCCTTTTGTCACGTATGGAGTAATGTCCACATCAAACGGGGTATAGCCGTATCTGTGTTCGCCCGCAAGAGAGCCGTTCAGCATCACCCTGCAATTTTGATAAACTCCGCCGAAATGCAATACAAAGGATTTTTCTAAATCGCTGTCGCTTACCGAAAAACTCTTTTCATACACATACTTTCCGCCCGGGAAATAGCCCGAATTTACTCCGTTACGGCAGGATGGATCACGCTTTTCGGTCAACATTGCATCATGCGGCAGGTCTATCTCATAGGGAACCTCGCCTGCTTTACAGAAAAGCCAACCTTTATTAATATCAAGGGTCAAAAAATCACCTCTTTTCATAAAATTCCATTATCATTTTATCAAAAACATCTTGCATCGTATTGCAAAATAGTATATAATTATATAAAAAAGTCTATATTTGGAGATTTTTATGCAAAATTATAGAGATTACACCGATATTTTTTATGCATCTCACTATATTCCCATAGCACTTTATGAAAACAGCAAATTTATTCACGCTGCTGGCTTTTACGGGGATGGCGACCCATACCCCTTCGTATTTGAAAAGCTTTACGAGATGGAAAGTCCTGCACTTCACGTTTCGGGTGATACGGGATATTTCGGAATGGTCAAATGTCCCGACGGTATTCATTCCTTCATTCTCGGCCCTGCCTATGCAACACCGATTACCGAAGATTTCGTTCGTACTTATATGAATAAAAACGCAATTTCCATTACGAGATACGCTGATATTTTTGCATATCTCAGCGGTATTCCCCAATACACCTATAACAAATTTATAAATCTTCTTGTTTACCAGCATTTTGTTCTGACGGGTGAAAAGAAAAGCATTGTGGACTCCTTTGGTCTGACCGACACCGGCTTTGAGTCAATTATCGGTCAAAAGCATTTCGAAAAAAGTTATGTCGACCGCGAGGAGCAACGCTCTCACGGTACCTATCCATTTGAGATGCAAATGCTTGATCTGATAAAGCAAGGTGATGTCGAAAAGCTTAATGCATTTTTACTGCAAGCAACAAAAATGCCAAATATGGACACCGAGGGAAAGCTTGCCGAAACCCCGCTTAGGCAGGCGAAAAACCTCTTTATAGGTTTGGTAACGGTTATCGGTAAATTCGCCGCGATTCCCGGCGGTATGGACGTGGAGGAAACCTATCAGCTTATTGACACTTACATTCAGGAGTGTGAAAGACTTCAAAGCGAGGAAACAGTTAAAAATCTGCAGTACAATATGCCCATCGATTTTGCTCGCAGAGTAGGACAACAAAAGCTCCCCGAGGGAATCTCCAAGGAGCTTTATACCTTAATGCAATTTATTAAAGCTCATATTAACGAGCCTATTTCGGTTGACGATATTATAGAAGTCTCGGGTAAAAGCCGTGCCTATCTTTTCAAGAAATTCAAGGCGGAGCTTGGTATGGGAATAGGAGAATACATATCTCATTGCCGTCTTCGCGAGGCAAAGTCGCTGCTTCGCTATACAGATAAGCCAATAAGTGAAATTAGCAACTACCTATGCTATTCAAGCCAGTCGCATTTTCAAAACGCTTTTAAAAAGCACTACAGTGAAACACCTTCTGAGTATCGAAAAAGAACATTGATTAAAGATTAAGACAACAAAAAAGCCGAGCCTGGGTTGCCAGGCTCGGCTATCTCTCATCAATATTATGTATTTATCTGTAAATAAGCCATATTGAGTATGTTATTTTTTCATTGTACTTGGTATCCCGCAACTTCGATATACCGCTGTTGCAAGAGCATTCTGTGTCGCCAAACCGTAGCGTAGGCAATTCCTAACGATTTAGATATTTCCTGGGCGTCCATACCCTTAAGATAGCAATCTAACACTTTCTTGTGCTTTTCTTTTAGGTTCATTCGTGCCACGATTGTATTTGCTCTTTTCTGGCTTTCATCGACCACGGCGACGCAAGTCGCATGGGTTCGCATTTGCCGCTCGGAGATCTGAAAGTTCGCTTTCAAGGTAGCGAAGCGGCACGAAGGTCTAAGAAAACGATTGATAATCGTTTTCCCCTGAGTGTGACCGAGCCGAAGCGAGAAGGGGGTGTGGGTATATTCAGCTTTGCTGAAATTCTCGTACGGCTCTATACAATGCACAGTTTACTGCATTTACATAAAAAGCACACTAATTTAAATTACGTCTGTTTTTCAATATTATCCCATATTTTCGTTTTTACACGCAACCGATAAGACACAAATAATAACCGAATAGGCAAAAAACAACAATCGAGCACTTTCGTTTGGTAAAATATCAATGACTAAAACGAAGGGATGTGATACGTATTAATGCAATAAAAGCAATCAAGCTTGTTAAACGGTACAAAAACGTAACCGCCGTGGATTCGCTTGATTTGGAAATAGGGCAGGGCGAATTGTTTTCTTTGCTCGGTGTAAACGGTGCGGGAAAGACCACGACAATAAAAATGCTCTCTTGCCTGACGGTTCCCACGGACGGAGATGCCGTTGTAGGCGGTTATAGCGTTACAAAGGAAGCGGAAAAGGTAATGCGGCTGATTGGGATATCGCCGCAAGAAACCGCCGTTGCCCCTAACCTTTCCGTAAAAGAAAACTTAGAATTAATCTGTGGTATTTATGGGTTTTCAAAAGAAAAGACCTCTGCGAAAATCTTAGAGATGTCGGAGCAATTTGCTTTGGCTGATGTTCTGACGAGAAAAGCAGGAAAGCTATCAGGTGGTTGGCAACGGCGTGTCAGCATTGCAATGGCTCTGATCAGCGAGCCTCAAATTCTGTTTTTGGACGAACCCACTCTTGGACTTGACGTTATAGCAAGGCATGAGCTTTGGGAAACGATTCGAGCCTTGAGGGGTAACGTAACCATAATTCTGACAACGCATTATATGGAAGAAGCCGAAGCACTCTCTGACCGGATAGGCATTATGAAAAACGGCAAGCTCCTGACCGTAGGAACGGTAGAGGAATTAATGGCACAAGCAAATACAAGTGATTTTGAAGCTGCGTTCGTCGCTATCGTAAAGGAGGGCGTGGTATGAGAATAATGACCTTTGCTAAAAGATGTGCAAAAGAAATTTTGCGTGATCCCATCAATCTTGGCTTTGGGTTGGGATTTCCGTTGGTACTATTATTTCTTCTCAGTGCCTTGCAGCAAAATATACCCGTGAGCTTGTTTGAAATCGACACCCTGACTCCCGGTATTACTGTGTTTGGACTGTCGTTTATGACGTTGTTTTCTGCAACCTTGGTTGCCAAAGACAGAGAAAGTGCACTCCTGCAGAGGTTGTACACAACACCTCTTACAGGCTTTGATTTTATAATGGGATATATGCTTCCGCTTCTGCCCATTGGTCTTGGTCAGACTCTTATCTGCTATCTGTTTGCGATTCCCTTGGGGCTTACGATCAGCGTGAATATTGCTTATGCACTTATCGGCATGATACCTATGGCAGTTTTCAATATTGCACTTGGACTTTTGTGCGGCAGCATTTTGGGAGTCAAGCAGGTAGGTGGCATCTGCGGAGCATTACTTACCAATCTCTCTGCGTGGCTTTCGGGCGTGTGGTTCGATTTAAAGCTCGTGGGCGGAGCCTTTGAGAAAATAGCCAATGCACTCCCATTCGTTCACGCAGTAGAAATGGAAAAAGCCTTATTCAGCGGAAATTTCGGGCTTGCAGCAACACATATTCTACCAATTTTGCTATATAGTGTGACGGTAACGGTGATTGCCGCCCTCTGCTTTGTCGGACAAATGAAAAATCAATAAATTCCCGTATTCGACCTTGCAATTCTTTGGCTCACCAAACCCGAGAAAGCACCACAGATGTGGTGCTTTTTCTTTTTTCTGTCGTTGGTGACCTTTAAACATGGCCCTTAGCCGATAAACAAAGGCAATAGGATAATCGCAGCTTGGTAATAGGGGAAGTGGTCAATGGTCATTTATCCACTTGTGACGGCTCTGTTTCATGCACATCTGACAATTTCCTGCACCCGATCGCCTAGCAGTGTTTTTTCTTCAATCAACTGTGCGGTGAGTTTTTCAAGCTTGGCTCTGTTATCAATAATAAGCTGCTTGGTTTGAGCATAGCCAATAATTGCTTCAAAATTTTCCAATTTTCCCACGCTCCCCGTTATGAATTGTTTTTATGCATTAATCACGACGCATCCAGTATTCGTAATCCTCCCAATATCCGTCCATGCTACGACAATAAGCCGAGTACGCTTTTTTAAAGGGCTCGGTCAAGCTCTGATCATCAAAGACAAGATGACCGTTCGAAATAGGATCACCGTTGATGCAATTAAAACGGTAATGAGAAGGATATCCGCTGCTATTAGGCTTCTCAGATTCAACGTCAATGTAAGGCGAGGTAATGCAATAAAGGTGATACCTATTCCTCGTTTCCGTGCTGATAACGATTTTACCGATAAACTGACTAAGCTCCATTTTTCATTCTCCTCATGTAAATCATTCTTTTTTCATATAGCTTCATAGTCCTTCATGCAAGGTGGACAGATGACTGTCCACCTTGTTTTATACGAATAATCAAGGGTTAACAAACTCGCTAAAACGCTTGAGCGAGTCGATGACGGTGCTGTTGCTCTCTTCGCCGATATGCTGCTTGATACCGCCGACGTCATAAAGAGGTATAATATTATCAATATCCTGCTGCAGGGTGTGCCAGGACAGGCCTTCCTCTTTAAGAACCTTCTTGACCGCACGAGTGTAGGCGTAGACTGTGCTGGGGTTTCCGGCATCTGAATACTCACTGTAACCAGCACTGATCAAATACCTCTCAAATGCAGCCTCAACAGATGCCTTAACTGCGACGCGGGTGGCTGGTGTCCTGCCGCGTCGGTGCGACGGTTTAGGGGTAGTTGTCACGGCAGGCGTAGCTTTAAACTGCTCAAGCTTTGCCTGCTTACGTGCCTTCTTGTCAGCGATAGCCATTTCCACCTCATCTTTCAGGCTGCCTTCAGCCTCCATAATACCGAGAGTAAAGGAATCCGGAATAGTGAAATGCGACTCGCGACCGCTCTCAAAACGAACGGTAATATCTGTACCGCCTTCTTTAACCTCTCTGTTGATAACCTCACCAAATCCAAAAAATCTGTGTTTAACTGTCTGCACGATTAACTACCTCCAAAAAATAATAAAAGGGAAATCTCCACTTTCAAATAAATTATAATACATAATTTTCCCTTTGTCAAGGGGTTTTGGAAAAAAATATATAAATTTTAGGGAATTATTTCACTTTTTTGTAAACAAAAATTCGGCAACAGATCTCTTAACCTATTGCCGAAATTTTATTCTATTAATAAAGTTACATATACTAAGACAAGGTATCGTATGTAGTAGCCTGCGAGCAATTCGGCCAAGATACGTGCCCTTCTATTTCTTTGGCATTATTAACCCTAGTGTATTCATCTTACGTTAATATAAATTTATTCTTTTCTCATATATTGATTCCTCCATTGTTATTCTTCTATTACAATACAGTTCATAAATCCCGTTTTTTTCACACTTTGATCGATTGCGATAAACGTATCACCGAAAAACGGCTTGAAGCCTTCGGCGGGGACTTTTGATACATCTTTATATATCTTGTTCTCCCAATCGGTGGGCGTTGCATTCTTCATTAGATAGCATCTTGCGGCACTGTAATGTCCGCAAACGATCTTCCTGTTCGGCTCGCTGATTCCGTAGTGCATAGAGAGCATCATCGCGTCGCCGCGTGCGGCGGCGGTTCTCCACTCCCGTTCGGTTGCATCTCGCCAATCGGGTCTGTAAGCCTTTTTTTCGGTTGGTATGAATCCGTGGGTAAACACGTAATCTTCATTTTCGTAATACCATACGGGGACTTCGGAAAGAAACCGTGTAAATCCAAGGTTCTCGCACTCCGAAACAAGCTCGTCATCAGACAGCTCAGTTTTTTGAGTCAGATAACGCACGATAAGTGCTGCACACCTGCGATTTGCGGGCCTGGTAAAGTGCTTCACTCTCAGATTATCAAGAAGCTCAATATCGTGGTTACCGTAAATGAAAATAAGCCTTCCTTTTTCTGATAGCTCGTGCAGAAACACAAACAGCTCCCCGGGCTGAGGACCGGAGTAAAACGCATCCCCGCAGACGATCAGGCGGTGATCTTCATTATTTATATCAAATCCATTACGGTTGAGCGATTCCGTCAACAAATCATAATGGTCGTGAATATCGGATACAACAAAATTTTTCATAATATACCTTATGCCAAGATTCCTGCGTGATCAACAACCTCACCGTCAACCACTTCAATATCCCCTTGAAGAAGTGCCTTGATAACGCAACCGTGTCCCACCTTCATAAAGGGGGCGTTAATAAGCTCCTTCAGCGACTTTATCTTCAAGAAATCATCCTCCGTAAGCTTCGGTGAAGCCTTGTTTTTCTTACATTTATTTATGTAAGCGGTGTACTCCTTCTGCATAGCACACGCCTCGTTATAGTTACAGGCGTCGAAATCCACAAGAGCGATCTTTTGGCCGTTGTCGACAAGAGATTTCAAGTACCGAAATGACTCGGTGTTATATATCAGCTTAGCGTATTCGGGGAAGTACACCTTTTTACGAGCTTTAACGTAAGAGAGAGGAACGTACTCACCTGTTTCCTTATCAAAGTATGCGAAATAGCGGGCATCCTTGTGCTCGTATCCAATGCTCTTGCAGGTGTGTCGCATGAGATCCTTGGTACACTCGGCCTGTGAATAAAAGTGATTTCGCCATTGGAAATACGCTTCGTTCGGTTTACCTCCGTCATCGTGGCAGGGATAAACCTTGCCACATTGCCAGAAGATCTCAAAAATCTTAGCCATCATTCCGTCGGATGATACTACAGGACCTACGTAGAAGGGGGAAATTTCACGTGCGAAGCCGGGATGCTCCTTCATGAACTCTTTATTTCGCGTAATGCGGGAGGTCACGTCGATGATGGTGTATTCACCAAGGTTGTTCGTTGTCTGAGAAGTATAAAAGGTGTTGGTAAAATGCAAGTTCATCGGGTGGTGACGTAGCAAAAGAATGTTCTTGTTTTCCATAACAGTTCCTTCCTTATAGGTTATTTGCCGAAAATCTCGTAGAAGGGAGCGAATTTTCCATCTCGTCCAATCGGCTCGCGACGGCGAGGAGAGGGCTTGCCCTCATAGATAGCGAAAACGAGCTTCATAAACTTATTTCTGAACTCGGATTCGTTCAAAACGTCACGGAAGAGTGCCGCGACCTCGTCGGAGTGAAGACGGAATACACCGCATCCGAATGCACCGAGCACCAAACTGTCGTGACCGTTTTCAAGTGCTATGCGGAAGATGGTGCGGATCTTATTCGCCTGGATTTCCCGCCCCTCGTTCGTCAGGCATCCCGTATCATCGAAATAAAAACGCTCGTCGTTGGTAAAGCTGTTCTTCTCACGGTTAGAAAGCGACGCGACCGTAATGATCGCACAGTCAAAGGGCTCTTTTCTCAATGCGTAGTAAGAATCTGCGTTGTGGCGGAAGAAGGTAACGCAGGGAGAATAAACACCGCCGAAGTTGAGATCCATGGGATATACGTCGGAAACAAGTGGCACTCCTGACTCGCGGATGTGCTTGTGCTTAGGACTACCAAACGCGTAAAGAGACTGGGACAGGGTAGACATCTGGCTCAGGCACTCCTCCTGAGCTGAGGTACCCTTGTGGTATCCGCCACAGGGCGAGGTTCGTGAGGCAAGGTTAAGTATAGCGGGATTCAGTCCCTCGTTCAAAAGGGATTTTGCCACGTCCGCACAGTCGGCGTTCACGCAATCGGTTACTGTTTCTGTCGGCAGCTCGGGCAGTGCAACTGTAAATTCACTCTTATACGTCTTTGCCTTGCGATGCTCATCGCGATCGCCCAGAGAATCTGGCCACTCTTTAAACAGCTTGGAGTTGGTTTTGAAAACCTGAAGACGTGCTGCGTTTCCACCGAAGCGACCGCCGTACAGTATATGAGTCTTGATAACGTCCTCATCGGTCAAAGGGGCGAAATCAGCAGGAGAAAATCGTTGCATGATGGCATAGGGTCCCTTGTTCATAAGGTTGGAGTAATCTTCGCCCGCAAAGAAGCGGCGGCGAAGCTCGGTAGAGCTGACGTCCTCAAGATCCTCGTCCTCAACCCGCAAAAGGTGGATTCTGTCACGATGTGCGGTGAGAAAGGCGTCCTGAGAAATAACCCTCTCAAAATCAAAGTGACGGGCATAAACAAGATACTCGCACAGCTGGGCCATCTCCTCTGCGTGATCCCAATGAGAGAAATTACTCAGCTTGTCAGCACCGAAGAGGTAATAAAGCTTTATCTCTTCTCCGGGATACTGCTTTTGCTTATCCTTTATGAGCTTTACAAGAGTTTTGTATGTACTCGGGTATTCCTTACCAAGCTCCACTCCCCAATAGCTGAGCTTAGGGTTGTCTATTGCAAGAGAGCTAAGCATTTCGCCGCGAACGGTCTCCGGCAAGATAAAAATATTTTTCAGTGTACTCTTCAAAGTCACTTTACGGGTAAGGTATCGATCATCGGTGGCAATATATATGCCTTCATCAGCACCGAATCTTTCCACGGCATCGGAGAGGATAGTGTAATGTGCAATGGTTACAGGGTTAAAGGAGCCTGTTAATGCGATCAGTTTTTTCATAATGTAGTATTACCTCCGAGTTCGTAATTGATGAAATTCTAAGGTGGAAATCTCTACACAAATTCATTATACCACCCGTGTTACGTTTTATCAAGTGATTATGAGAAACATTTAGGGAAAATTATGTTTTTACTCTCCTGCGATGAAACCGTTATGTCTATTGCAAGAGGGTTTATATTTGGGTTTTCTATATGAGATCAATCAGTGCGATGAAATCGTCAATTCTATCGGTAAATTCGTGATCAACACCATCAATAACAACAATCTCCAGGTTGTCACACTCAAGTGCACTTAATCCCGGAAAGATCAAATCAAAATCATCGTCCATTGTGCCTTATATGAAGATTTTCTTTACGTTAGACAGGCTCAATATTCTCTCCACAAAAGCGTCTGTAGTAGTGTAGGAGGAATTAATACCGAGGAACTTTATTGTTTTTGAAAATTGCTGAGATAGCTTCAGACTGTGATCTCCGCCGTCGGAAATCCCAACAAAATACAATTCATAATTATCTGATTTACGGCCGGCAATTATTTTTTAAATCAAAGACTTGTCCGCTTTAATGTGAGAATTCCCGCTTATGTAGGGATTTGAAGCACAGATTACGGTAGCACTGATTCTGTCATGAACGCGATGTGACATCCTGAGATATTTGTCCTGATATCCCCGGATACTGCCATCTGTACCCACTTTGATGAAAACAATTTTCTCGTTTCCGTATATGATGCCGTATTTTATTTTCTCATCACCGATTGATATGCTGAGAATTGTATCGTATCTTAAACCTGCCATTTTGGAGCCTCTGCTAAGAATTTGCGGTTTTCTTTGATTCCATAAAATCTTTATATTTTCTTAACGCGGAGCGACAATTGGTATAAGTCTTTTTCTTTTTTGCATCTCCGCTTTTTTTAGCGGCTTCTATTGCTTTAGTGCAGAAGTCAATAGCTTCATTAATACGATTTGCCAAGTCGAGATCGTCGGCGATTTTCAATTCCTTCATGATTTTATTTCTGTTCGCTTTGTATGAAGCTGCAACCGTTTTGGATTGACCACAATCTTCTATAAGATAATGTTCATATTCATTAAAACGTTTGGGGGTCTTGGATGTCTTGTCTCCAACAACCGACTCGGTCGTCTTTTTAGATTCAATACCAACAGCTTTCAAGGCACCTAATGCTTTCTCAATGCATGCTTCTTGCTCGCTTCTGACTTCGTCATATCTTTTTTTCAGTATATCGCTAATCGTTTTTTTGATTATTTCAGGATCGTATTCGTGTTCTTCTTGGAACTTTATAATTTTATCAAGTCGCTCTTGGCGTATTTCGTCATCCAAGTCACCTAAGACGTCGGTATCATTAAGCAAAAAATCATCTACGCTCTGCGATGCCTTTTTGGAGTTGGCTTTTTTACTTACCAGGATAAGATTTCCCATAACGTTTAAGCCGCACCATGTTCTGCTTTGAGGGTAAATGTGATCGGTTGCATAGTTGCCATTTCTCGCATAATAATCATCCTTCAAATAAACACCGGTATAAGGGCAACACCAATCGAAATACTCCATGGTTTCTATCATCTGTTTTTCCGTGAAATCGCCGTAAAGCACTTTGCTAAGTTGCGTTAAAATGTTTCTCACTGCAACATTAGAAACGTCTCCGAATGCAATGCCATTTGCTACTTTTGTCAATCCGCTTGTTTTAGCTGCCATTTCCTTTTCTCCAATAATTTTAATAATTATTTATCCATCTCCTGCTTAAACTCATTCAGCTTCCTCAGAGCAGATCGAATATTCAGTCTTTGCTTTACTGTTTCGCCCTTTTCGTTTGTGGTTTTCATCTTTGCAAGGATCAGCTCCAGATTGTTATATACAAAGACTATAGGCTCGTATGTTTCATAGTCATCGGCATCCTCACCGTGAATAACGTGCGGAATAGACTCTTCGGGATATATCTCATGCAGATATCTTTTTGCAAACGTTTTAATACGATTGCAATAATCCCACATAGTAAAATTAACTATCGCCCTGCGATGCTCTTCGTTTTTAAAATCATATCCATCAATTTGCCAATAGCAAAGCTGATCATCTCCGGGTCGCTTATAATGGTCATAAAAATCACTCAGTACATCGCGATCGTATTCGTAAGTGTTGACTTGATCCTGGCGGTGCAAAGGAATATATGCCATAGGGAAATCTTCTCCCATATTTTCCAGCTCTTGTTGATGCTTCTGTTTTATCTCCGTCAGCTCCTGTCGATGTTGATTTTTGAGTATAGCAATAATACGAGAAAACTCAAGCGTAATTTCATCGGCAAATTCTCTTTCTTCGATACTGCAGCTGTCGTAAAGTGCAAGGATAGAATCCAATTTGTGCTTGATCAGCCTGTCTTCCCGCGTGATCGGATCGCGGTATTCGCTTAACAAATTGTCAAAATCAGCATAAAAAATGTGGCCCATAATTCCTCCATATATGAGTTAAATTTAACTTTGTAATAGTATTATACCATGTTGATTATTTTTTGTCAATATAAAAAGTGAAATTTCCACCACGGTTTTGGCGTACGCCATTCTACTAATAACATTATGAGGGCTATCTGAAGAGAGTCATCATTCGCATGACAAAATCACGACGGTAGGAGCTTGAGGCAATGTAGAGTTAAATTGTTACATATTTGTAAATCTTTTTCATTTTTTCGACTGCAAGAAAGAAAATAGTTGACATTTTATTAAAAATGTATTAATATATGCTTGGAAAGTGTGAACAATTGTTTGCCGAGAGGGACATCGGCATCAAATCAATTCGGTCGGCAGGTGACTATGGAAACGACGATCAAGGACGTGGCAAAATATGCAGGAGTCGGTGTTGGAACCGTCTCAAGAGTTATAAATAATGAAAAGGCGGTTGGCGAAAAGACCAGAGCCAAGGTGCTGGAGGCTATGAAGGCCTTAAACTACACCAGAAACAATATGGCACTTCAGCTGAGAAAGAACGAAACCCAAATTATCGCTCTCTTGGTGCCTGTTATCAACCACCCGTTCTTTGCAAATCTGGCATATTATCTGGAGGATGAGGCGAGCAGATTCGGATATTCTGTCGTTCTCGTATCCTCACAGCAGAAGGTGGAGAAGGAAGCCGAGATCATCACCAAGATCAAGCACAGAGAGGTGGACGGTGCGGTATTCGTAACCCATTATATGCACGAGGAGGAGGATCTGGTCGGTTATCCCATCGTGTCCATCGACCGAAAATTCGGCGAAAATATCCCCTACGTCACCAGCGACAATTATGATGCCACAAGAAAGGCGATCATATATATGATCGAGCGTGGTGCTAAGCGTATCGGATTTATCGGCTCAAAGCCACTCGTACCCTCCGAGGTTATGGAGAGAGAGCGTGCCTATCTTGACGTAATGGCGGAATACGGTATGCCCGAAATGCTGGTCAATGAGGTAATTCAGCACGGCGAGGAGCCCGGCGTGGTTTCCGACTTTTTAGAAAAATATTCCGACGTTGACGGGGTTTTTGTATCGGGATACACTCTGTCCCTGTATTTTTACGAGGCGGCCTCCGATCTCGGTAAGAGGATACCCGACGAAATGCAGATAATCTCCTACGACGGCATATTCAGACAGTGGGGCGTCGGAAATATAACCAGCGTAGAGCAGCCCATAGAGGAGATCGCAAGGCAGGTTATAAGGCTTCTTGTCAAGAGGATACGCGGTGAGGAAACCGCTCAGCGAACGGTTCTTAAAACCAAGTTCGTCCTCGGCCAGACTACAAAATAAGCAAAACAAAAAAGCACCGCGAGATGCGGTGCTTTTTACTATAGTAAGCCTCGGTGGACACCGCTTATCTGTACCAGAGGTCAAGGCTGTCGGAGGAGTCGGTGATGGATCTTTGCCACCACACCTCGGCATCTCTTTCCAGGAGAATATCCTCAAGTGCCAGCTCACCCTTGGATAATGCGGAGGATCTTACCGAGGGAACTAAGAAGGAGCAGAACACAAGACTCGTGCCGTCAACCGCCCTTTTTATCCTACGCAGAGTGCTTTTGTCGGGGGTGGAGGCGGACGCCACGTGGAGATGCTTCATAGGCTCGCCACAGAAGATGTTTGATATGACGTCGTTCATATCTAAGGCATACGTCCAGCAGAAATTCTCACAATATCCGTTTTTTATCAGCTGGCTAATGGCTGTCGCACACTCCCACGCCGCCTCTGGCGAGTCGCAGATTATCTCACCGCAGACACATTCCTCCTCCGAGCCGCCAAGCTCTGCGGGAATATTAGCAGGGAAGAAGCTGTACTTGCATTTCTCCTCCTCACAGGCAACCACGCACCAGATTTTACCGCCAAAGCTTATTTCACGCACACAGCTGTTATTTTTCATTTTTTCACCTCCATATTTTCTTTTCCCCGCCGCAGCATTCCTTATATGCCTCTGCTACGGCGAGGCGTTTTTTATTTTAGCCGATCACCGCCGGCTTTATGGTGCAGCTCTTACGGATGCGTGCAATATCCGAGTTAAGCAGCGTTTCCTTTTCAAGCAGCTCTGCCGCCACCTTGTCGAGAAACTCGCGGTTTTCCGCCAGGATCTCCTTGGCCTTGAAGAGCAGTCTTTCAAGCTCGGCAGTAACAACGATCTCGCTTCTCTCATCCTGGGATGCCGTTTCGTTGCCGAAGCCGAGATTAGCCAACCCATAGGTACCGACTCTCTTGACAGAAAAGTCGATCTGAGTGCAGGCCTTAGAGATGTCGGATGAGGTGCCTGAGGCAATTTTTCCGTATTTAAGCTCGTATGCGGCCTTGCCTCCGAGAGATACGATTATCACGTGGGGACGGCGGGTAAATTCTATGCACCTGAGCATAAAGCCACCGCGGTCGCCTCCATTCGAGGAGCAGATGGATGCAAGACCAACGCTGCCCTCGTCGATAATATCCGACAGCACCGCGTGACCCGCCTCGTGATATGCGGTCTGCTCCTTCTCCTCGGGTGTCATTTTGTCGCACTTATTGGTTACACCGTAGGCCTTGCGGAGCGTTGCACCTACAAGATGCCTCATCTCTATCCTCTCACAACGCTCGTACGCCGCCGAAATAGCCGCAAAATTAATAACGCTGTCGATCTCGGCACAGCTCTTGTCGCAGAGCATCTTGCCCGCATCCTCAAGGTCAACGCTATCTCCCACAGGTCTCTTGCCTATGTAATAGGAGGCGATCCTCGGGCCGTCCTCCTTGGAGGGATTTCGGAAGAAGATATGCTTGTCGAATCTGCCCGCACGGAGCAGGCTTTTGGGCAGAAAATCGGTATCGTTAACCGTAGCTATAAGAAACACGCCCTTACCCTTTATCGAATCGATAAGCGACTGAAGAACGGTAAACTCCTCATTACGCTTCTCCTCGGCAGCAAACTTGTCCATATCGTCAAGGAGAATGACGGACGGAGCGTTTTCTATCGCCGTATCAAAGGTCTTGGTCATCTCGGAAATAAACTCGCCTGCCTGCTTATCTCTTCTGATGATATAGGAGCTGATGCCGCACTCCTCGATGAAGCAGGTGGCGAACAGCGTTTTGCCAAGGCCGGGATCGCCCTCCAGAATAACGCCGCTGGGCAGGTCGGCCCCGAGGCTCTTATATACCTCGGGGTTTTTGATGATGTCCACAAGCTCCATCATCTCGGTCTTAATGTGGTCGTAGCCGATAACTCTGTCAAAAGCACTCATGTTTCTTTCTCCTTGTATATAAATTTTTGATAAACGAATGAAATGGGGCAGTCCTTTATGCTATCATAATAGCAGATCCTATGTCCGTTTTTAGGGACACAACCTGCCGAAAACATAGAAAAAAGCATTTTTGTGTCCCGAAAATATCCCATAACTATTGAAATAGAAAAAACTAAGTGGTATAATTATTTTAAGAAAACGAACCGCTTTACGCCAAGGAGGAAAAAATGCTCTCGAAATCCAAATATTGCAGCTTCATCCAATGTCCGAGAAGCCTATGGCTTCAGATATATAAGCCCGAGGTGGCGGCAGAGGATAAGGGCCTTGAGGGAAAGCTTACCCGAGGCAACGAGATCGGCGATCTGGCTATGCAGCTCTTCGGTGACTACGTGGAGGTCACCGCCTATAAGGAGGACGGCAGGCTGGATCTTACCGAGATGATAAATCGCACTGCCCGTCTTATGTCCGAGGGGCAGCAGGTGATCTGCGAGGCCTCCTTCTCCTATGGCGGCAGCTACTGTGCGGTGGATATTCTGAAGAGGGAGGGCGACGGCTACTCCATCTACGAGGTGAAAAGCTCCACCAGGCCAAACGACATTTACTACACCGATATCGCCTACCAGAAATACGTTCTTGAGCATCTCGGCATCAAGGTGAAGGGCAACTACCTTATCTGCATAGATAACGAGTATGTTTTCGACGGCACTCTAAGATTGGATCAGCTTTTTAAGATAATCGACGCCTCCTCCGAGGTGGCAAATTTGATTGGCGAGGTGGAGGAGAATATCCGTCTTGCCGAGAATATTATAGCTATGACCGACGAGCCGATATGTGAGCTTTCCTTAAGGTGCCATAAGCCCTATGACTGTCCCTTCTTTGATCATTGCTCCTCCCATCTCCCGTCGCCATCGGTGTTCGATCTTTACAGTGTAAAGTTTGAGTACGCCGCAAGGTGTGTAAGCGAGGGCAGGGCGGCGTTTTGCGATCTTCTGAATGACGAAAAAATAATGAAAAACGGCATTCGCAGGCTGCAGATCGACCACGCTCTCAATGAGCTTGGCACTCATATAAACAAGGAGGGCATCCGTGAGTTTCTCTCCGAGATCAGCTATCCTCTCTATTTCCTCGACTTCGAGTCCATGCAGCTCGCTATTCCGAGATACGTGGGAACGAGGCCATATAGCCAGATCCCCTTCCAGTATTCGCTTCACTACATAGAGAGCGAGGGCGGAGAGCTTATGCATAAGGAGTTCCTTGCCCACGAGGACGAGGATCCCCTCCGTCCGATAGCCGAGCAACTCTGCAGGGATATCCCCACCTCTGCCTGCGTTATGGTGTATAACAAAAACTTTGAGTCGGCTCGTCTTAAGGAGCTGGCAGGCTATTTTCCCGATCTCAAGGACCATCTGCTCGCTATCCGCGACAACATCGTAGACCTTGTCGTTCCATTCCGTAAGGGCTATTATTACAATCGTAATATGGGCGGCTCCTTCTCCATCAAGTCGGTTCTGCCCGCTATTTTCCCCGATGATGCGGAGCTTGATTATCACAGCCTCGATGGAGTGCAGAACGGTGATGACGCCATGAACACCTTCCCAAGACTCTCTCTGATGTCGGAGGAGGAGAGGGAGGCGGCAAGACAAAGCCTGTTAAGCTACTGTAAGCTGGATACCTACGCTATGGTAAAGGTGTGGGAGGAACTTTGCCGTGCCGCGAAATAAAGACCGAAAAAGGAGATCGCCATGATGGGAATTGAACCGAAAAAGCTTGCCATACTTCGTATATGGCAGATACTGCTGAAGCATAGCGACGCCGACCATCCGCTTACCCAGGAGGAGATAATCGGCTATCTCGACACCGAGTACGGAATTAAAATGGAGCGAAAGGCCATAGGCAAGAATATTGCCGACCTTCGTGATGCAGGCATTGAGATCTGCTCCTGCCGCGGTGGCAGCTATATCGACGTCCGTGAGTTCGAGGACTCCGAGCTTCGTCTGCTTATCGACGGCGTCCTGCAGAGCAAATATATTACCGCAGGGCATTCAAGGGATCTTATCGACCGTCTTTGCGGCCTGTCAAATAAGTATTTCCGCTCCCACGTGAAGAACGTCTATTCGGTAAACGAGTGGAGCAAGACCGAGAACCAGGAGCTTTTCTATACCATAGAGATAATAGACGAGGCTATCGCAGAGGGCAAGATGGTGCAGTACGATTACAATAAATACGGCACCGATCTTAAGCTGCATAAATCCTCCTTCCAGCGTATCAGCCCCTATCAGCTCATTCTTCATAATCAGCGTTATTACCTGATGGGATACAGCAGCTATTGGGGAAATATGGCGGTGCACAGGCTTGACCGCATAACCAACATCCGTCTTTATGATAAGCCCGCCGTGCCTATCAAGAGTGTAAAAGGCTACGAGCGTGGCATCGACTTCAGGCAGATATCCTCCACCATGCCATATATGTACACCGACACCCCCGAGCGTATAGAGCTTATTGCCGACGAGTTTATCGTGGATCATATCGTGGACTGGTTTGGCAAGGAGGTTAAGATGACGCCCATATCCGAGGCGGATAAGAAGGTGCGTGTGATCCTTCTCGCCAGCCCGACGGCTATGGAGTATTGGGCACTTCAGTATCTTAATTACGTCGAGGTGGTAGGGCCTCTGCCCCTGAGGGAGAAGATAAAGGCCGCCATCGCCAAGGCAAGTGAATGCTATAAGTAAGGAGAATGAAATGAGTATTACAGGATTTAAAAGACTTGAAGAGGTCGTGTCATCTATGAGCGGCAGCTTCAGCTTCGGCAACGGTGCTTTATACGATATGTGCAGAAATGCAGAGTCGGGCAACCCGCTTCACCTTGCCGATCTGATATGGATTATCGGACGTGCCTACGCCGCCTCTCCGGAGCGTCGTACCTACGGCTATAAAAGGGATGAAAACGGCAGGGTTATAGTTAATGAGGACGACAGTCGCACTCCTCTTGCCACGGCGATCAGCTCGGCTGACGGAAAGGGTGATTTTTTCTTCGAAATATCCGAAACTATTACCTCTCATACGCATTTTGCAACCTTCTGTGACCTGGTAGACGGCATAAAGGACCAAAGCTTCAGCTTTTCGGAGCCTATATACACTAAAAACGGCAGCGAAACAATCTATTCTGAGGATATCAAGCTTCTTGCAGGCGGTGTGGCGGCGGTATATCTTTTCAATTACCTTATTCGCCGTGCCTCCGAGAAATTTGACGGTGTTACTGATGACCCTAACGCCTGGAATGAGGGTGCAAGATGTAAGAACCAGATATCCTTTTCCAGTAAATTCCTTCATTTCCACTGCCCGAACATCGTCTACATAATCGACCAGTATTCGCTTAAGGGCGGCAAGATTGCGGTCCCTTCGCAAAAGGTTAAGCAGGTTCCAATGTTTAAGCCGGGCAGACGCTTGGATGATGTTCCGCTTAAGCTTTATAAGGACACCGTTCCCGATTACAAAAAGGTAAACGAGGGACTGAACAAGGAGTATCTGTCGCTTCTTCCCGTCGGTCTGGCAGAGGAGATATCTAACGACAGTATGTCAAGCAAGGATGAGGAAAAGTTTAAATCCTACCTCGACCACGTTACCCGTGCGTATTGCACTGCAAGGTATCTTCACGGCAGGGGTGCAGATGCCTCTCCGAGAAAGATCGACGATCTCTTCCTTCGCCTTGATAAAAAGGATAATGTGGATGCAGAGGCATTCGCCGCCTTCTGCCAGAGTGATTCTACCGAATTTTAATATTCCGCCCTCCGAGGCCTCGGAGGGCTTTTCTTTTGCTCAAATGACAATACTTGACTTTTTTCTCATCCCTGTGATATAATAATATAAATGACACCTTAGAAAAGGAGACGGCTATGCTCGACAGAATCATTATTCACGATAAGCTCGGAGAGGGAAGGGTAGTTGGCTTTGAAAACGGTATTCTCACCGTACAGTTTGCAGACAGAACCTCCAGATTCCGCTATCCCGACGCCCTGGCGGGCCCTATGCGATTTGCTGACGAGGAGCTGCAGAGGGAGGCCGAGAGCCTGGCTCGTGAATCTATTGCAGAGCAGCAGGAAACCAGACGCAGAATAGAGGAGGAGAAGGCGGCACAGCTTCGTCGCGGCTGGGCGAGAGCTATGTCCTCCGGCAGAAAAAAGCGTCCTTTGTCAAGGCAGGAGCAGATGTACAGAGAGCAGGGCAACCTTGCCTTCAAGTGTAACTTCTGTGACGGTGGCTGCTCGGACAGCTGCATCGGCTTTAAGGGGGTCTGCTCGCCCGAAACCATTGTGTATAATATTGAGAAAAAGCAGAGAAAGTGGTGCTCCAGCGAGGGCTCGCCCTGCTCGAGATATCATAAGGGAGAGCTTACCTACGATCAGCTCTCGGCTATGAACGAGGATCAGTTCGTCTGCTACGAGGCAAGGATGCTTAACGAGTGGATTGCCAACGCAGGCGAGGATATTAACGACGACGGCACCCATAAGGCACGCCGTCTTATGAACGCCAAGAGCAACAGCCTTGCCGTCCTTACCACCATTCTTCCGGGCTCCACCGAGCGAATTATCTTTGCCGCCTTCATCACCGACCGCGTTGACGAGGGTGACGAGGTAAATTCCGGCTACGTTAAGGCAGATCCAGAATACACCATCGAGCTTACGCCCAATGAGGCGACTCAGGTCAAGTTCTGGGATTATTACAAAAATTCCGACTCCAGCAAACGCTGGGGCTCCCGCCTTATCCGTTATCTCAGCAACGACATTTGCACAAAAATCCTTGAGCGTATAGTCGAAATTACGACCGACGACAAAAAAGAGCAGGCGAAAAGGATCCTCGCCCGCTTCCACCACCTCAAAGGATAAACATAAAAAAACAGACGGCCCCACCGTCTGTTTTTCTTTTTTGACAAGGAATTTTTCTCTTTCCTAAGCAATTCGCACGTTAGGTAGGTAAGAGTCAGGCGTATCCATGCTACACAGCCAGACCTCTAAAGCGTTTTGGTATGAATAATTATTCCTCTGTGCGATACAATTAGTGCTTTTCAACAAATAATCCTTTGCTTTTTTTACGATTTGTTCATATAAATTTATTAAATTATATTTTACACCTTGCAATTTGCAATATGCTGTGCTATGCTAGTTTTATAAATATATTTTTAATATTTTTGGAGGACAGTATGGATTTATCATGGATTCTCTTGGCACTCTTCCTTGTTGCTATCATCAGGGGCGTGTGCAAGGCACTTTCCAGATCGATGCTTAAGAATATCTTAAGACTCGGTTCGGTTATAGTTGCATTTTTAATTACCTTCGGGCTGCAGCTCGGCGGTGTGTTCCAGAATGCTGTTGCCCAGGTCGTTGGGCTTCTTAATCTGGCCGCTCAGCTGCCTGCGTTGGCTACGGCGTCCGATCTTATCGCCGCCCTTGCCAGCACCTTCGTTGGCCCGTTTATCTTCGTTATCGTTTTCCTTCTTCTTCTCTGGATACTGCGTGTAATTATTCACTTCGTAGTGAAGATTATCGACAACGCAGCAGCAAAGAAGGCTGCCGCAGCTCCTGCTGAGGCTCCTGCCGAGGCACCCGTTGAGGCTCCTGCAGAAGCACCTGTTGAGGCAACTGTTGAGGCAACTGCTGAGGCACCTGTTGAGGCAACCGCTGAGGCATCTGTCGAGGCTTCTGCTTGCGAAAATCCTGAGGAAAACGCAGAGATCACCTCTGCCGCAGAGGAAAATGCAGAGCAGCCTGAGGCTACCGCCGATCCCGTGGCAGAAGAGCCTGCACCTGCACCCGCAGCCGAGGAGAAGCCTAAGAAAAAGAGACGCTTCCCCTATAACGAGTGTGGCTGGAAGCGTGCTATCTCCATCGCTACCGGTGTTGTAAGCGGCCTTCTCCTTCTCGGTGTTCTTCTTATGCCCAGCTTCTATCTTATGGACGTGGCTGAGAGCATCACCACCGCGGCATCCGAGACCGATGCTGAGGACAGCCAGATCTACCAGGTGCTTGAGGTTCTTGACGAGCATCTCGTTGCTCCATACAGAAGCAGCTTCGTTGTATCCTTCTACGATACCGTAGGTGTTTCCGATCTCCTTAATTACACCACCAGAGCAGGCGGTAAGATCCTTCTTACCGATGGCAAGACCGCCTATGCTGACGACGTGATCAAGGGAATTGCATCCAACCTTATCAGTGCCGCGGCACAGATCACCTCCCCCACCAGCGATTGTGCAACCGTTGGTGAGAACATTAACGAAATTATTTCCGATCCCGTGGTTTCCACCATTCTTACCGACGTGGTTATGACTCTCATTGCCGACGTTGAGATGGAGGAACCCGCTGAGGACGATATTATGGGCGGCCTTATTGCCACCTTCGTTGATTATTATAAGAACGCAGACAGAGAAACCATCTCTGAGGATCTCCAGTCTATCGGCGACGTGGTTGGCGTTCTTGCAGAGAAGGGCATTATCGTTAAGCTTGCAGGTGGCAACGTTGATTTTGCTACCATTCTTGAGGATGGCGAGACCCTCGGCGACGTTGTTGAGGCTATCTCCGGACTCTCCGCATTCGGTCCTACCCTTGAGGGTGCCTTCGAGCTTGGTGTCGAGATCCTTGGCGATACTCTTCAGATCCCCGCAAACGACGCTGAGGCTTATGACATCTTTATTGAGGACCTTCTTGATCAGATGGTAAAGGATAACAGCACTAAGTTCGATCTTGCTACCATCCAGTACTACATCTACCACACCGAGCGTCTTGGCCTTAAGGCTACCTCCGGCAACGGTGTTAAGGGCTATGCACAGTTCTCCGCTTACGTTGCTCATTGGGAGAAGGTACAGTCCGCCTTTGCACACGCATCCGAGGACAGATCCTACGGCTACTTCACTATGGTGATCAACGGCAATACATACGTATACGACAGCAAGGATAAGGTTATCGTTATCTACGACGAGAGCAACGCTGATATAGTTGCTAAGTATAAGGATAAGGTATCGCCTATCCCCGGCCTTATTAACGCACTTGCTCTTCGCTCCACCGGATCCAGACTCACTCGCGATAATCTTTATACTATTCTTACCGCATACGCAGGCTCCTCTAGCACCGATACCGCCAGCCTTGCTCTCGCTAACAGAATGCTTGACAAGGATAACTTCGTATCCAACGCGGTTACCGTTGATAAGATGCTTGCGGCAACCAACTTCTCTGATTGGACTGATGAGGAGAAGGCTAAGGACAGCCGCCTTTGCGTAGACATTATTATGAGCCTTCTCGGTATCGTTGATACCATGGGCAACCTTAACGGTGAGGGCGGTGCTGCTGCCGCAATTGATTTCATAGATCAGTTTGGCGTGCTTGGCAAGACCATGGACACCATGCAGCAGACCAGCTGTATCAACCAGCTTCCTCCCCTTCTTATCGAGGGTATTGTAAAGAATGAGATGCTCTCTCAGTACATGAAGCCCTCTATCGCATTCAAGATCAACGACATAGTAGAGAGCAATGAGAATACCACCTACGAGTATGCTATGAATCAGATAGCCGGCGTTATCAGAGTGGCTATCTCTATGTCCGGAACGGAGGTAAAGTAATATGAAATTTTTGATTAATTTTGCCAGCGTTATCGTTTGCATCGGTATCCTCGGCTTCGGCGGATACCAGACCGTAGTTAAGAGCGATATCAATGGCTTCCTTGAGGATTTCCAGGAGGTTCTTGACAACACTCCTCTCTTCCCCGAGCTTCCCGATGACGGTAACGGTGACGGTGATAACGAAACTCCCGACACTCCCGATACTCCCGACACTCCAGATACTCCCGATACTCCCGATACTCCTGATACTCCCGATACTCCTGAGAATCCCGATAATCCCGAGAATCCTGAGAATCCCGAGACCCCTGAGAATCCCGAGAATCCTGAGAATCCGGATACTCCCGATACTCCCGAGAATCCCGAGAATCCCGGGAATCCCGAGAATCCCGAGAATCCCGATACTCCCGGCGAGCCCGAAGCTCCTTCTGCTCCCACTCTCTCCACCGATGATGCGAGAGATGCACTGGGTAACTTCTACGATAACAGCGACCCCGAGTTCAATGATATAAACAGAGAGCTTTTCGTTGGTATGGTATCCGGCTTCTTCGGCTCTACCGATTCCGGTAACGGCGGCGAGGAGAATCCCGAGGATCCCGAAGATCCCGAGCAGCCTGAGGAGCCCGAATTTGACGATGATTTCAGCGACGACTTCAGCACCGACTTCAATCCCGACGAGTTTGAGCCTGAGGATGAGCCTGAAACCGATCCCTCTACCACCTTTGGCGAGCTTGTAACCGACGTTGCAGGTACCTTCTACGACAATCTTCAGACCGGTATCCAGGAGAACCAGGCGGCTAATGCCGACGCAACTCCCGAGGAGCAGCAGGCTGCAAGAGATCAGTTCGTACAGCAGGAGGCTGAGGCCTTCGCAGGTCTTATCAACGTAGTTACCAAGCCTGAGGAAACCACTAACGAGGATCTTGTTCAGTCTGTTGATGCTATGCTTCAGTCCCCCGTATGTATGGGTACTGTTACCGACTCCGTTGCTAAGAACCCCGCTCTTACCGATGAGGTTCAGAAGGCTACCGAGAACATGGACGAGGGTGCAAAGGCTGATATCCAGACCAAGATTGAGGAAGCTCTTGAGAAAAATCCCGAGAACGAGGAGCACTACCAGAATATCGCAGATCTCTTCGGCATCACTCTTGGCAGTGGTGTAGAGATCCCCGACGAGCTTCCCGATTGCATAGCTATCCCCGGAGTTGGCGATCCCGACCAGATTCCCGGTTAAGGAAAATCTTATTTAAAGCTAAATGCGGCCGATTCTTCGGCCGCATTTTATTGTAGCTATTGACATTTCCTCCTTGAAATAGTAAAATAAATGCGAGAATAATTATTTTGGAGAAAATGATGAACTTTGTTTTTGATCTATACGGCACACTCGTTGATATCTGGACGGACGAGAGCAGAGAAGAGCTTTGGGAGGGCGTTGCCTCCCTTCTCGGTGACGGTGGGGAGCGGTCAGAGTCGGTAAGGGCAGAATATCTTTCGCTCTGCAGGGAGGCAAAGCGTGGTGATGATCATGAGATCGATCTCCTCTCGGTGTTCGAGGCAATGCTTTCCCGCCGAGGCGTCAATCCCGACGTAGCACCCTCACTGGCAAGTGAATTCCGCAGGCTCTCTATGGTTCGCTTAAGACGCTTTCACGGTGTGAAATCAATGCTTAAAGAGCTGAAAAGACGTGGCGGCGGTGTATATCTGTTGTCCAATGCTCAGTCCTGCTTTACTTTGGACGAGCTTCGTGCCACGGGTCTTTACGAGCTTTTCGACGGCATCCTGATCTCCTCCGACGTGGGAGTGAAAAAACCGTCGACCAAGGTGTTTGAGATCGCCTTTCAACGCTTCGGCATCAGTAAGGAAAGCAGCATCTACGTTGGCAACGATATGCGTGACGATATTCTCGGTGCTACCGCCTTCGGCCTGCCCACCGCCTATATCCATACCGCCCAGTCGGGCAGCTATGAGGAACTGGATATCCCATCTCCCACCTACATCGCGAAAAATCACCGTCAGCTTAAGAGCATTCTCCTCTCTCTGATGGACTAAATCAGCCCTCCCCTTGACAAAGAAGGGCGAAAGTAGTATAATATTTTAAAAGCTTTATTAGAAAGGATCTAATATCCAACTATGGACAGAGATCAGATATATAACTTTTCTGCAGGTCCGTCAATGCTTCCTCTCGAGGTGCTTGAGCGTGCCCAGGCAGAGCTTATTTCCTATAAGGACACCGGTCTTTCGGTAATGGAGCTGAAAAAACGCTCACCCGAGTATATTGACATACTCGAGGGTGCAGAGGAATCACTCAGAAGGCTGATGAACATTCCCGCCAACTATAAGATCCTCTTCCTCCAGGGCGACGTGTCCAGCCAGTACGCCGCGATTCCCATGAATCTTCTTTCCTCTCACCAGTGTGCAGACTATATCGTGTCGGGTAAGTACTCCAAGCGTGCATGTGACGAGGCGAAGAAGTACGGTGATATCGTTATTGCCGCTTCCTCTGGTGGCTCATCGCCGCCTTATTCCACAGTTCCCCTTACTAAGAGGAGCGATTTCCGTCCCGACGCCGACTACGTTCATATCTGCCTTAACAACTCGGTATACGGTACCAAGTTCCATTATATTCCCGATACGGGCAACATTCCTCTCGTTGCCGATATGACCTCCTGCTTCTGCTCCGAGCCGATCGACATTACTAAGTTCGGCCTTATCTACGCAGACGCTAAGGTAAACGTTTCTCCCGCAGGACTTACCGTGGTCATCGTGCGTAACGATCTTATCGGCTCCGCCCGTAAGGACACCCCCACTAACATGGATTATAAGCATCTGGTGGAGGCTGGCAGCCTCGGTCACACCGCTCCTATATGGAACGTCTATATTGCAAAGCTGGTGTTCGAATGGATGCTTTCTGTCGGTGGTCTTGAGGAGATGAAGCGTCGTAATGAGAAGAAGGCAAGCCTTATCTATGATTACCTGGACGGCCAGGGTCAGTCCTATTACACCTCTCCCGTGGACAAAAAGTGCCGCAGTATGATGAACGTCAGCTTCGTTATCGGTGACGGCGAGCTTGATAAAAAGTTCACCGCCGAGGCGGCAGAGCAGGGACTTATCAATCTTGCAGCCGACGTCAGCGTAGGCGGTATCTGTGCATCTCTCTATAACTCCATGCCCTATGAGGGAGCTGAAAGGCTGGTCGAGTTTATGAAGGAGTTTGTGAAGGAGAATCCTAAGCTCCAGCAGTAATCCTTGGTACGTCAGGCTTGACGGTAACCGCCATCATCCTTTAATCTGAAAATCAAAGACCCGTCAATCCGATGGGTCTTTTTTCTTTCTATATATTGACTTTTTATTTAGCCGGTGTTATAATAAGATGTAAAAATATGAAAAAAGGACTAATAGATGTACTATATAACACTTGATTTAGAGTGGAATCAGGCCTATGCACAGAAGGCTCTTGCAGTACAACGCCGTCTTGCCTGCCGTCTGCGTGGCGAAGTGATCCAGATCGGTGCGGTTAAGATGGACTCCAGAATGAACATCTGCGGCTCCTATCAGATCATCGTAAAGCCTCAGCATTTTAAAAAGCTTCACCGTCACGTCAGTGAGCTTACCGGCATTACCCAGGCACAGATGGATATGGGAACTCCGCTTCCCGAGGCTGCCGAGAGGTTTAAAAAATGGTGCGGCAAGGACTTTTGCTTCCTTACCTGGGGCCCCGACGACATTCCGATGCTGAAGGAGAACTTCAACGTTAACGGTCTGTCCTCCGCCTGGCTTGACAGGGTATATGACCTGCAGGTGATCTTTAATCGCCAGACCGACGATTCCTCAAAGCAGCGTTCGCTGGAATATGCTATGGAGCATTTTGGCTTAGAGCAGCACCTTCCTGCCCACGACGCACTTAACGATGCATACTTTACCGCCCTTGTGGCTAGGGAGCTTGACGTCCCCGAGGGAGTCAGGACCTATTCATCCGTCCGCGGCGAGTTCCTTGAGGACTCGGTTATCGGTGATGCCGATGCAGGTGGCGACGGATACGTTACAATTTCCGAGATGCTTGACGACGACACGGTCAGAAAGCCACTTTGTCCCATTTGTAAAAGGGAGATGCAGGAGGAGAATAAGCTCCTTCACTCCAAGGGACAGAAATACACCCTTCACTTCTCCTGCAAGAAGCATGGAGATATGCTCCTTTCTCTTAAGCTACATAGAAACTTTAACGACACCTGGCGTGCACGCCGTACGGTCCGTCTGGCAGATGAGAACGCACTTAAGGAATACCGCGAGGGACTTGAGAAGGCTAATATCCGCCGCAAAACGACGAGAAGAAGAAAGGCTAAGCCGAAAAGACGCACTCCCGACACCGCGTCTAAATAAAAAAGAACCGCTACCGACTAATAAGTCTTAAGGTAGCGGCTTTTTTTTATGCTTAACCGAGGATAGCTCGGTCACTTTTGCCAAGGCTTTTTGGCAAAATCAGTTCTTTTTCTTTTCAACAACGCGGAGAATGATAGCAGCACCAAGGCAGACCACGCTCACCACGGCAAAGGATATCCAGTCGACCTCGGCAAGACCGGAAAGGATGAAATCACCCGTTTCGGAATCCTGAATCTTCGAGAATACCAGCACCGTATCCACTATGATCGCCGCAAAAACGGCAAGACCGGACATTATCTTCATAAGGGCGAGGCTTCCGTCACCGCTCACACGCTTCGCACGGGTGGGAGTTTCTTTGGAGAAATCAATGGCAGAAGAGATGTAATAGGTCGCCGCCACCAGCACGATGGTTTCGGGGATCATATAGGTGGCGTTGTAGCCGAAGGAATAGGCAAGCACTGCTCCGTCGGGCAGCTCGAAGGCAGCCCAGGCGGTAAAGCCGGACACCACGTGGCAGAGATATCTTACCACCGACGCGGCGATTGCCGATACCGTCAAGGCCCTTCTGTACTCCATTTTACCCTTGAGGAAGCCGACTGCACCGAATACCGAGTAGGCAACGATATAGTCAAGTAGTGCCAGTACGACTATCGAATACCAGTTGACAAGCGGCAGGTAGGAGAAGTTCTCAAGACCCAGCAGCAGCTGAATGGCCGATGCGGTGAGAGCCGCACCCATACCGAATTTCGGGCCGTGACGGTATGCGTAGATAAGGATGGGAAGCATCTGTGCGAAGGTTACCGATCCGCCGTAGGGCATATCAATAAGCTTCAGCATCGCCAGTACGGTGGACAGGGCGATCATAATACCCGCCTCGCAGATGGCAAGTGTGTTTTTCTTCATATTTATTACCTCCTTTGGCCGCGGCTGAAGATGCCGCAACAAAAAATACCGTGCAGGATATAGCATCCGCACGGTAGATTAAGCCAAAGCTAGCTCTTCATTCTCCCTACGACGGCATTATCCGTATCAGGTTAAAGGGTTTGATGCCACGCATCATCTCAGCAACAGCAGGACTTTGCACACGGCATCATCTCAGCATAACGCACCCCTGATGTATATTCTGTTCGGTTCGTGATTATTATATCACACCTATTTGCTTTTGTCAAGAGAAACTCTTAACCCTGAAGGTCCAGCATCATATCGATGGCCTTCATAACACCCAGCTTGCCGTACTCGTAGGTAAGGCCGCCCTGCATATAGGCGGTGTAGGGCTCGACGATAGGACCGTCGCAGGAAAGCTCGTTGGTTGCACCGGTGATAAAGGTGCCTGCCGCCATGATCTCGGGATGAGGATAGCCCGGCATATCACCCGGCTCGGGAATACAGTAGGACTCGACGGGCGATCCCATCTGAATACCCTTGCAGAACTTTATAAGCTTGTCTGCCGAGTGGAGATTTACCGTCTGCACGATATCGGTACGCTTCTCATCATATCTGGGATCAACCTCCGAGAATCCTGCAAGCTCCAGCATCCTTGCCGCGAATACCATAGACTTCATAGTAGACGCCACGCAGGCGGGAGCCATAAAGAAGCCCTTGTAGAAGGACGCCAGCTGATTAAAGTTAGCACCAAGCTCCTTGCCGATGCAGGGGGCGGTAAGCCTTTCTGCAATATCCTCGATAACCGTCTTTGTACCTACGCAATAAGCACCCGAAACGGCAAATCCGGCACCAAGATTCTTCATCATAGAGCCGATGAAAACGTCTGCTCCAACGTCGGTGGGCTCTCTGTCCTCAACAAACTCGCCGTAGCAGTTGTCAACCATGATTATAGTGTCGGGAGAGACCTCCTTGATAGCCTTTACAGCCGCCTCGATCTGTGCTATGGTAAGGCTCTTTCTCTGTGCATAGCCGCGGCTACGCTGAATAGCAGCTACCTTCACGTAGGATTTTTTAAGCCTTTCCTTGATCGCCTCAAGGTCAAAGTCACCGTTCTTAAGATCTATCTCCTCGTATTTTACGCCGTAAGCCATAAGCGAGTTGCGGCTGCCGCCTGCAGTACCGATAACAGTCTGCAGAGTGTCGTAGGGAGTACCCGTCACGTAGAGCAGGGTATCACCCGGCTTACACATACCGCCAAGAGCAACCGCCAGGGCGTGAGTGCCCGACATAAGCTGGGGACGTACAAGTGCGTCCTCCGCACCGAAAACTCGGGCGTAGATCTCCTCCAGCTTATCCCTGCCCGAGTCGGTAAAGCCATAGCCCGTAACCTCGATAAAATCTGCAGTAGATACCTTGCATTCCTGGAAGGCGGAAAGCACCTTTGCCGAGCAAATAAGTGCGTTTTCCTCTATTTTTGCAAATATTTCTTTACAATCTGCCTCTGCTCTCCTGGCTAAATCGGCAGTGTAGTCACTGATCTTGTATCCGTAGTACATAATTTTTCCTCTATTCTATTTGGTCGATAATCTTTAAAAAATCCGACAGCTCGGTAATCGTGTAGTCGGGGGTGACGTCGGTATAGATATTATTAAAAATGTTAAAATGACAGCTTTTTATACCCGCATTTATGCCACCCTTGATGTCGCTTGACAGACTGT
>JAZSEC010000036.1:0-4552 GCA_045531485.1 Eubacteriales bacterium | reverse complement strand
ATCCGCAAGGGAATTGAGGATGCTAAGAAAAATATGATCACAGTATCTCTCAACGGATCCACTATTCCTCACGAGGTAATCGGCGAGTATGGTGCAGGCAAAGTTCTTCTTAAGCCCGCTGCTCCCGGTACCGGTATTATCGCAGGCGGTACAGTTCGTACCATCCTTGCTCTTGCCGGTGTTAAGAACATTCGTGCGAAGTGCCTTCGTTCCTCCAACCCCACTAACGTTGTAAAGGCAACCTTCGAGGGTCTTAAGGCTCTCAAGACTGCTGAGGAAATCGCAGCTCTTCGTGGACTCAACGTTGAAGACGTAAAGGCATAAGGAGGGTTTCATAATGGAAAAGGTAAAAGTAACTCTCGCTAAGAGCCTTATTGCTTGTAGCAAGAAGCAGATCGCGACAGCGGCTACTCTTGGTCTCAAGAAGCCCGGCGACAGCACCGTTCAGGTTAACGATGCTTGCCTTCAGGGCAAAATCAAAGTAATTTCTCACCTTGTTAAGGTTGAAACCGTTTAATCGGAATTGAAAGGAGGACAAACAAATGAAGCTCCATGAACTTTCTCCTGCAGAGGGCTCCGTTAAGGAAGGCTTCCGCAAGGGTAGTGGCGCAGGTTCCGGCAACGGAAAGACGGCCGGCAAGGGCCACAAGGGTCAGAACGCTCGCTCCGGCGGCGGTGTTAGACCTGGCTTTGAGGGAGGTCAGCTTCCTCTTTACAGAAAGCTCCCCAAGAGAGGCTTTAACAACTCTCGTTTTGGCAAGGCTTATGCTGTAGTAAACGTAAATTCTCTCAATAAGTTCAACGACGGCGACGAAGTTGACTGTGTAGCTCTTCTTAATGCTGGCATCATTAACAACGTATTTGACGGTGTTAAGGTGCTTGGCGAGGGCGAGCTTATTAAAAAACTCACTGTTAAGGCAGCAGTCTTCTCCGCTTCTGCTAAAGAGAAGATTGAAGCAGTAGGTGGAAAGACTGAGGTGGTATAATGCTTCAGACTTTAAAGAACGCATGGAATACTAAAGAGATCAGATCTAAGATTCTCTTTACATTCTTCATTCTTATGCTGTACCGTGTAGGTACGGTAATTCCCGTGCCTTTTGTAGAGGCTAACGGCTTTGATAGTATGCTTAGCGGTACCATTCTTGAGTACATGGACGTACTCTCCGGTGGTGCTATGGGTACACTGACTCTTTTTGCACTTGGTGTTCAGCCCTACATTAACGCATCCATTATTATTCAGCTTCTCGGTGTAGTATTCCCCTCTCTTGGAGAGCTTGCTAAGACCGATAAGAAGAAGATGAACCTTATTACCAGAATCGTAACCGTAATTCTTGCAATCGTTACTGCGATCGGATATTACTTCCTTCTCAGAAACGGTAACGCAGCAGGTGGTGTGGAGACCTTCCTTACCAAGAATGCTTATGACGGTCCTATGGCTTGGTTCTACGCAATTGTAATCGTAGTATGCTACACCGCAGGTGCTTGTCTTGTTATGTGGCTTGCTGAAAGAATTAACGAGAAGGGTATCGGTAACGGTATTTCGATGATCCTCTTTGCGAACATCGTTTCAGCTGTTCCTCATTTCCTTTACACCCTTATTACTCTCGTTGTAAGCTCCTACAGCTTCCCCAACAATGCATGGCTCTATGCGATCGTTACTACCGTATTTGCAGTTGTTCTCATCGCGTTCCTTCTTGCATTGATTGCATTCGTAATCTATGTAACCGGTTCCGAGAGAAGAATTCCCGTTCAGTACGCAAAGAAGGTTGTTGGCCGTAAGATGTACGGTGGTCAGAGCACTAATCTGCCCATCAAGCTGAACATGACCGGCGTTATGCCCATCATCTTCGCTTCCTCTATCGTATCCTTCCTTCCCACCGTTTTCCAGATTTTGGAGAGTGCAGGTGCGTACGATTCTAAGAGTGGCTGGGCTACCTTCGCTGATATTATCGGTGCGAACGGTGTTGTATATCCCATCATGCTCTTCATCCTTATCATTGCTTTTGCATACTTCTACACTCAGATCACCTTCGATCCTATTGAGGTTGCAAACAATCTTAAGAAGAACGGTGGTGCTATCCTTGGTATCAGACAGGGTAGACCTACCGCTGATCATATCAGAAAGATCCTCAACAAGATCACCCTCGCGGGTGCACTCTTCCTTGCTGTAATCGCAATCCTTCCCACCGTTCTTGGACCTCACGTGTTCAGATATCTCTTCGAGTGGATCTACAAGGGTGCGTACAACATTGAGGCTATCGCTGAGCAGTATACCAGCTGGTTCGGCTATGAGACCGCTCTCACCTATGCAGAGTCTCTCGTAAGCTCCAACGCAGCACAGAATGCGTCTTACCTCGTAAGCACACTCTCCTTCGGTGGTACTACTCTTCTTATCGTAGTAGGCGTTGCAATCGAGCTCTTCAGAGAGCTTGAGGCTCAGCTCACTATGCGTAACTACAAGGGCTTCCTTAACTAATAAAAGGAATTCCCGAGGTAACACAAAATGAAAATAATTTTTCTTGGTGCTCCCGGTGCCGGAAAAGGTACTCAGGCTGATAGGCTTTCGGAAAAGTTTGGTATTCCTACCATCTCTACCGGAGCCATCATCCGCAGTGCCGTTAAGGAAGGCACAAGAATGGGACTCGAAGCCAAAAAATTTATTGAAGCAGGTGCTCTCGTTCCCGATGACATCGTCATCGGAATAGTTAAGGAGCGTCTGAACGAATCGGACTGCGACAAGGGTTATATCCTTGACGGATTCCCTCGCTCCGTACCTCAGGCTATAGCACTGGACGAAATGGGCGTAAAGCTTGACAAGGTAATCTCCCTTGAGGTTTCTGATGAAATCATCGTGGAGAGAATGTCCGGCAGACGCGTCTGTCCCGGTTGTGGCAAGACCTATCACGTAGATCACCTTCCTTCCAGTAAGGGAGATGACTGCGAGGCTTGTGGCACAAGACTGAGCATCCGTGCTGACGATGCACCCGACGTGGTGCGTTCACGTCTTGAGGTCTACCATTCTACTACCGAGCCTCTTAAGTCCTACTATGAGGACAAGGGCATGCTCTACACCGTATACGGTGCAGAGTCGGTTGAGGAAACAACAAAGCGTACTTTAGAGGCTTTGGAATTATGATAATTATTAAAAATTCCGAGCAGCTCAAGCTTATGCGTCAGGCGGGAAGGATCACCGCAGAGGCACTTATGGTTGCCCGCGATGCGATCCGACCCGGCATGACGACGAAGGAGCTTGATGCAAAAATCAGGCACTTCATTGAAAAATGCGGTGCAACCCCCTCCTTCCTTGGATTGTACGGCTTCCCCGGAAGTGCGTGCATCTCTGTGAACGACGAGGTCATACACGGAATTCCCTCGGATAAGGTAATCATTACTGAGGGTGATATCGTAAAGGTTGATGTCGGAGCTCGCTTCCGCGGCTATAATGGCGACAGTGCAAGAACGTTTGCGGTCGGCAAGGTAAGCGATGAGGCTCTGAGGCTTATTTCTGTCACTGAACAAAGCTTCTATGAGGCGATGAAGGTCGCAAAGTCCGGAAATCGTATCGGGGACATTGGACATGCGGTGGAAAGTTTCGTCATTTCAAATGGCTTTTCTGTCGTTAAGGAATACACCGGTCACGGTGTAGGAGCAGATATCCACGAGGATCCCGATGTACCGAATCACGGTAGACCGGGCAGGGGAGCAAGGCTTTATTCCGGCATGACGCTTGCCATTGAACCCATGGTAAACGCAGGTATGGATAGAGTTAAGGTACGCAAGGACGGTTGGACGGTGGTTACTGCCGACGGTAAGCTTTCAGCTCACTATGAAAACAGTATTGCCATTACCGAATCCGATCCGATAATTCTTACCGAAATAGGAATTGATTAACTTATTAGGTCAATTAGGAGGATAACTTCTTGGCAAAGAACGATTTGATTGAATTTGAAGATTGCGTGGTTCTGGAAGCACTTCCCAACACCGTCTTCAAGGTAAAGCTGCCCAACGGTCACATTGTTACCGCGACCATCTCGGGCAAGCTTCGTATGAATTATATTAAGATTCTCGTTGGTGACAGCGTAACCGTAGAGGTTTCGCCCTACGATATTTCGAAGGGTCGCATCACCTGGAGAAAGAAGTAATATTACTGAAAGGAAAGGATTAAAAATGAAAGTTAAGCCTTCCGTCAAAAAAATTTGCGAAAAGTGCAAGATCATCAAGAGACACGGTAAGATCATGGTGATTTGCGAGAACCCCAAGCATAAGCAGCGTCAGGGCTGATAAGCTGGTTCAAGGCAAATTTGAAGACATTAAACTAACAAAGGAGTATATATCGAAATGGCTCGTATAGCTGGTGTTGATATTCCCAATAACAAGCGTGTAGAAATCGCGCTTACTTACATCTACGGTATCGGCCTTAAGAGCGCACAGGACATTCTCGCTAAGACCGGCGTTAATCCTGACACTCGTGCAAAGGATCTTACCGAGGGTGAGATCGCGGCTCTTCGTGATGAAATCGAAGCTAACTACAACGTAGAGGGTGACCTCCGTC
>JAZSEC010000041.1:0-16006 GCA_045531485.1 Eubacteriales bacterium | reverse complement strand
ATGTATGTTATTCCTTATTCCATGTCTGTTGTTGGCTCTGATTTTGCTAAGTATGGTATTGAGCTTACAGACTCCATTTACGTCGTTCTCAATATGATTATTATGACACGTGTTGGACTTAACGTGCTCGAGGCACTTGGCGACAGCCCTGATTTCATCAAGGGTCTTCATGCCCGTGCTGATATTGATGCGGAGAAGAGATATATCTGTCATTTCCCCGAGGATAATACCATCTGGTCGGTTAACTCCGGCTACGGCGGAAACGTTCTTCTTGGTAAGAAGTGTTTTGCTCTTCGTATTGCATCCTATCTCGGTAGAAAAGAAGGCTGGATGGCAGAGCACATGCTTATTCTCGGTGTTGAGGCACCCGACGGCAGTGTTAAGTACATAAGTGCCGCTTTCCCCTCTGCCTGCGGTAAGACTAACCTGGCTATGCTTATTCCTCCGGAGATCTATAGAAATAAGGGATATAAGGTATGGTGTGTTGGAGATGATATTGCCTGGCTCCGCGTAGGACAGGACGGCAGACTCTGGGCGGTTAACCCTGAGAACGGCTTCTTTGGTGTTGCTCCCGGTACTAACGAAAAGTCCAATCCCAACGCTCTTCACACCTCTATGAAGAACGCTATCTTTACCAACGTATGTCATAACCTTGACGATAACACCGTTTGGTGGGAGGGACTTAATGATAATCCTCCCAAGAACGCTCTTAACTGGAAGGGCGAGAAGTGGGATTATACAAAGTATGATAAGACCGATAAGGTAAACACCTCCGGTGCACATCCCAACTCCAGATTTACTGCTATGGCAGAGAACTGTCCTTGTATTTCCGATAAGTTCAGCGATCCTGCAGGCGTTCCCATTTCTGCTATCGTATTCGGTGGCAGACGTGCAAGAACCGCACCCCTCGTATATCAGTCCACCTCCTGGCAGCATGGAACCTTCGTTGGTTCAATTATGGCGTCCGAGACTACCGCAGCAGCTGCAGGTGCAGTTGGCGTTGTTCGTCGCGATCCTATGGCTATGCGTCCCTTCGTAGGCTATGATATGGGCGATTACTGGGCACATTGGCTTAACATGGGTAAGGTTATCAAGCATCCTCCGAAGATTTTCCACGTTAACTGGTTCAGAACCGATGACGAGGGACACTTTATCTGGCCCGGCTTTGGCGATAATATGAGAGTTCTTATGTGGATCCTCGCTCGCTGCGACGGTAAGGTTTCCGCAGTAGAAACTCCCATCGGCTTCGTTCCTAACGCAGAGGACATCAATATCGAGGGACTTGATCTTGACGTTGATACTATCAAGGAGCTTCTTTCTGTAGATAAGGAGCTTTGGCTTGAGGACTGCCAGGCTATCCGTTCCTTCTATAAGCAGGTAGGCGACAGAGTTCCCGCCGAGCTTTACGACGAGCTTGGTGCTCTCGAGGAAAGACTTTCCAAGTAATTTGATATTTAAATTGGGGCAGAGCAATAATTGGCTCTGCTCCTTTTTGCTTTTTGGATAGAGGAATTAATAATCGTTGACATTTATTTATAGGTATGATATAATCAAAATAACAATATTTACCGAGGGAAGATAAATGAAAAGAATTGTTTCGCTTCTACTACTATTTTGTATTGTATGCTTGTCCTCCACAAGCCTTGTATCCTGCTTTCTTTTTAATGATAGCGGTATATTATGGGATTGCGGTAAGGAAGGTCACCTGGATCAAAATGCCGATGACTATTGCGACTCATGCGACACGTTTGTTGCAGTAGTAATAGATTTCTACGTTGTAAACGATCTTCACGGCAAGTTCTGTGATACCGATACACAGCCGGGCGTTGATGAGCTTGGCAGCTATTTAAGCAACGCTGAGGCAACGGATGACAACGTGATCATTCTTTCCTCCGGTGACTCCTGGCAGGGAACCGCAGAGTCTAATCTTACCGGTGGAAATATTATCACCGAGTGGATGAACGAGATGAATTTTTCTGCCATGACTCTCGGAAATCATGAATTCGATTGGGGCGAGGATGCCATTCGTGATAATCTTGAAATCGCAGAGTTCCCGTTCCTTGCAATTAACGTATACGACAGATCGACCGGCAAGCTTGCCGATTACTGTACTCCCTCGATCATGATTGACGTGGGTGGTGTCCAGGTTGGAATCATTGGTGCCATCGGTGATTGCTATTCCTCTATTTCCTATGACAAGGTTTCGGGACTTGAGTTCAAGGTTGGAAACGAGCTTACTCTTCTTGTTAGAAACGAGGCTAACAGACTTCGTGAAAATGGTGCAGATCTGATAGTATACTCTCTGCACGACGGATACGGTGATAGCTCGGGCGGTGTAAAAAAAGTGTCCGGCTCTGAGCTTAGAAGCTACTACGCACCCACTCTTTCTGACGGCATAGTCGATATAGTTTTCGAGGCACATACACATCAGAATTATACGCTCATTGACTCCTACGGCGTTTATCATCTCCAGGCAGGCGGCGAAAATAAGGGTATTTCTCACGCAGAGATATCCGTTAACACCGTCAGCGGAAGAAACCGTGTAAATACCGCGGAGTACGTTCGTAGTCGTGAGTATTCCTCCTTAGCTGATAATCAAGCAACCGAGGAGCTTGAGGATAAGTATTCGGATATCATCGACTATTCATATTTGGATCTCGGTGTTGTATCCAAGTATTACGACGACTCGGCCATTGAAAATGTGGTTGCAGGTCTGTATCTTAAAGCGGGACTTGAAAAGTGGGGAAGCAAATATGATATTTTCCTTGCCGGCGGATTCCTGAGAACACGCTCGCCATATAATCTTTCCGGCGGTTCGGTAACTTACGCAGATCTTTTGTCCTTGTTCCCCTTTGATAACAACATAGTTTTATGCTCTATAAAGGGATATAAGCTGAAAAAGCAGTTTGTCAATAACACTAACAGCGATTATCATACCGCCTACAGCACCAGCGGCTCGCTCAATATTAATAATATATCGGACAATCAAACCTATTACGTTGTCGTAGACACCTATACGGCACTTTACGCCTACAACGAGCTTACGATAATTGAGTATTATGACCATTCGACCTTTGCACGTGATCTTCTTGCCGAGGCGGTTATGAAAGGTGATCTTTAATAAAAAGCCTGTCATTTTGACAGGCTTTTATCTATTTATTAATAAAGGAAGGATAATAAGGCATGGGGATATTATGCCCTGGATCAATTTCATCAGTAAATATTTGCCACGGCTGACCTCATTGGGAAGGATCGCAAATGCTTGCAAATGTACGGAGAAGCCCGAAAAGGATAGGGCAAACGAGGTGATTATCAGGCCGAGCAATGAGTGACTTTCGCCAATTTCTGCACAAAGACTGCATGCGTTCGTTATCTCAAGAATAGAGGATATGATAGCCAATGATATTCGTTCTTTTATCACTACTCTTATCAGACCGATCAGCGAGGAAAAGAATATAATATAGGATGCGACGGTAATGGAGGAAAGTCCCGCCTTTTTGATTGAATCAACTAAATTGAAGCTCTGCCCGGGAATAACACCCATAATCTTTGATTTATAGGTGACGTTTTTGAAAATAACTCCCACGATAATGGCCGATATGACGGTTGTCAAATAAAGGAGTATTCCGAGACTGACGTCACCGTAAAGGCCTGCACCTATACCGGATACTACAAATGCGGCAGAGGGATTATTTGATATAGCGGATATTCGTTCAAGCTCATCCTTCGTAATAAATTTGTTCTCATAATATTTCGTTGCTGTGCTGATGCCGAGAGGAAAACCCGACACGCATCCCAGCAGAAAGGCGGGCAGAGCTGCTCCGCTTATTCCGAACATTTTTTCAAATATCCGTCCGGGGATACTTTTATGATCTATATTAATGTAATCCGCCCATAAGTCGGAAAGGATAAAAAACGGGAAAAGTGTAGGAATAATGTTATGAAGAGAAAGATCAATGCCAAGGGCGGCACCGTCCTTTACCGAGTCGGAAAAAGCAAGCATCAGGAGAAGAATGAACATACAAGCCAAAGGAGGAAGGTATCCGAGGCTTCTTTTTTTATTTCTTAAAGATAGTGACGTCATTTTTCTTATCTCCATACATACATTTAATTGTAAGATTTTATCCAATTTTATGATTAGGAGCAGACTTAAATGACACAAAAGAATAAAAGAGAACAGAGTACGTTAGCGTCGCCCCTTCTATCCTCCCTTCATCTTGAGGCGGACAGATGCTCAAATGGAATGAGCGTGGTGCTCTGCGGAATAATCGGTATCAGCGATTTCAGCGAGTGCAGTGTGCTGCTTAAAAGTCACGGGGGAAGAATCGTCGTTTCGGGAGGCGGGCTTTCTATCAAGGTGTATGAAAATAACAGCGTCGAAATTGTTGGTCGAGTAGAGGAGATAAGGTTTAATTATGGTAAGAATTGATTGCTTGATTTTCGGCTACAGAAGATTGAAGATTAATCCTGAGGACCTCAGTGAATTTACCTCCTTAATGATTCGGGCATCGATATTTTCGTCCATAAATAACAGCGGCGAGATTATTGTAAGAGAAAGAGAATTAGTAAAAATAATAGGGATATTAAAGGGCAGAATAGAATTTGTATGCTCTGAGCCTCTTGGACTATACGGTAGGTGGATAAGATTTGAGCATAAGAGATCTGCTGTTGCAGCAATGATAATATCCGCCTTGATCCTGGTGCTTTTATCCGGTATCGTATGGGATATTCGCATAAGCGGAAACGAGGAGCTTGGCGACGAAGAAATTATCGAAATGCTTGATAATAGCGGATTTGGTATAGGGAATTTCTGGGGCTTGGTAAATCGGGTAGAAATTGAGTCTGATATGCTGTGCGAGGAGAATAAAATCGCGTGGATCAACATAAACAGACGGGGAACTGTAGCCTACGTAAGAGTTATTGAAAGCAAGTCGGATGAGCAGGAGGATACTGACGCTAAGGGATACGGAAATATTGTCGCATCCTGCGATTGCGTTATTGAGGAGGTTACAGTCAAGCGTGGCATCCCCGTTGTGAAGCCTGGTGACGTGGTGAAAAAGGGAGATCTTTTAGTGGTGGGTGCTTTACCTGCGGAGCTGGGCGGTGGACTGTGCTATGCCGATGCAACGGTTATTGGACGTGTATATGATGAGATTTCGGTTGGTATAGAGCGAAATTATGAAAAAAAGCTCTTTGTTGATAGAAAACTTGCAAAAATAACCTTGAATTTCTTCGATTTTTCTATAAATATTTTCAAAATATATGGAAATTTGACAAACGATTGTGATATAATAGAAGATGAAATAGAATATTCACACCTCGATAGAGTTAAATTTCCTTTTTCGATAACCGTTTCTTATATTCCGATTTTCAAGGCGGAGGAGGCATCCTATACCGATTCCGAGATGCTTAAGCTTGCTTCGGATAGGCTTAATCAGCAGACAAATGACCGGTTATCCGGTGCAGATCTTCTTAAGATACGAACCGACGGCGAGCTGACGGATAAGGGATACGTGATTCGCTCCGAGCTGGTCTTACTTTGTGAGGTGGGAACGCATAGCATTTTGGAGATAAACTGAAAGGAGCTTATTTGTGACCGAAAAGATAGTAATGACAAATTCCAGCGAGGCCACATCAGCTATGTTTGGTGCCTTTGATTCCAACGTCAGAAAGATAGAGCGTGCCTTTGACGTCAGGATTTCTAACAGAAACAGAGGCGGCGATGACGGTGATGCGATAGTCGTCAGCGGTGAGAGTGAAAATGCGGATAAGGCTGCAAGGACTCTGGAATATTTAAAGCACATGAGCGGTGCGGGTGAAACAATAAGCGAGCAAAGCGTAGAATACGTTATTTCACTGGTCAAGGAGAACTGTGACGAGAGTCCCGAGAGCCTGGGACGCGACGTTATTTGCGTTACCAACAGAGGTAAAACGATCAAGGCAAAGACCCTTGGACAGAAGAAATACGTTGAAACCATTAAAAATAATACGATAGTATTGGGGCTTGGCCCTGCAGGAACAGGTAAGACCTTCCTTGCCGTTGCCATGGCAGTGGAGGCTCTCCGAAACAAGAGCGTAAACAGAATCATTCTTACGCGTCCCGCGGTCGAGGCCGGTGAGCATCTCGGATTTTTACCCGGCGATCTGCAGAGTAAGATCGACCCCTACCTCCGTCCGCTTTACGATGCACTCTTTGAGATGCTTGGAGCAGAGAATTATCAAAGACATATCGAGCGTGGCGTTATTGAGATTGCTCCGCTTGCTTATATGCGAGGCAGAACGCTTGACGACTCCTTTATCATTCTCGACGAGGCACAGAACACTACTCCCGAGCAGATGAAGATGTTTTTAACGCGTATAGGATATAACACGAAGGCTGTCGTGACGGGCGACCTTTCCCAGACCGATCTTCCGATGGGTAAAAAGAGCGGACTTTCAATTGCCGCAAGGATTCTCGGAAATATTGAGGGAATCGGTATTTTTGAGTTCTCGGAGCGTGACGTGGTAAGACACCATCTTGTTAAAAAGATTATCAGTGCCTACGAGAATTACGAAAAAAATCAAAATAAAAATAAAGAAGATAAAAGAAAGCAATAGAGGATAAACAAATGTTAGAAAAAAGACTTTTCATCAGCTTCTCGGCAACTAAGAATTTTCCAGAGGTAGACTACAATCTTAAATCTATCGTAAGACGTGCAATTCTTGCAACCCTTGAGTACGAGGATCTGATCTTCGGTGCAGAGGTTTCTGTTACCTTCTGTGATAACGAGTATATCAGAAAGCTTAACGGCGAGTTCAGAAGCAAGGACACCGCCACCGACGTGCTTTCTTTCCCTATGTATGACTTTGAGGAGGAGGACGATCTTGCAACCAATCCCGACGGATCCCTTTCTCTCGGTGATATCGTTGTTTCTCTTGAGCGTGCCGCCGAGCAGGCAAAGGAGATCGGAAATAGCTTTGAGAGAGAGGTTGCATTCCTTGTAATCCACTCCACACTCCATCTTCTTGGCTACGATCACGAGAGATCCAAGGACGATGAGGAGGCACAGTGCCTGGCTCAGAGAGAGATTATCGAAAGCCTTAGCTTTTAAGAGGTGACAGAATGAGAAAAACAGCGTTTATTGCAATTATTGGTAGACCCAACGTGGGTAAATCCACTCTTCTTAACTCTATTCTCGGTGAGAAGGTTGCTATAGTATCGAAAAAGCCTCAGACCACAAGAAACAGAATAACCGGTATTCATACCGTGGGTGAAAACCAGTTCGTTTTCCTCGATACTCCCGGCATTCATAAGCCCAGAACCAAGCTTGGCGACTATATGGTAAAGACCACCTCGCAGACCGTCGCGGGCGTTGATACTGCCATTCTCGTTGTTGAGGCGAGAGAGGCTGTTGGCGATATTGAGGCGAAGATGATCCAGCGTTTTAAGTCCGAGGGTATTCGTGCGATACTTGTAATCAATAAGATCGACACCGTCCGTCCCGAGAACGTTGCAAAGACTATTGCCGCTTATGCCGAGGCCTTTGATTTTGAGGCAGTAGTTCCTATGGTAGCCAAGAATGGCAAGGGAGTTGACGTTCTTCTTTCCGAGTGCGAGGGCTTCCTTCGTGAGAGCGAGTGGTTCTTCTCTGAGGATATAGTAACCGATCAGCCTGAGCGTCAGCTTGTCGCCGAGATCATTCGTGAGAAGCTGCTTCGTATGCTGGACGAGGAGATTCCTCACGGCACCGCAGTAACCATCGAGGAATGGAAGGAGGAGGGAAACCTCGTTTCCATCCGTGCGGAGATCTACTGTGAGAAGGCATCCCATAAGGGTATTATTATCGGCAAGGGCGGTTCTCTTATCAAGAAGATCGGATCCTATGCCCGCCAGGATATAGAAAAGATGCTTGACTCCAAGGTGTTCCTTGACCTGTACGTAAGGGTTAAGGAGAATTGGCGTGATTCGGGCTTCAACATTTCCGATTTTGGATTTAAGGACGAGGAATAATGACGACTGAGGTTCGCGGATTAATAATTCGTACCGTAGATATCAAGGAAACCGATCGCCTGGTCACTATATTCACCGAGGAGCACGGTGCCATGACCGCATTGGCAAGGGGAGCACGATCTCTTAAAAGCCGTAAGCTTGCCGCCACTATGCAGTTTTGTTATGGCAGATACGTGCTATATAAGCAGGGGGACAAGTACTGGATCAAGGAAGCCGAGCTTATCGAAAACTTCTTTGATATCAGACAAAGCATTGAGGGGCTTGCATTGGCGAATTACATAGCAGAGGTGCTCTCGGACGTTACCATTGCAGAGGCCGAGTGTGATTTACTTCGCCTTTCGCTCAACTCTCTTTATGCCATATCCAAGGGACTTTATTCGATCGAGAAGATAAAGGCGGCATTTGAGATCCGTGCGGTTTCTATACTTGGCTTTATGCCGAACGTTCTTTCCTGCCATCTTTGTGAGGAAAGAGGAGGAGATTTCTTTTTGGATATTATGGGCGGTGTTATGGAGTGTCGCTCCTGCCACGATAAACGGGCGAAGGCTCGTATCGAGCATTCCGATCCCCATGAAACCCATATTATTTGTATACTTTCCGAGGGGGCAAAGACCGCTCTCGGCTACTGCATATACGCACCGATTGAAAGGGTATTTTCGTTTAATATATCCGATGCGGACATGCATTTGTTTTCCCGTGCTGCTGAGGAATATATACTGAATCAGCTTGGACACGGATTTAAATCACTTGATTTTTATAAAAGCTTATTACGTTAAAAATTACGGAGCTTAAAAATGTTATTTACAGCAAAATCGCTTTCTACCTTGGAGTATGACAAGGTAATCAGAATGCTCGTTGAATGTGCATCCACCGAGGGTGCAAAGGCAAGGGCTGCCGCTCTCACTCCCACCGACGACTATGAAACGGTCGCTATGAGGCAGAAGAGAACCGACGATGCAAAAAGACTGATAAATACTAAGGGATATCCTGCGTTTTCCGCACAGGATAGAGTAGTTGCAGCCGCGGACAGAGCCTATAAGGGTGCTATTCTTTCACCCCAGGAGCTGCTTGAGATTGCTTCGCTGCTTCGCTCGGCACGTGCGGTTATTGATTATGCCAGCACAGACAGAACATTTGAGAGCAGTCTTGACGAGCTGTTTGCACGTGTCATGCCTTGCCGTGAGCTTGAGAATAATATCACCAGATCAATCATTTCCGAGGATCTGATTGCCGATGAGGCAAGTCCCACGCTGGCTGATATCAGACGCAAGATAAGACTTGCAAATAATAAAATAAAAGACACTCTTCAAAGCTATGTGGGTGGTGCAAAGCTTAAGTATCTGCAGGAGAATCTCGTTACTATGAGGAATGGCAGATACGTTGTTCCGGTTAAGGCGGAGTACAGAAACGAGATCAAGGGTCTTGTTCACGATACCTCCTCCTCGGGAGCTACACTTTTCGTCGAGCCCATCAGCGTTGTAGAGGCAAATAACGAGCTTAAATCTCTTGCCGCTGAGGAGGATAGGGAAATAGAGCGTATTCTCGCTTCGCTTTCTGCCGATTGCGGTGATGCAAGCTCGATTATTTCAATTGACTACCATAGCATTACCGAGCTTGCCTTTTATTACGCGTGTGCAACACTCGCGATACAGATGAAGGCAGAAATGCCGAGTATCGTCGACGAACGCAGAATTGAGCTGAAAAGAGCAAGGCATCCGCTTATCGACAGATCAAAGGTAGTTCCTATTGACGTTTCCATTGGTGATGGATATAATACGCTGATAATTACAGGCCCTAATACCGGCGGTAAGACGGTAACGCTTAAGACGTTAGGTCTTTTCGTGCTGATGGCACAGTCGGGACTCCAGATTCCCGCACTTGAAAGCTCCACGGTGGGCATATTCAGCGAGGTGCTTGTTGATATAGGCGATGAGCAGAGCATTGAGGCGTCGCTTTCTACATTCTCATCTCACATGGTAAACGTTGCAGATATTCTTGGTAGAGTGGGCGACAGATCGCTGGTACTCTTCGATGAGCTTGGCTCCGGCACAGATCCCATTGAGGGGGCGGCACTGGCTATCGCCATCCTCGAGCACACCGATAAATGCGGAGCACTTACCGCCGCCACAACTCACTACGCAGAGCTTAAGGTATATGCCCTTGAGACTCCGGGTGTACAAAATGCATCCTGCGAGTTTGATATAGAAACCCTGCGTCCTACCTATCGCCTTATCGTTGGAACACCGGGTAAGTCTAACGCTTTCGCAATATCCGAAAAGCTTGGTATTTCTGAGGAAATAATCGGCAGAGCGGGTCAACTTATCAAACGTGAAAACAAACGCTTTGAGGACGTTATCGAGCGACTTGACACCAACCGTATAGAGATGGAGAAGGCTCGATCCGAGGCCGAGAGATTACGTGCCGAGTACGAGGAATTCAAGAAGAACGCTGAGGAGGATCTTAAACGCAAGATAGCTCGCAGCGAGGAAGAAATTGCAAAACAGACACTTAAAGCTAAGCAGATTCTTGATAGTGCCCGTGCGTCCAGTGAATTTATCTTCCGCCAGCTTGAGGAGGTCAGAAAGCAGGAGGACAAGGATAAGCGTAATGAAATGATGCAATCCGCAAGGGATGAGATGCGTAAGAGGATGCGTGAGAGCGAATCTCTTATGTCCGGCATCGACATTCGCGAGATTGCCGAGGATGAGAATTACAAGCTGCCAAGACCTCTCAAGGTTGGCGATAAGGTATTCCTTACTACCATCAACAAGGAGGGCGTTGTTACCGCTCTCGCAGATAAAAAGGGACAGATCGCCGTTACCTCCGGTATACTTAAAACCAAGGTCAGCGAGGACAAGCTCAGGCTTCTTGACGGAAAGGTTAAGTACGTTACCGACACACCCAAGGTCAACGAGGGCAAGGTAAAGAAAACTATCGTTTCCACCTTTAAGCCGGAGGTAGACGTTCGCGGAATGATAGGAGATGACGCCTGGTTCGTTGTAGATAAATATATCGACGACGCCGTCCTTGCCGGTATGCCAACGGTTCGTATAATTCACGGAAAGGGAACCGGTGCACTTCGTGCAGCACTGTGGAAGTACTTTAAGAACGATAAAAGAATTAAATCATACCGCCATGGCGAGTATGGTGAGGGAGATTCGGGCGTTACCGTTCTCACTCTTGGAAAATAAATGGAGGGAAATATGAAATTTGACAGATTAAAGGATTTTCTTGACTATTATCTCCCTATGCTGGGAGTTCCCGGCTCGGATACGGTAATTTATAAGGATCACGAGGAGGTTTTCCGTCACAATAGCGGCTTTGATAACCTTAAATATCGCACTCCTATGCGTCGTGATGCACTCCATCACGTTTATTCCTGTACTAAAATAGCCACCTGCGTAGCTGCTCTTCAGCTGATTGAACGCGGTGAGATACTTATTAATGATCCGGTTCACGTATATTTCCCCGAATACAAGAATCTGCAGGTTGCAAGGAAGGGTGCTGACGGCAAGATCAGGGTTGAAAAGGCTAAGAATCCTATGCTTATCAGGCATCTTTTCTCCATGACCTCGGGACTTGACTACAACACCCGCCGAAGCGGAATTGACAGAGTAAAGAAGGCGACCGGCGGTGCTTGTCCTACGCTTGATATTATTCGTGCATTGCCTGAGGATGCACTTGCCTTTGAGCCCGGTGAACGCTATTGCTACGGCCTTTCTCATGACGTGCTTGGCGGTATAGTTGAGCTTATTTCGGGAATGAAGCTTGGCGATTATATGAAGAAGAACATCTTCGATCCTCTCGGTATGAAGGATACCACCTTTGAGATCGGTCAGCATAATTATGACAGAATCGCTACTCAGTATGAGTACGACAGCGTAGGCAGATGTGCCATCGAGGTGCTTAAGGACAGTAACGTTATGAGATTTGGCACCGAATATCAGAGCGGCGGTGCAGGTCTGCTTTCCACTGTTGACGATTTTGTTCTCCTTACAGATGCACTTGCTAACGGTGGTGTAGGTAAAAACGGCGTCCGTATTCTTTCGGGTGCTTCGGTTAAGCTTCTTGCTTCATCTACCCTTGATCCTTCTCAGAGTGTGACCTTTGAAACCGGACTTAACCTTGGTTACGATTACGGCCTTGGCGTACGCGTTATGCGTGATCCTGCCCTCGCTGGTAGCCTTATTCCTAAGGGTAGCTTTGGTTGGGATGGCAAGAAGATGGCTCTTTCCTTCAGCGATCCCGAGAACAGACTCGCTATCTTCCACGTCGAGGAGATCAACGGCATGAATGCTATACTTATCCCCAGACTTATGAACGTTATTTATTCCTGCCTTGATGAGGAATAGGGTATTAATGTAAAAAACTGCTGAGGCTAAGACACTGTTGCAGCAAAATAGAAAAGTAAAAGGCGAGTCACAGGACTCGCCTTTTGTATTAAAAGGTGAAAGTAAACACAAGGGCTGTCGATGTCGGGGTCAGAACCGGGACTTCGCGGGAGCATGATATTATCGTATGCTTAGTGAAGCGAAGTCCTAATCATTTTCTGACGAAAATGAGCGGTTTGACCCGAAATGGATGGTACTAAAAAGAAAAAGACAACCACAAGGGCTGTCTTTTTCTTTTTGGTGCCGGTAGTCGGGGTCGAACCGACACGGTATTGCTACCTTCGGATTTTGAGTCCGACGCGTCTGCCAATTCCACCATACCGGCGTTTCGCAATCTATTGGTCGCAGGAAGTATTATAGCATACATGCTCTAAAAAATCAATACGTTTTATGAAAAAAGTTTTAGCAGGCTAAAATAAAATATTTTACGTACGTATTGATTTTTATAAAAATATATAGTATAATTATCCTGTAATATTATAAATAAATATAAAAGAGGATAGTTATGAAAAAACACGTTGAATACAAAACACAGGGCGTATGCTCCAGAATGATCGTTGTAGATGCTGAGGATGGTGTTATCACCGACTGCAAATTTGTTGGCGGTTGTGCAGGTAATACTCAGGGCGTTGCAGCTCTCGTTGTTGGAATGAAGGTCGAGGATGCGATCCGGAAGATTAAGGGAATTAAGTGTGGCTTCAAGCCTACTTCCTGTCCCGATCAGCTTGCAAACGCACTTGAAGAAATGGCGAATGATTAAAAATAAACTATAAATCACGGCAGAAAGGATAATTCTAATGTATAACGCAGAATATCAGAGATGGCTTAATTCTTCGGTTCTCACTGAGGAGGAGCATGCCGAATTGGTTTCTATCGGCAATAATGAGGAGGCTAAGGCACTTAGATTTACCGCACCTATGGACTTCGGTACTGCAGGCCTCAGATCCACAATGTATATGGGTATCGGCTCTATGAACCGCTTTACCGTTGCACAGACAACCCGCGGCATCGCAGCTCTTATTAAGAGCGTTGGCGGTGAGATGCGTGGCGTTGCTATTGCTTTTGACTCGAGAAATAACTCCGAGATGTTCGCTCGTGTAAGTGCTTGCGTGCTTGCAGGTGCGGGTATCAAATCTTATATCTTTAACGGAATACGTCCCACTCCCGAGCTTTCCTTCGCTCTCCGTGAGCTAGGCTGTGTTGCAGGTATAAACATTACCGCATCCCATAACCCCAAGGAATACAACGGTTATAAGGCATACTGGGAGGACGGTGCACAGATCGCACCCGAGCAGGCTAAGGTGGTTTCCGCAGAAAGATCTAAGTTCGACGTTCTTGATATGTCCGGTATTATGGACTTTGACGAGGGCGTTAAGTCCGGTCTTATTACCATTCTTGACGAGAAATTTGACGAGAAGTATCTTGATGCAGTTCTTGCTACCGCTGTAAACGGTAATGCGGTAAATGAGGTTGCAGACGAGCTTAAGGTGGTTTATACTCCTCTTCACGGTGCAGGCTACAGACTCGTTCCCGAGGTGTTTAAGAGAATAGGTCTTAAGCATCTTTATACCGTTGACGAGCAGATGATTCCTAATGGTGATTTCCCCACGGTAGAGAAGCCTAATCCCGAGTACAGTGCCGTATTTAAGCTTGGTATTGAGATCGCCGACAGAGTTGGCTCCGACCTTGTTATTGCAACAGACCCCGATTCGGATAGAGTAGGCGTTATGACCCGTACCGAGAAGGGCGATTTTGCAACCATTTCCGGTAACCAGATGGGTGCGTTGCTTCTTGACTACGTTATCAAGGCACGCCGTGATCTCGGCATTCTTCCTGAGGGTGCATACTGTGTAAAGAGCCTTGTTTCCACCGATATGGCATATAAGATCGCTAAGGAAAACGGCGTAAAGCTTCATGACGTTCTCACCGGCTTTAAGTTTATCGGTGAGGTTATCAAGAATTATGAGGCAGAGGGCAAGTTTGGCGGATTCCTTCTCGGCTTTGAGGAGAGCTATGGATATCTTCTCGGCTCTTATGCAAGAGATAAGGACGCAGTTGAGGGCTCTATGATGATCCTTGAGATGACTGCTTACTATAAGAAGAAGGGCATGACTCTTTCCGACGCACTGGCAGAGCTGTACAAGACCTATGGACTCTATGCTGAGAAGACCATTGACATTTATATGGAGGGCCTTGACGGTATCGAGAACAGAAAGAAGGTTATGCAGAACCTTCGCGACAACACTCCCGCGTCTATCGGTGGTGTTGCTGTAAGGAGTGCAGGCGATTATAAGAGCGGTGAGGTTCGCGATCTTGAGAGTGGTGCTATATCCACCACCGGTCAGCCCTCCTCCGACGTGCTTTATTATACACTTGCGAACGAGGATAAGATCATCGTTCGTCCTTCGGGCACCGAGCCTAAGATCAAGATCTACATTCTTGCTCACGATGATAACAAGGATAGCCTTGATTCTAAGCTTTCCGCCTATGAAAAAGATTCAAGAAAGATGACAGAGGTTTAATCCCTCGGGAAACATAAAGTGACAGAAAGACAAAAGCATATTAGAAATTTCTCTATAATTGCCCACATAGATCACGGTAAATCCACTCTGGCTGACAGAATTCTCGAAAAAACCAGAACTGTCGAGATACGTGATATGGAGGAGCAGCTGCTCGATAATATGGATCTTGAGCGTGAGCGTGGAATCACCATCAAGGCGAGAGCGGTAAGACTTTCATATAGGGCTAAGAATGGGGAAGAATACATTTACAATCTTATTGATACCCCCGGCCACGTTGACTTTGGCTACGAGGTTTCCAGATCGCTCAAGGCCTGCGAGGGAGCTCTGCTCGTTGTAGACGCCACTCAGGGTGTTGAGGCTCAGACTCTTGCCAATGCGTATCTTGCTATAGATAACGATCTGGAGATTCTGCCGGTCATTAATAAGATAGATCTTGCCTCTGCAGATATTGAAGGGGCGAGAAGGGAAATCGAGGACATAATCGGCATACCTGCGGAGGATTGTCCTGCGGTTTCTGCTAAAAACGGTATAAATATCGAGGACGTGCTGGAGAAGGTTGTAACCGATATTCCTGCACCTGTTGGTGACGTTAATAAGCCGCTTAAGGCGTTGATATTTGACTCGCATTACGACTCCTATCTTGGCGTTGTAGTTTATATCCGCGTGTTCGACGGTACTATCCGTGCCGGCGACAGAATCAGACTTATGGCTCAGGGCAGCGAATTCGACGTTGTTGAGGTCGGTACCATGGAGCCCTTCGGTCTTAAGAAGGCGGATCAGCTTTCTGCAGGAGAGGTTGGATATATTACCGCGTCCATCAAGACCGTCGGAGATACCAGGGTTGGTGATACCGTTACCTCGGCTTCCGTACCCGCAGAGGAGCCTCTCGACGGCTTCCGTGAGGTGCATCCAATGGTTTATTCGGGTATTTATCCTGCGGACGGAGCAAGATACGGCGATCTTCGTGATGCACTTGAGAAGCTGCAGCTTAACGACGCCTCTCTCGTATTTGAGCCCGAGACCTCGGTTGCACTTGGTTTTGGCTTCAGATGCGGATTCTTAGGACTTCTTCACATGGAGATCATCGAGGAAAGACTGGAGAG
>JAZSEC010000031.1:0-41339 GCA_045531485.1 Eubacteriales bacterium | reverse complement strand
CAGCAGAAATTATATCCCGAGCGGCAATACCCACACGGGAATTTCGCGGGGCGAATATTTGCTCGCTCTACGCCTGGCAAACAAGCTTGCCGATCTCCGAGCGGCAAATGCGAACCCATGCGACGTACGTCGCTGGGTTTGTTGTGCGTACGGGTCGCCAAACCCGAGAAAAAGAAAAAGCACCACTTTTGGTGGTGCTTTCTCGTGGTGCATACTGCGTAAGCAGTATCTTGCCTGGCGAGGAGATGGTGCTTGCAGTTAGTACAGAAAGTGTAATCAGCAGAAATTATATCCCGAGCGGCAATACCCACACGGGAATTTCGCGGGGCGAATATTTGCTCGCTCTATGCCTGGCAAACAAGCTTGCCGATCTCCGAGCGGCAAATGCGAACCCATGCGACGTGCGTCGCTGGGTTTGATGAGCGTACGGGTCGCCAAACCCGAGAAAAAGAAAAAGCACCACTTTTGGTGGTGCTTTCTCGGGTTTGGTGAGCCATAGGAGAGCTAAATCGAACTTCGATTCATAAATTAAGTTAATTTAACTTTCCCGAGTTGCCTTTGTAATAAAAATCGTTATGGATTATACGGAAGCAGAATTTTAAGCTCAAACCAATGATTTTCAGCATTGATGCTTACTACACCATCGTATCGGTTTGCGGTGTATTTTATACTCTTGATTCCATATCCGTGTGATTTTGCATCCTTTTTGGTGGTAAGGAAATTGCCGCTGTCTATCTTAAGATCGCCTTCAAAGTAATTCTCAATTCGTATCATAACGAATGATTTTACCTGCGACACGCTGACGTGGATAAGGCGTTTTTCCTTTTCCTTGATTTCCATAACGGATTCAATAGCGTTATCCAGCGAATTACCGAATATACTGCATATATCCATAGCATCCATAAAGTCAAGCAGACTTCCGTCTGCAACCACCGTCATGGTTATGCCATGCTTATTGCAGTACATACTCTTTCCTGTAAGGAGGGTGTCAAGGACACTGTTTCCCGTCTTGTTCTGCAACTCATAGGCCTTAATATCCGCCTCCATGCTGTCAAGGAAAGCACTTCTCTGCTCATTGTCATGCATATTTCTCAGCATATTGATCTGATGCTTCAAATCGTGATGCTTCATATTGATAATGTCAATGCTTTCTCTGGACTGCTTGTACTGCTTGTACTGATTTTCGAGTGCGTTCTGCACCGCATCAAGCTCCCGACGCACCATATTGTTACGGCAGGAAAGAAAATGAGCGTACAGCATAGATACTCCCGCAATATCAACAAGAGTACGGGTGTATGCGATTTCCTTGAAATATTGGCCCGGAACATCAGAAGTAACCGTAATAAAGCTAAGGTTACTAAAACCAAAAACAATAACGCATATAAATACAGAGATAAGCCAGTCTTTCTTCTCAATATTCATACGCTTGTCAGTAGGGATACGAGATCTCAACAATCTCCATATAGCGAAAAGCACGCTACCGTATACAATGATTATTGCCAAAACTTCAAACCAAAGGGGCATATTATTAACTTCAAAATAGAAGTAATTCACTATCTGCCACTCAAGTGATGCAATACATTCGGCAATGGAAAATGCCATTACAGCATAAAAGACGCTGTCAAAAAATGATGTCTTATTACAAAACGAGATAAATCCTGCCATTGACAAAAAGGCGATAAGCATACACGGTATCCATAACCAGAGGGTAATGGTAGCGGTCAGCTCCATAAAGACCATAAGCGACAAAAGATATATCGCACCCACGATTATAAGATTTGACCTTTTGATTCTGGGACCAAGAAGAATAACGAACAGACAACATGACAACCATTCGGCAAGAGCTGTGTACAATCTGGGAATATCAGGTATAGCATTTCCAATCATTATTTAATCACCCCACCCCAATAAGCCGTAAGAGCCTCCATAAATTCCTTCTTCTTTGCCCTGCTAACAGACAGATTTTTTCCTGCAAGACAAGCGTACCCATCCTGAAAACTGTCAACGTGGGCAAGATTGATAAGATACCATTTGCTGGCACGGAAAAATCCCATGTTGCCGAGCGTATCCTGGGTCTCCTTCATCGTAGAGGAAGATTCATATTCACCTGACGTCGTGTGATAAATCATACTGTGTCCTCGGCTCTCTACGTAATAAATATCCGAAATGTCAAAGCGGGCAGTGCCTCCCTTTATTTCAAGGGTGATAGCCTTAGATACACGATTTTTCATACGACCGATTGCTCTCCCAAGACACTGTGAAAAAGCAAAATAAGAAATCGGCTTAAGAAGATAGTCAAGCGCCTCTACTGCATATCCACGGATAGCGTACTGCGGCGTTTTGGTGATGAAAATAATAACAACCTCGGAATCTGTTTTTCTTATTTCCTCAGCAGCTGACATACCGTCCATAAATCTCATCTCAACGTCCATTAGTATAATATCGAACTGCGAACGATATTTATGCACAATGCTGTCGCCGTCGGTAAAAACAGAAACTTTTATGAATTCTCCGCTTTCAGCCTCATATTGCGTCAGATAGTGCTGAATCTTGGCAACATAACTTTCCTCATCATCAACAATTGCAATATGGATCATATTTTTCACCTCGCTTTTGCCTTACTTATTCAGTTCCTTTTTAAATTTAGAACCCGCACTGAGATTACGGAAGAAGTCAACTATCACCCTGCCAAGTCCGCGGAAGAAATGACCGTTTACTATAAAGAGAATATCGTCAACCATTTTGCGTGATACCATTCCGCCCGCCATTTTACCAATAGCACGGAAGGGCATGTTGTAGATGAACAGGATGTTAAGGTCGGGCTTTCCTTTTGCTTCGGATTTGTTTTTAATGTTAGTCAAAATCTTGTAAACAAGCCTTGCAAGGCCACATTTTGCATAGTATAGTTGACATATTGCGTCATTTTCGGTCAAAAGACCACCCCATTTACCATCGGGAATCTCTCTTGCGAGAATAGTCTTGAAGTCCTCATCCGAGACATTTGATATATCGGCATTGTAATAACAAGCAGGTGCCTTCGCCATTGCCTTCACGCCGTCAATATGTACGGTTTCGGTAAGGCGAATATCGGCAGCGCTCGCCGCAATTATAATCTCGTAATCCCCATCCTCGATTTCCCAAGCATTCTTTTCTACATTATAATATCTGAACGCCTTGTCGTCAAGAGTGACCGTAACGATTTTACTCTCACCTGCCTTGAGATGTACCTTGGCGAAGCCCTTCAGCTCTTTTCTCGGACGGTAAACCTTGCTGTCTTTACAGGAAATATATACCTGAACGACTTCCTTGCCGTCAAGCTTGCCGGTATTAGTAACTGTGAAGGTCACATTTTTGCCATCAACGGTGAGATTTGAATAATTGAAATCGGTATAGGAAATTCCGTGACCGAAGGGATAGCGAACGCTCTTGCCTGCCGTATCATAATAACGGTAGCCAACGTAAAGTCCCTCACGGTATTCTGCAGTTCTTTCTTTGCTTGGGAAGTAGGGGTAAGAGGGGTTATCCTCAAGTCTATGAGGCCAGCTCTCGTTAAGCTTACCGGAAGGGTTAACCTTACCGATAATAGCGTCTGCCATAGCACCTGCACCCGCCTGGCCGCCGAGATAGCCGTGAATTGCCGCTCTGTACAGGCTTCTGTCGGGCATAACGAATGGGGCACCACCAGAGAGAACGAGAATTACGTTTTTGTTTACCGAGCAAACCTCATTAATAAGCTTCTGCTGACTCTTTGAGAGCTCCATATGGAGTCTGTCCATACCCTCGGACTCAAGGATCTCGTCAAGACCTACGCAGAGAAGAACGGTTTCGGCATTTCTTGCAACCTCGACTGCCTCCGAGATAAGCTTATCAATAGGATTAGGATTCTTTCTGTCAAAGCCCTGGGCATAGCCTGTAATATTAAGATACTTTTCAAGAGAATCGTAAAGATTATCTATCTTTGTGGCATTTACCTGTGACGAGCCTGCACCCTGGTATCTGGGAACCTTTGCAAAGTCACCGATTATAGCAACGCTCGCACCCTCGTTAATAGGAAGAATACCGTCGTTATCAAGGAGAACAATGCTACCCTCTGCACATCTTCTCGCAACAGCGTGATGAGCCTCTACGTCGAAGGTTTTGGGCTGCTTTGCCACGTCCTCATGAGTCATAAATACTATTCTTAAAAGTTCCTCAACACGCTGATCAAGAACGCTTTCCTCAATCTTTCCTGCTCTGACGTCCTCGATAAGACCGATTGCACAGTCAGGACCGGGTGCGGGCATTACAAGGTTTCCGCCTGCTCTTACACCCTCGGTGTGATTGTTATCTCCACCCCAGTCGGTAACGACATAACCGTCAAAGCCCCACTCGTCACGAAGTATTTCGGTGAGCAAATGACTACTTTCGTTTGCATATACGCCATTTACCATATTGTAAGACGACATAATTGCCTTTGCCTTACCCTCTTTTACCGCTATCTCAAAGCCTGTGAGGTAAATTTCACGCATAGTTCTCTCGTCCACCACCGAGTCCATAGACATACGGCGAAGCTCCTGTGAGTTTACTGAGAAATGTTTGGGACAAGCGGCAACACCGTTTGCCTGTATACCCTTTATGTAAGCCGCCGCCATTTTACCCGAAAGGTAAGGATCCTCAGAAAAATATTCAAAGTTACGTCCGCAAAGAGGACTTCTCTTTATATTAAGACCGGGGCCAAGAACTACGTGAACATCGTTTGCCGCAGCCTCCTCACCGAGTGCCCTGCCCAGTGCCTCACCAAGCTCTGTATCCCAGCTGTTCGCCATAGTTGCCGCAGTTGGGAAACAGGTAGCGGGAACGGATGCGTTAAGACCGAGGTGGTCGCCTGCACCTGCCTGCTTACGAAGTCCAACAGGGCCGTCGGACATAAACATTGCAGGAATACTCTTATCTTTAAGTTCAAGTGTGGTCCAGGTGCTCCAGCCCTGAAGCAGAGCCGCCTTTTGTTCAAGGGAGAGAGTTTTAATAATTGAGTTAATGTCCATTTTTGTTTTTCCTAATTTAACAAATGTTTTTATTATAACAAATTTAGGCTGTTATGCAACATTTTTAAAAATATTTTTTTGTAATAGACAACCTTTATTTAGTCACGCAGGCGCCTGAAAACAGACGCCTGCATCTTTTTATTTTACTTATTCAGCAGTCGCTACAACTACAGTAGGCATGCTCCACTGAACCTTAAGTGTATAGGACTTATCACCAAGAGTGATAGTCTCGGTTGTAGCAGAAACCTTAACGTCACCGTTGCTGCTTGAGGTATTGTTTGCACTATCCCACTTCTGACCGTTTACTCTGAGGTGAGGATAGAAAGTGGTTCCCGCAGCCATATCGGTTACATCAATCTTAAATGTTACAACACCATGATTGTTTTCATAGCTTTCAACCTCGTATACGGTATTTCCGTCAAAGAACTCAAAGCTGTCAGGGTCATAATTTGCAACGAAGTAGGTGAGTGTGTAATAAAGTCTATCGTTTTCAGCATAAATATCAGCGCCGGTAATATTCATATATACTTTATCCACAACGGTAATTGTAGGAATGCTGTACTGATTGCGAATAATATAAGTTTTTTCGCCAATAGTAACAAGTCTGGTGGTAACAGAAACCTTAACGTCACCGTTGCTGCTTGTGGTATTGTTTGCACCGTCCCACATCTCGCCGTTCACTTTAAGGTGAGGCCAAAGCTCAAATCCTATCTCCTTGTCGGTCAGGTCAAACTTGAAGGTTACAAGACCGTTATTATTTTCAAGGCTTTCTATTTCATATACGGTGCTTCCGTTAAAGAACTCAAAGCTTGCAGGATCGTAGCCGCTTACAAGGTATGTAAGAGTGTAATAAGCCTTTCCGTCCTCTTCGTAAATATCAGCACCTCTGATATTCAGATAATTTTCTTCTTCAACGTAGAGCGAGGGCATAGAATAGTATTCATGAACTACATAGCTCTTACCGTTTGCTGCAAGTGCCATTTCATCATCAATGTACACGTCAGCGTTCCAGTTTGAGCCGTTGACATAATTCTTTCCGTCAAAGCTCAGGTGAGGATCCACTCTAGAGCCGATCTCAAGATCGGTTACGTCAATTTTAATAGTTGCAACATTATTAACTATCTCACAGGAAGCAATATCATAAGAGGTGTTCTTATCATGCCAGAACTTAATCTGATCTGCAGTATATCCGTAAACATCAGCGGTAAGTACATAGTATACCTTTTCGCCTTCAACGGATACCTTCGCAGAGGTTACATTTGCTCCTCTTGCGTTTACATCCTTGGTGGACTTAACTGTCATAGAACCAACGTTAAGACCGCCGGCAGCTGTAATGTCGCACTTGAAGGTATGAACACCTGCATCAAGAACTACGTCCTTAATAACAACGTTCTGAAGGTTCCACCAGGGATACTGACCCTCGGCAGGAAGAGCAATGCCGCTTACGTCTACGGGCTTGCCATCGATGGTAATGGTCATGTGCTGTGCCATATCAGCAAGACCTGCGTTGCCGCCGTTTTTGTAGTTACTACCTGCGATATTCCAGATAAGGTCAACGGTACCGGGCTTATCCATTACGAATTCATAATATACATACTGGCCTGCCTTATCAAGGCCACCGATAGCGCCGCTTGCAGGAGAGCCGGCTTCTACCTTATGAGAACCGCTAGTAGCGATACCCCATGCACCATACTTCGCATATACAAGATTAAGTATATTATCCTTAGCGGAAGCGAAGTCATTATCAAGAACTGCGTTGTAGCTATCAGCAACAGGTGCATCTACAGGGGTTACCTCTCCGCAGTTATTGTTACATACGATCTGGAAGCCGTCTGCACCCTCGGTAATCTCATCGCTCCAATCGTGACCGAGTGCTGCAACCTCCTCGGTGTAATTGTGAGATGCATCATTATTACAGATGTGCTTTCTGATTCCTGCCTCTGTACAAGTAATTCCGATATCTTCTACACTCCAATCGTGGCCGAGTGCCTTGATTTCCTCGGTGTAGTTATGATTTGCATCATTCTTACAGATATGAGTTCTAACGCCTGCCTCTGTACAAGTAGCTGCAGTCTCCTCTACAACCCAATCGTGATCAAGTGCCTCAAGCTCTTCGGTGTAATTGTGAGATGCATCATTCTTACAGATATGAGTTCTAACACCTGCCTCTGTACAGGTAGGTGCGGTTTCCTCTACAACCCAATCATGGTCAAGTGCCTCAAGCTCTTCGGTGTAATTGTGAGATGCATCATTCTTACAGATATGAGTTCTCACGCCTGCCTCTGTACAGGTAGGTGCGATCTCCTCTACAACCCAATCATGGTCAAGTGCCTCAAGCTCTTCAGTGTAATTGTGAGATGCATCATTCTTACAGATATGGGTTCTAACGCCTGCCTCTGTGCAGGTAGGTGCGATCTCCTCTACAACCCAATCGTGATCAAGTGCCTTAAGCTCTTCGGTGTAATTGTGAGATGAATCATTCTTACAGATATGAGTTCTAACGCCTGCCTCTGTGCAGGTAGGTGCGATCTCCTCTACAACCCAATCGTGATCAAGTGCATCAACAACCTCGGTATAAGTATGAGATCCATCATTCTTACAGGTGTATGTTCTAACGCCTTCGGTCTCACAGGTAGGAGCTGTAGTTACTTCACCCTGCCAATCGTGACCAAGCTTTTCAATTACAACCTTATCCTTAGCAATAAGAGTATTGCCCTCTTCGTCTGCATAATAGTTCTGGCAAATAGAACAGTAATAATTTTCTACACTACCGTCAGTCTCACAGGTTGCGGGGACTGCAGCGTTATGAGTCATTACGTGCTCGTGGCTAACCTCAATAGTTACGGTTGCGGTATAGGTAACCTCACCCTTTACGTAAGAGATAACAATCTCGGTATCCGAAGGCTGAAGAGCCTCGGTATTGCTGATAGTATAACCGGTAACGATTTCAAAGTGATCACACGCAGTGCAAACAATCTTAACTACAAGATTATCGGTATTGAAAACTGTGCCGGGCTCATAATGAGAAACTGCACCCTCTACAACGAGAGTAGATGAATAAGAGTGACCTGTTGCGGAAAGAACATCACTATAAGTGTGCTCGGAGTTGTGCTTACAGGTGTATTTTACATAACCGTCGTCGGTACAGGTTGCGGGGGTCTCAACGCCCTCATCCCAGCTGTGAGCGTCGGCGTCGATCTCAATGTCTTCTGTATATGTATGCTCAGAATTGTGCTTACAGGTGTACTTGATTGTACCCTCCTCACTACAGGTTGCGGGAATTACTACAACGCCCTCATCCCAGCTATGAGCATCAGCGTCTATCTCAATTTTCTCGGTCTTGGTATGCTCGGAGTTGTGCTTACAGGTGTACTTGATTGTACCCTCCTCACTACAGGTTGCGGGAGTTACTACAACGCCCTCATCCCAGCTATGAGCGTTAGCGTCTATCTCAATTTTCTCGGTCTTAGTATGCTCGGAGTTGTGCTTACAGGTGTACTTGGTTGTACCCTCCTCACTACAGGTTGCGGGAGTTACTACAACGCCCTCATCCCAGCTGTGAGCATCAGCGTCGATCTCAATTTTCTCGGTCTTGGTATGCTCGGAGTTGTGCTTACAGGTGTACTTGATTGTACCCTCCTCACTACATGTTGCAGGAACTGCTACAACGCCATCATCCCAGCTATGAGCATCGGCGTCGATCTCAATATCCTCAACCTTATTACAACCTCTCTCACAAGTGTAGAGCTTAGAACCCTTGCTTACACATGTAGGCTCAAGAGTTACTTCGCCTTCGTTCCATTTGTGGCCAAGAGGAGCAATAACTTCCTGCTCTACTATAACAGTGTTACATACAGAACAGTGCTTTCCTTCGGTCTTACCTGCTACAGAACAGGTTGCCTCTACTGCTGCATCAATGACTTCGGTGTGTCCCTTGGGTTCGATTGCCTCGGGAGCAGCAATTTCGTTCTTACCCTCTGCATCTGCAAAGAGCTTTTCACAACCGGAACAGGTGTAGTGAGCCTTTGTGCCTGCTTTGTCACAGGTTGCCACTACCTCTGCTACTTCAGTCAGCGTATGCTGATGTTCATCGGGAGTGTCTGTGGAGCCAAAGATTATGTCGCAGGATGACATTGTAACCATTGCGGCAACAACTATACATGCAAGCAACATAACTGTCAAGAGTTTTTTAATGTTTTTCATGAGTGTTCCTTCCTTATAAATAATATTGTTTTATATTACTTGTTAAGCCGGGGTGCCCCTCCCTCTCGAGAGGGGCATTAATAATAGTAAATCAGTTTGCCTGGTAATAGATATCCATAGAGCCGATGTTAAGACCGCTGCCCTTAGTGGTAATAGTGCAAGTAAAGGTGTGTGTACCGGCCTTAAGCTCTACATTCTTAATAACAACCTGCTGAAGATTCCACCATACAGTTTCATCTGTTTCGCCTGCAGGAAGTGCTATGCCACTTACGTCTACTGTTATACCATCGATGGTAACGATCATATGGTTTGCCATATCCTCAATACCGAGGTTAGCACCGCCACTCCAATAGTTTCCTGCAACATTCCATATAAAGTCCACCTTGCCGTCTGCATCAACGGTGAAGGTATATGTTACAGTTCTGTCTTTCTGGTCCATTCCACCAATACCACCCTCATACTCGGTGCTTACCTTTGCGTTATGAACTACGCCTTCACTACCGTTAACAAGATTGCTGAGGAGAGCTTTATCAGACTCAAAGGAATTGTCAAGATTTGCGTCATATGTTGTGTCGGGAGCATCGGGATTGGAAGCCTCTCCCTCAGAAACCACGAGCTTAGGCATATACCATTCCTGCTGAATTGTATATACCTTTCCGTTCAGGGTTACAGTTTCACCGTTTGTAAATTCAAGGCCGTTGCCACGAATATCGCCGTTATAGTTTGCACCGTTATCATAGCAAATGCTATTAAGTTTGAGATGAGGATAAATCTGTGTGCCTGCCACAAGATCGGTTACATCAATCTTGAATATGACGGTAGTAAGTGTGAACTCTGCAATAACATCATACACAGTTTCGCCATCAAAGAACTGAATATCCTCTGCAGTGTAGCCTACGCTGTTACCGGAGAATACGTAATAAACCTTATCATCTGCAACCTCAAGTCCTGCCTTAAGTACGGTAAAGGACTCATAGGGCTCGATGTTAACAACCGAGGAAGCGGTCATAGAGGGATCGTCCTTCAGGACAACGGTTATGGTATACTCACCGAACTTAAAGAGATTGTCACCCTCATCACCATCTGCAACGCTTATGCTGTACATATCAGGTGTAAGACCAATCTTAACTCCGCTATCCAGAGTGGCAATTACAGAAACGTCTACTTCATCAAAGCTCTTTGCATAATCAGCATTAGCCACCTTGGAAATCTCGATCGAGCTGATTGTGTAATTTTCAGGAACCTCGTTACCAACGGTGTCAAAGTTAACATAGTCAATGTTAAGAGTAGAGGGAGACTCACCCCAACAGTTAACTTCTCCCCTAGTGCTGTTCTTGAAGTTAAACTTTACGCTATTGATACCGGCGTCAAGCTGAACGTCCTCAAAGGTAAACTCATAGTAAATACCGTAGAGAGGTGCGTATGTTTCGTAAGGGCCACAGCCCTTAAGAATAACGGTGGTGGGAACCTTAACCTCTCTGCCGTTTACGGTAAGATCAAGAATAGTGTTGATTTGGAGTGGCTTCATAAGATAGCCGTCATCCTTATTCGTACCATTTGCATAGCAGTTATAGCTGTTACTGCAACGCATGGTAATATTACCAACGGTCTCGGTAGCCGAGTTGATAACTAGAGTAAGCGAGCCCTCGCTACCCTTCTTAACAGAATTGGAGAAGCCACCCGCAAAGGTTACGTCATTTTCAAGCTTAGTGATAACGCCATCGATAACGGAATATTCACCCTCAACCTTCACCGAGCCGCCAACGATTATACCATCCTCACCCTGTACAGTGTGACGAACCACAACATCGGTCTTAGCGGTTTTGGTCGCATCTGCATTATAAGAAACAGTAAGCTCATACTTCTTACCAAATTCAACTGCATCAGCATATCCGCTTATGGTATATTCTTCAGCAGATAGAGGCTTTCTGTTACCGCTTTCATACACGGCATTTACTTCCATAATTGCCTCGGAAATAGTATCACCTACATTTACGATGGCACCGTCCACGATAACAATTGAAGTAACATTACCGTTATCGAGTGTCTCGGTTACAGCAATCTCAACGTCTGCCGCCTTGGTCTTGTTGCCATCGGTATAGCAAACCGTGATGAGCTTATCAGAGGCGGTAAGCATCTTCTCGGTATCTACGGTATATTCACCATCCGCAAGGATTTTGGACGATCCGTCGTTGTAAACGGCGTTAACGATCATACCCGAAGGATCAAAGTTAGAACCAATGGCGTACTTAATAGTGTAGGGATTAACGACAACGTTAATAGACTCAAGTACTACGGGCTCGAGCTCAACGGTTATCGTCGCCAACATACCCTTATAGCTGATGGTAATGTCGCCACCCTCAGCATAGAATTTAGTATCGGTGATTACATTAAACTTGCCTTCTTCTACAGGCTCGCTATAGGATTCCTCACCCTTAACGTAATTTGCCGTAACGGTGAAATCCTCAACCTTAACCTGTGCCAGATCATTTGCATAATATTTTACACCGTCTTTCAGCTCTGCCGTGATAGATACAAGTTCAGGCTTGATCTCAGGCTTGTTCATCTCTTCCACCTGAGCTAAATAATCTTTATATTCGTTATAGGATTTAAGAGGGATTGCTATTACAATAGCTATGGTGATAACTACGCCAAGCAACAGAACAATCGCTTCTATAATTCTTCTTGACATATTTGCTTTTTCCTCCTTAATAATTATTATTGATTTTTACCATTTTCCAAATGTTGTCGGATCGAATATCAAAATGCTCTCCGACGGAGGATAAAGTATAACCAGTAAGCACAGCCTACACCTACGATAATATCAAGATCGATAAGTGCCAGCTTCCACCATACCCAAGGCTCTACTACTGTACCTACAACGATCTGCTCAACATCTTCACTTGCGTTGTACTCACTGTTCTGATAAATGGGACTGAGGAACATATAAAGCACGTGGTGACAGGTTTCCTTTGCGGCTGCCTGAATACGGTTGCTGTCATCGAAGCCTGTGTCAAGCGACTGATTACGCTGACCAAGATTAATGTCTGCACCTGCACGAACAGCGTCTTCAATAGCCATATAGCTTGTAGACCAACCATCAACGTAGTCAGTTACAACAGTACCCTTAAAGCCCATCTCGTCACGGATAATGCCCTGAATAAGAGCCTCACTACCGCCGGTCCATACGTTGCCGATACGGTTGTAAGAGGACATGATACCTACACAGCCGCCGTCTTGAATAGCCTTCTTGAAGGGCTTCAGGTAGATTTCACGGAGTGCCTGCTCGTTACACCATGTGTACATAGAATCACGCTCATGCTCTGTCTCATAGAGCACAAGATGCTTAAGATAGCAATATTTACCGGTATTTGTAAGACCGCGAACCTGCTCAGCAAGCATAGTACCTGCGAAGTAGCCGTCCTCAGAGAAATACTCGTAATTACGTCCGCCCCAAGCACTTCTGTGAAGGTTAGCACCGAATCCATAAGTACCATCCATAGCAATGCCGGTAGTACCCATTTCTTTACCGTAGTTAATGCCGAAGCTGTATGCAAGAGATTTACTCCAGGTCTGACCAAGAACAGTTACACAGGGGAAACCTGTACCACGCTGAGAACCTGCGTTGAAGGAACGTACCTGAGCAGGGCCGTCGTGATCGGTAAGCTTGGGCTTACCCACGCTATCAATTTCCTTGTTACCGAAGTTACCTGCTCTGATAAGGTTAACCGCTTCTTCAAGAGAAATCTGATTAAGAACGGCATTCCAAAGAGGATGGTCGTAGTCCGAGCCAAGGGCAAGGCCAAGGCTGGTTATTTTTCCATTCATATAAACCTTTGCTTTTCCGTCAGCTCCAACGGAATCAGCGTATGTTACGCCATTATATTCAAGAGTGCCTGCAGCCTGATCCCAGACTACTTTATCTGTGTTAACAGGATTGCCGAAGATGTCAGTGGTCGCATTGTCCCACTTGCTAGATTGTTCATTGGAATATGTATTGAACTCCTTAACGTTATCTGCCATTACCCTGTCTGCAACGTCAGGAATATCATAGGGATCAACGAAATTGGCACGAGTGATAAATCCGATATTCTGCTCGCTGTCGCTGCCGTCAAGGCTAACGCCGTCAATAGCATCCTCACCGGTAAACTTGTTTGTCACAGGATTACCGGTTACGCTGTCGGTAAGGAAGTTTATGGTTTCTGAAACATTATATGTTATTATGCCGGGAACGTCGGACGCACCACCTACAAAATCAACGCTCTTTATGTTATGAGAGTCGGTCATGATCTTGATCTCATACTTACCTGCATCAAGCTCATATCCCTTGTTGCCGTTACCGTTAAGATCGTATGCATCGTAGCACGCAAGATCCTCGGTATCGATGGTGATTGTAAGAATCTCGCACTCACCGGGGTTAAGTGTACTTGTCTTTGCAAATCCAACAAGATTTACGTGAGGTTTTTCAATCTCGCCAACCTTATATTCGGGAGTGAAGTAAATCTCTACAACGTCCTTGCCTGCTACTGAGCCGGTGTTCTCTACGCCAACCTGAATTACAATCTCACTGCTTCTGTTAATCTCAGAGCCGTCGGGAATAGAAACAAACTCTACGCTCCAATCAAAGCTGGTGTAGGAAAGTCCGTAGCCGAAGGGATACTGAACAACACTGTCATAGCCTGTAACAGTTGTCAGGTTGCCATCATTGTCATAAATTTCTCTGTTATAATCATCCCATATGCCCTCTACATCAGCTGTCTCATACCACTTGTAGCCGAGATATACGCCCTCAATATAGTCGATGAAAGCGGGTGCTGTACGTGTAGAGTTACCTGCATTGTTGCCTGCACCCGTGGGATAAAGTTCGGGAGCGTTAGTGTAGTGACCAATACCTGCCGCACTGGTACGCTTGAAGTTAATGTTGCTAGCCATATCATAGGCATAAGTATCGGTAAAGCGTCCGGAGGGAGAAACCTCACCGTAAAGCAAAGAAGGAATTGCCTCCGCCGCACGTGTACCGGTTGCACCTACCACAAGACATGCATCGATACCGGGAATGGTGTCAACAAAATCAAGCTCCATTGTGTTGGTGGAGTTTACGATAACTATAACGTTCTCATAGTTTTCACCTACGTACTTAAGAAGAGCCTCTTCCTCTGTGGAAATTTCAAGGTAATGACGGCTCTCATCCACCTTTACCTTTGAGTTGTGCTTGTACTGTACACGAGGGGGGTCCTCAGTCTCACCTGCGTGACGTCCGATTACAACAAATGCAGTATCCGAATAGGACTTCGCCTCATCGAGAAGCGAAGATGTGTAGTAGGAAGAATCCGAGATATCGGGCTCGGCAAGTCTGTAGAACATATCATAAAAAGTGCCGATAGAGCCGATATCACCGAAGGGTGCTGCGAAATTATTATACATTGTGATTAACGACTGATTGTAATCGATGTCGTATAGATCAAGTGCTTTAAGAAAATCTACGTTTTCAGATTTGTCGTTATTCTCAGGAAGAACCTGACCCGAACCCGAGCCACCGTATACCCAGTCTATGGATGCGTGTCCAAATACGTTTACCTGAGTGTGAACCGATGAATCAAGAGGAAGTACGCCGTTATTCTTAACCAATACGCTGCCTTCCTGAACTATTTGCTTGGAAAGCTCCTGTCCACCCTTTCTTGCTTCGTTAATCGTATTATTGTTGCTGCCGAAGGGGTGGAAGTTAAGTACTTCCTCAAAGTATGCCTGAAGTCCCGTGATGTTGGATTCCATCTGCGGTTCCAGTACGATACAGTTGCCAACGACCAGTGCTGTGATAAGCACAAAAATTACGATCACCTGTACCAACTGACTTTTTCTCATAAAAGCCTCCTTGTTATTTTTATATTTTATTAATTTTCTTCAATTTCTTCGTTTTCTTCTTTTTCTTTCTCGGGTTGCTTTGTCTCACCAAACACAATCTTGTTCACGATGAAGAATACAACCATAGAAACGCCACCGTTAAGCACGGTAGTTCCGATGTTGTAGAGCCAACCGGGGACAAAGCTGCCTGCCACAGCTACCCAAATGCAGTTAATGGAATTAACCACACAGGTAACAACACAGAATGCCAGCAGATACCAAAGTCCCTGGTATACTATATTTCCGTTAGAACGGAATACCCACTTGCGCTGAATGAAGAAATTTATAACCTCGCCAATAACCATTGCAATCATATATGCGGTGAAGTATGCAAGGCCACCCTGATCGCCACCATAACCAATTATGTACCACTTGAACTCTATACCAAGAATCGTAATATCGATACCCGGGAATCCAAAATCCTGACTGCCCATAAAGGCAAATGCTAAAGGCAAGAAGGTAAGCAACAGATACTTGAAAATCGTAATTACATTACTTACGATAACAAAAAGTCCGCCTTCTCTCACCCACTGTGATAGTTTAGGATGCTTTTCTTCAAACCCAAGCCACAGCCTTTTGATTTTTTCCATAAAATCCTCCGTATGTAAATCGTTTATATTTTTTAATTACATAATTTATTACATATTATCATAAAAATACGGCCAACGCCGTTTTTTTCATCAAATGCACTATATTTGCATAAGTGGTTATAATTTTATCCATATTTGATAAAAGATAGTTGCATCTTTTTGTGAATATTGTACAAACCGCAGTGCGTGTCAAAATAGACCATACAAACACCTTTTTCTTCCTTATTAAGTAAAAAAATAAGTAAAAAAGTTTTTTTACGGTTTGGCGACACAGAATGCTCCTGCAACAGCGGTATATCGAAGTTACAGGATACCGAGTCGGGTGCAAATGATATTCTCGCACTCAATAGTTAAAGCGGAGTTTGTCGAACAACCTCGTCTTTTCTTATTGTAAAATTAATCGATTTCTAAAAAATCCCGGCGATAGTTTACGCCAAAGAATTCTGCAAGCTCCTGCATTTCCTCGTCCTTGATAGTGTTGATACGGGGCAGGTGTGCGGTGAGCATATAAATCTGCGCTGCCTTCTCTACCGTTTCAATAAGTCCAAAGGTTTCGTCGAGGCTCTTGCCTGCACCGTAAATGCCGTGCATACCCCAAATTACAAGGCGGAATTCCTTCATCTTGTTGGCCGTCGCCTCACCAATGGAGTTAGTTCCGCAAAGCATCCAGGGAAGGATTCCAACTCCGTCAGGAAATACAACTATACACTCGGTACACATCTCCCAAAGGGTATGAGTAAACTTTTTCTCATCAAGCTCGTGAACGTAATTCATTGCAAGCGTATTTGTCGGATGCGAATGAATAACTACTCTGTTTTCGGGATCGACTGAAAGTCGAGCTATATGGCTCATCAAGTGTGCAGGAAGCTCGGACGTAAATCTTCCACCATCCTTATATCCCCACAAAAGCTCTGCTGTGGTGCCATCTTTCGCAATACGGATAATACCCAAATTTGTTTCGGGATCTCCTTCTACGTTTTTAAAGTATTTTCCCGTACCCGTTACAATAAAAATCTTACCAATAAGAGACGTAGCATCAAAACCGATCGGGATAGTTCTTACAACGTTGTTTAAGTCCAGGTATTCGCCCACTTCATTTTCATCAAGCATATAACTAATATTGCCGCCGTTTCGCTCATCCCAGCCAAGACGGTACATATTCGCTGCTGTTTTGCACATTTCAATAACGAAAGGGGCTTCAAATATGTTCTTCATGATCAGGTTCTCTCCTTTGAGATTTTCTCTTCGTAGGCAAGTATGGATTCAAGATAATCCATCAGAAGACCTTGGCGGAAAAGGTATTCCTCCCATACAATGCCCCATGGCAGAGCCTTAAGCTGCTCCTGCCTTACCATAAGCTTTGTGAAATCACCACTTTCCTGCAAAGCCTTCAACTCCTCGTGAGGCGTTAAAAGTGCACACAGAAGCGCCTGCTGCATTGCTCTTTGACCGGTTACCCAAGCGGAAAGGCGATTGATGCTTGCGTCAAAATAATCAAGGCCTATCATTACCTTATCAATCGCATCGCATCTGACTATCTCCTTTGCGATCTCCTTAAGCTCGTCCTCAAGAAGTACAACGTGGTCACTATCCCATCTTACTCCACGGGTTACGTGAAGAGCAAGCTTGTCGTAGAATGTGAGAAGTGCCGGAATCTTGTCCGAGACGACCTCGGTGGGATGATAATGTCCGTTATCAAGCAGGCAGCATATATCATTCTTTGCCGCATAGTTCTGATAGAACTCGTTGCTTCCAACTGTGTAGCTCTCAACACCGATGCCGAACACTTTGCTTTCCACTGCAACAGCCACCTTGCTTCTATCATAATCAACAGAAAGTATTTCATCAAGCGACTGCTTCAATCTGAGTCTTGGAGAAAGTCTGTCTGCGGGAATATCCTTGTAGCCATCGGGAATCCATATATTCATTGCACAAACGGTGTTAAATTCATCCGCAAAATACTCAGCAATGCGAATACACGCCTTACAATGCTCCACCCAGAATCTGCGTATTTCATCATCAGGAGAGGAGAGTGTCAGTCCGTCCTTAACGTTTTTGTGAGAGAACATTGTAGGATTAAAGTCCATTCCATCAAGCCCCATCTCTTTGGCAAGATCTACCCAAGGAGTAAAGTGCCCAGGCTTATACGCATCTCTGTCAACCCTACCAAAATCGTCGCCTAAAATTGCATAGCTTGCGTGTAAATTCAAGCGTTTCTTTCCCGGCATAAGTGAAAAGGCTTTCTTAATGTCTGACATCAATTCTTCCGGCGTTCTTGCACGTCCGGGATAATTACCCGTCGTTTGAATTCCACCTGAAGCCGCACCGCCACCGTCAAATCCGACAACATCGTCGCCCTGCCAACAATGAACAGAGATAGGAACGCTCTCAAGGATTTTTATTGCCAGCTCGGTGTCGATTCCGATAGCGGCATATTTTTCTTTTACAAGATTATATAAATTACTCATAATTTCTCTCCATCTGGATTTTCAAATTACCTATTGCAGTGGCCTCGATGGGCAAAGAAGTAACCTTTAGTTTACATTCAGCCTCAGTCAACCTGTTTAGATAGCTATTTTTTGCACCACCGCCAACGATATAAAGCTCGGTGTATTTTTTATCTGTGTTTCTTTCAAGCTCCTCTATAGCCTGCTTATAGCTTATTGCAAGAGAACGGATAGCACAGGCGAAATAATCGGAGCTGCATTTCGGCATAGCACCACCAAGAAGCGCATTACCAAATGCGTCTTTCATACTCTTCGGAGCAAAAAACTCACTTGCGTTGACATCAACAGTTCTATCAAAGCTACTCTTTTCAGCCTCTTTTACAATATCTAAAATATGCTTTTCGGGACACAGCTCTTTATGTAAGCAGTTGATTACCCACATGCCCATAATATTTTTTTGATATCGGATATATCCTACGCCGCCTTCGTTGGTATAATTTGCTTTACGGCTGGCATCATCAGTCAATGCCTTCGGTAACTTTACACCGAGCAGTGACCAGGTTCCCGATGATATGTACGGCAGGTAATCACCGATGGATATTCCCTCAACTGCGCTGGCTGTGTCGTGGCTTGCACAAAGGACCACCTCGGTGCTCCCCCCCACCTTATCTGCGATTTCCGCCGTAAGCACTCCTAAGGATTCCTTGGGCTTTGATATCTCGCCAAAGAATCTTTCCGGCAAGCCGAGAGCAGATATTATTTCTCTATCATACTCACACGTCTGTGTATTCAGCATTCCCGTTGTGGTCGCATTGGTATATTCTTTTCTTTTCACACCCGTCAGCTTATAGGACAGATATTCTGGAATCATAAGAAAATCGGTTGCGTGATCTAAACGTCCTCTTTTTCGGTCATCGTATAATTGATAAATCGTATTGAAGGGCTGAAATTGTATGCCGGTGCGTGCGTAAAGTTTTTCAAAGCTCACCCGTGCGTGCACCTCGCTTATACGTGCATTGGTTCTGCTGTCACGATATGCGTAGCATGGGTAGATTTCCTCGTCACCGTTCAGAAGCACGTAATCTACGCCCCAGGTATCTATCGAAAGACTCTCAATCTTCGGATATTTTTCAAAGGCACGTCTGATACCCTCAACTACACTCTTAAAGAGTCCGTCTATATCCCATACGAGATGTCCTTCCCTCTCCTCTACACCGTTTGGGAAACGATAAACCTCTTCGGTTTTTATCTCACCATTTTCCTGCCAGCCAATTATATGACGTCCGCTGGACGCTCCAATATCTATTGCTAAATAATATTTCATTTACCAAAACCTATTTGTTCCTTCCAGAACACCTCTGCCTCGTTTACCCAGCCTTCTGCCTCGGTGCCTGTGCCAAGGCCAAAGCCGTGAGGACAGTCAACTTTTTTGTAATCGGTAGAAATGTTCCTATCGGCTATACCGCTTTCAAAATTATCAAAACTCTCGACTCCAAAGTGAACATCATCTATACAATAACGAATAAACGACGGTACGTCTATGGTATCCTTATATAATTCGTTGACACCGTAAATAAAGCAGGCTGCGCCGGGTTTTTCCGAATTGTATTTTTGATATCCTGTTTCGGGGTTACACCACTCTGCGATAGCCATACCTCCGGCGGAAAATCCACCGATAAGGTAATTACTTGGATCAACGTTAAACTCATCTGCATGCTCGGTAATAAAGCTTACCGCATTATAAATATCCTCGGCAAGAGTTTCAGGCTTGTCGCCAAAGTTCTCGGAAATGCGATAAGTAAGGCAAAACGCCGTATAACCAAGGTCATTAAAGGCTGCTGCGACAGGCAATGATTCCATCGGGGTACACACGGACACAAATCCACCGCCTGCTAAAAGCAAAACGTAGGGGCGTTTTTCTTTATTATCTGAGGCCAGGCAATAAAGGCTTACCTGCTCTTTTTGCTCATTCTCTTTTATTTCATCCTCGGTGAAAAGAGGATAATAAACATCCTCGCCTGCTTTTACCTTATCCGAGAGTCTTGTCACGCCGTAAACGAAATCGTTTGGGTTCCAGGCGGGTGATCCAATGTGTGCGATCAACGGGTTTGAAATGTGAACTCCTATGCCTTGACCTATATATAAATTCTCGCTTATCTCTGCCAGCTCAGGTCGGCTGTTCATAAGAAAAATTGGGGTAAACATCGTTATAGGTGTAAACCAGCTGAGCAACCACGTTGCTATGCAAATAATGATCAAAATTATACCAGTAATAGCAACGGTCTTCTTTGTCATATTAATCCACCTCCGTAAATGTGTATTCTCCGCTTGACAGAGCACGTTTTTCCTTTCCAATTTCTACGAAGCACTCGCAGCTAACGGGAACGCTAATGCTATAAACCGTCTCTCCTTCTCTTCTTTGCCACGAAGCCTTTATTTCTCCGTATGGAGTGTCAAGACATACAGATGCGTGAGTCAGACCTCCGCCAATTACGGGTGCAAATCTGAAGCGCTTATATCCGCCTTCTATGGGCTCTATTCCTGCCACTCTGCTATAAAGGAAATTGCCGACGGCACCGTGGGAATAGTGATTGAAGGACACCATACAGTCGTTTTCATCCTTATTGTTAAATTTACCGTCCTCTCTAAGAGCATCCCAACGCTCCCAGACGGTCGTTGCACCCACCTTCACCTCGTAAAGCCAAGATGGACATTCTTCATTCAAGAGCATTCGGTATGCCTCGTCTACATAATCGTTATCTGCAAGGGCAAACAGCACATAAGGTGTACCGGGGAAGCCTGTGCCGACGTGATAATTCGACTTTTTCACCAGCTCCGAGAGATTTTTTGCAGCGGTTTTCTTCTCCTCACCAGTGAATATACCAAAGTGAAGTGGTAGGACGTATGCCGTCTGAAATTCCTCACGAAGCTTTCCACATCCGTCAGTAAATGCGTGCCTATAGCCTTCGGTAAATTCCTCCGATAGCTTTTTGTAATATGCGAGATCCTTTTCCTCGCCTAACAATTCTGCTATTTGCGAAAGGATATTCGCCGAGTTTACGATACAAGCCGTTGCTGTCCATTTTCCTCGTGCCATCCAGCTTTTCCAGTTGCCCTCGGGAGCACACCAATCTCCGTAGTGATGAAAATTCCAAACGCGTCTGTTGTTTCCAAACGAAAGAAACTCTGCAAGAAATTTACACGCACTGATATATTTTTTCATTGTGGGATACATACGTCGCAATAGAGAAATATCCCCCCTTGCCCTGTATTCTGCCCAAGGCACCAATATACAGCTGTCACCCCAAAAATCTATGGGCATTTTCACGGTTGTTTCAAACACCCCGGGGACTTTAACGTGAGGGATGATTACGGGAATGCCACCCAGCTTTCCTTGCTCGGACCGCATATCAAGAAGCCATTTATCAAAAAAGCGACTCATATTAAAATTGAAGCACGCAGTAGGCGAGAAAAATGCAATATCACCCGTCCAGCCCATGCGCTCGTCACGCTGGGGACAATCGGTTGGTATATCAATAAAATTAGACCTAGCACTCCAAACGATGTTTGACTGTAATTTATTAAGGCGTTCGTCAGAGCAGACAAAAGAGCCTGTGCACTCAATATCCGAAGAGAGCGAAAGAGCAGATAGACTGATGTCCTCTGCCTTTATGCCTGAAACGCTGACGTAACGGAACCCCATATATGTAAATTTCGGCGAATAGCTCTGCTCACCGTCCTTACATATATACGTAGCAGTTGCCTTTGCTGAGCGAAGTGCTTCGGTAAAAAGCCTTCCGTTTTGCAATATCTCAGCGTGGCGAAAAACTATCTGCTGTCCTTGTTTTCCATTAATGGTTGCTTTGATCACGCCTGCGAAATTTTGCCCGAAATCATAAATTATTTCATCATCCGACTTCGTCACACATATAGGTAGAAGCTCATTATAGGCACGAACGAGTGCTCCGTATTGCACTGTGATATTACTTTTCCACTTTATTTTATCTTCGGTGGCGTCTTTCCATTTAACTCTTTTTAAGTCGCAGGTAGCGTCGTAGGTCTCGCCGTCGTAAAACTCGGCAAATTTATATTGTCCCTCGGTCGTAATCTGCCAATTTTTATTACTGCCAAAGACCTCTACTTTGCCGTCGTCAAAGGTCACGCGTATCTCACACAAGAAGGCTTGACGGTCTGCATATATACGGTTCACACGCTTATGCGTATATGCACCGACAGCCCATCCACCAGCAACCACAGCAATCAGCTCACCGCCACCCTTGGCAAGCTCGGTTATATCGTAATATTGATACTGAAGCTGATTCTTATATGAAGTAAAGCCTGGAGAAAAATAATCGTATCCGACATCAGTGCCGTTGAAAAACAGCTTATAAATACCAACCGCCGTAGAGTATATTTCCACCTTTTTCGCAGGTCTGCCGAATACAAGATTATATTTAAAGGTCAGTGGCTTGGGAGATGTGCTCTTTTTGGTAAAGTGATAGCTACCGTCGGTGATCCATTTTGCCTGCCACGATTCATCAAGCTTTCCTGTGCGAAATGTCATTTCCCTCTCGGCTTTTTCTCCGAAATTATCCTCTGCTACCACCCTAACGGTATATTCGGTATGAGGTTCAAGCGGCTTTCCTGCATAGGCTATTGCTATTTGTTCAGTTGTTTCTAACCTCCATCCGTTGACAGTAATTAGAGCTTTTTTTAGCTTTGCCTCCTGCCTATCGCTTTTAAGTGCGAAAGAAAAACGGGGATTTTTATTGTCTGTAACGCAATTTTCTATTAAGTTTTCGGTTGAAAGTCTGCTTATTTCAAGCATTTTCTCACCTCTTGATTATTTTTTTATTTTGTTCTTTTTTGCTTGGTACTTAGCTTCCTGCTCCTCAAAGGAAAGGCCTCTTTTTTCACAGTACTCCTTCAACTCTGCAATGCGGCTTTCCTCTGCCTCTCTTTCTGCCTGCTCCTGCTCCATACGAAGCCTTTCCGCAGGCTCGATCCACTTCTCTCCCGCAGCCAAAACTGCGGCCTTCTGACGCTCCAGAATAGTTTTATGATCCTCCGCCATATGCTTCTCCACGTCGATGGGAAGGATAAGCAAAGCACAGACCGCGTAACCTATCATCATAAAGCCTATATAGCACCATATAAATACATTGTTTGTTGCTGCGTTCTGTGCAGATGCAATAACATTTCCCGTTGCAGAATCAATAACAGGTGCAATATAACCGGTAGCGTTTAGCATACCGTTGAAGATGCCCTGACACAGACTTTGTAAAATCGACATAATAATACCCGATACCGATACCGAGAGTCCATCGCATCTGAAGCCGTTTTTCGCCTCTACGTGATCGAGGACGTCTGCTATCAATGCGTAAATAACGTATGCAGCAGGTGCTGCACCGAGGCACTTTAAAAACATACCGATAACGACCGTAACCCATGAATACGGATTGATAAATGCGATAAGGCAGCCTGCCGCCGAAACGATAAGGCCGTAAAAAATGCTGTTTCTTATGCCAAATTTATTTGTAAGCGGCCAAACAAATAAAACTGCCGCAGCATAAGGAATTCCCGTAACTATACCAAGTACCGACTGAGTAAAGCCGTCCTGATACGTACCGAGAATATAGTTGCAGTAGTACGCCATCGAGAAATTCTGCATAGTTCCAACGAATTGGAAAATAAAGAAGAACAGCATTATCAACGTCCAATATTTATTGGTAAACAGTGCTTTAAGCTGCTTTCCAAGAGAAATCTTTTCTTCTTTAATGTTCAGCTTTACTGTCTCTTCGGTTATTCTCTCACGAGTGAAATAATACTGTAGAGTAACGAAGATGAGCGACACCGCCGCCATAATCGACATATAGATAAGCCAAACCGTCTTATCGTTGTTAAAGAAAGGTACGATAATTGGCATCACGATCGAACCAAAGCTGCTGGCAGCCGTACCCGCAATACCACTGACCGAAGAAAGAAGCGAACGCTGCTTTTCATTTCTCGTAGATAGTGGCACCATCAGGCTATTGGCAACCGAATAAAGCGGGTAAGCAACGGAGTAGTAAATTATATATGATATCGCAATCCACGCAAGCATCACGGTTTGATTTCCTGACGGTATGGCAAACATCAAAACCGATGATATTGCAATGAGAACTCCCGCAAGTAACAGGTACGGTCTAGCCTTGCCCTGTGGCGTTCTCGTTCTATCCACCATTAATCCTACTACAAAGTTTCCTAAAGCGATAAGTATGGCGGAAATTAGCGGGAAGATGGATAAGAACTCCATTGCACCGTCGCTGAGATTGAGAACATCCGTCCAATAGGTGTTTAGATATGTAACAAAAATCTGACTTGTAAGCATACCGCCAATAGGACCTATAAGATATCCCAAAGCTATTTCTTTAAATCTTACGTTAGCAGATCTGATCCTCGTTTTTAAAACATGCAATGAAAAAAATGCATTCTTTTTAAAAATTCTATTATCCATCTTTCATTCTCCTTATATTTTAATACATTTTATTTTAACATATTTTTTTATATATTTGGTTGTTTTGGCACAAACGTAAAAAAACAGGCACAAGTGCCTGTTTTTTTATGTTATTTTTATACCTTATCCGTTTATTGGAAAGATTAAGCGCAAGATAAATATTCCATCATCATTCTTAATAAGCAAGCTTCCATCATATTTTTCCACAATGAATTTGATGGATTTTAATCCGATACCATGGTTTTCTTTATCCTTTTTATTCGTAAGGGGCATTCCGTTCTTAAACTTTATTTTACCCTCGTAATAATTTTCTATCTGAAAATAAAGAAGACCGCCTTGTGTACCTATATTGATACTGATTGTTCTTTTATCCGGATCTTTAAGCTCACTTACGCTTTCAATTGCATTATCAATTGCATTACCGAGCATCGTGTACAAATCTATCGCTTGGATTTTTTCTATTCCCTGTGTGTTAATGTTACAGGAAAGCCTTATGTTTCTATCAAGACAATAAAGGCTCTTTTCCGTGAGTAGAACATTTAATACCTCGTTGTCGGTGTTAATACCACAATCATAAATCATAATTGCCTTTTCGGTTTCGCTGAAGAGCTCGTTTTTTTCCTCCTCTTTAGCAAAGCGCAATGCCTTGATTTGATGCTTCAGGTCATGGCATCTTCTGTTAATTATTTCTATGCTACTCTTTGAAAGCTCATATTGCCTTGATTTCTCTGCCATAACCGAAGATTGAAATTGCTTCTCCCTCCTGAGAGTGCTTACCATAGAAAACTGAATATTAAATATTAAAAAGGCAATACAATACAGTATTGAAACACCGATACAGAAATACTGCAAAAGTACTCTTATATTACTGAGCTCCGGTACATCCTTGAATCCTGTTACTACCCAGTCTACTACACCTCCGCACAGGCTGCTGATGATTGATAAAATAACAATCATTAGCAAATACATCATGAGATTTCGTTTGTTTTCAACTATAGAAAGATCGCTTTCGTTGTCCACGTACCTTACCAGAAGAAAATACGTAAGCAAATAAATACAAACGTAAATAAGAAGTGTTATTGCAATATACAAAAGAGTATTGTCTTCCGGTAGCGTAGGAAGGAGTGTCCTGACTAACCAATATCTTACTATTACCGTTGCAATATGCTGAATCAACGTTCCGAGTATTACACGATACAACGCCCCGCAAATTCCCATTTTGAAGCAAAAAATAAGATAAAATGCACTAATAAAGGTTAAAAAGGTCCACCAAAGTCCACCTATAACGCTGAAAACTATAAACGAACCACCGCTTAAGAAATACCATTGCAGAAGTAAATATATTTGCGAAAACGCCAAACCAAAAACAAAACCGGATATGGCTCTTATCCAAAAATGATTTCGTTTTGGTGCGGAATTAATTGCAAACATAAATTCTGCAATAAGAAGTCCCGCCATAAAGCGTATCAAATCAAAGGAATCCAAAAAAGTAATCATTTCTACCCCTTTATATACGTTATATAATCCTGCATAAAGCTGTTTTTCCACTTTCGGCTAATTGGAAGAACTGTATCACCTTCAATTTCGATCTCGAGCGTCTTTATCATCTTGACGTACTTCAAATTCACCAAGTAGCTTTTATGGCATCGTCTGAAGCTGTGTGTAAACAACTCCTTTTCAACGTCCTTCATACTGCTCCTCGAACGGTATTCTCCGTTCTTAGTGTGATAAATGACATAGTGGAGCATTACCTCAACGTAAACTATCTCCGAGACCTTGAGGCTGCATACCCCTTCAAGAGAATCTACGACAATACTACTGTCTTTATTAGATGAAACCTTGTGTAAAGCACGATTTATCTTCATTACAAAATCGTAATATGAAAGAGGCTTTAGCACATAATCCACAGCGTCCACCTCGTATCCGTTTATAGCATATTGAGCAACGTTGGTCACGAACATAATTACAACACTTTTATCACGTTTTCTGATTTCTCTTGCGGCGTCCATACCGTTCATACCGGGCATATCGATATCAAAAATCATAATATCGAATTTAGCCTCTATATCCTCAAGAACCTCCTCCGAGCATGTATAATACTTCACGCTAAAGGACTGTTTTTCCTCGTTTCCCATTCTTGTAAGGTATGATTTCATGGTTTCTCGTTCGGTCATCTGATCATCAATCACTGCGATTTTTATTGCCATATATACCTTCCGTTTCTTTTTTCACTCATAATTATATCGAAATAAACAACCTTTGTCAATGTTTCATTTTTAAACAATATCTCAATACGTTTTTTGCCGTTCTTTGCAATTCTCCGATAGTAAGACCCTCGGGCTTTCCGCACGAGGCAATGATCGAACCATCAGACTTGCCTTTATATTTTCCAAAACGGGAAGCACCAGGCATAAAAAGATCAACCTGTGCCCGAACTCGGTAAGCCTGATTGCTTAGATTTTTAAAGTCGGGGGACTTATCGCTTACCATCCACCAATCTGTCATTACACAGCCCTTATATCCCCATTCTCCTCTGAGAATCTCGGTACAAAGATCATAATTGTAGCAGTTCAACACACCGTTAAGCTTATTATATGATGCCATAATAAAGTGCGGATTTGATTTCTTGATGCAGATTTCAAAGTTTTTCAGGTAAATCTCACGCAGAGCACGTTCGCTAACACGTGAATTGTTATGAAGCCTGTTAGTTTCCTGATTGTTGCAGGCAAAATGCTTTGGAACAGCACTTGCCCCTGCCGTCTGCACACCGTTTACGTATGCTGCTGCAAGTCCACCGGACAGTACGGGATCCTCTGAAAAATACTCAAAGTTTCTTCCACACAACGGATTACGGTGAATATTCATTCCGGGAGCAAGAAGCACATGAGAGCCACGCTCCAGAACCTCTTTGCCAAGTCCGTATCCCAGGCGATATACCAATTCATCGTCAAAAGTACATGCAAGAGCTGTGCCAATGGGAATCAACGAGGAGTGTGCCTGCAATCTCACACCGCTGGGACCGTCATTCGTGCATACAACAGGCACGCCTTTGTCTCTTAAGCTTTGCGATGTTCCTCCGAATACGGCAGCATTTCCCGGTACACCAAGCGAGCAGTTCATACCCTCGAGGCTACCTCTTGCAAGTGCTTCAAGCTCATCGAGTGAGAGCTGTGCGATAAACTCGTCAAGGCTGATTTCACCATCAACAACGTCATCAAATATATATCCTTTATCTTCACTATTAGGGACTTTTGCTGGTAAATTGTAAAGTATTCTTTGCTTTAGACTGCTATTTTCTACAGTTACGGCTTCTAGTCTTTCCCTACCGCAATCATTGACAGTGCGCAAAAATGTCTTATCGGGAGCACAAACGCATATCGTTTTTCTAACGATAGTTTCTTCAATCTCAAAGCTCTTGCAAAGTATCACGTCCTTTACGCTGTTACCAAGACAAAGCTTATATTCTCCACCCTCTAATATGTAACAGTTTTTGTTACCTGTAACACCTGTATCATCGTATGAGGCAAAATCGTTTATATCAAAAGTAAGCGTTATTGCTTCCTCCTCGCCGGGAGCAAGCTCCTTTGTTTTTGCGTAAGAAACAAGTATCTTTTCAGGCTTGCCAAGCTTACCCTGCGGAGCAGAAAGATAGAGCTGAATTACTTCCCTGCCACTATAGCTGCCAATGTTTTTCACGGTAACGTTAACTGAAATCTTTTCCTCTATTTCTATACTGTCTGTGCGTATTGAAAACTGCGTATAGCTTAAACCGAATCCAAAGGGGTAAAGCTCCTTATTCTTCAAGTGCTCGAAGGTCTCAAATGCACGGTAACCGACGTATATATCTTCGGTATATTCGGTTTCTTTTCTCTTACCAAAGCTTTCGGTTGATAAATAATCGTTAATATCTGCAATTGTACACGGTAGCTTACCGCAGGGGGAAACCTGCCCTGAAAGCACGTCGGCTACACCGTTTCCACTTTCCTGTCCTCCCTGCCAAGCATATAAAACTGATCCTATGTTATACTTTTCAACCCAGGACATATCTATAATTGATCCGCAATTAAGAACTACGCAAATCTTTTCAAAGCAGGAAGAAACTGTCTTTAGAAGTTGTTCCTCATCTCTTGTCAGATACCAGCTTCCGCGTATGGTTTTGTTCTCTCTGTCCTCGCCTGCCGAGCGACCAATAACCACTATGGCAGCCTCCGAGCGTTGCGATGCTTCTTTGGCTCGCTGTATATTTACGGGCATTTCATCATAGTGCGTTGGCCAATGTCCCCAGAATCCGTCATAGGGTGGGGTTCTTTTACACCAAGCCTCATATTCCTCCGCCAAATCCTCGTTAACCTTGATGGTACTTTGACGAAGCCCGTCTAAAAGAGAAACTTTGTACGGTGCCTTCACGTCGCCGCCACTACCGTAGCCAACGTAAAAATAGTTGATCTGACAACGGCCGAACACCGAAACCTTTTTATTGTTCAGAGGTAAAACACCGTCATTTTTCAGCAACACGCAGCTTTCGGCAGCCGCCTTGCGGCACAGAGCCTTCATTTCCTCTGTGGAATCAAGACCGTCGTTCACCTCACATACAGAAGCCTGAGCCACGCTGTTAACTATGTTTCCAAATATCTTTTTAATTTTACGAATCACGAGACCTTCTCCGTTTTATTTTATTTCAGGGAAATCCAGCCGTATTCTACGCTTTTACAGAGTTCCCAAGCATAATTTCTTTCAGCAACAGAGCTCTCTCCAAGCCTGTAATTCCAATAAAGATGTCCTGCTCCGCACCTCTCCCACAAATCGAGCTGCATATCAGCACAATAGGTATAATATTTTTCTCGCTCCGCACTGTCCTCAATGTCCTGAATGGCGTAATAATTAAACAAATTCCATTCGCCGACGATCATAGGAACATCCTTTTGAAGTATACGCATAAGCACGGAGTTTCCCCAAGCAAACGCCGTATGCCAGAACGGGCCTCGGAGTCCCACCGATTCCATATTAAAGAGATAAACATGGGTATCCCAGGCAACGCCCTCAAAGCCATCAAAAAAGCCAACCCAATGCCACATCTTAAATGCGTCGTGGAAGAAAATCCACTGATCCTCCGAAAGAATGGGGTGAAGTCTGTCGTATGCTTCAAGATAAAAACATTCTAAAAACTCAAAGCTTATAGGCTTTGACATTGCTAAAAGCTCATCGTCAACAGGACGATAACGCCTGACGATATCCATATCCTTCCAGTCCTGATAACCCACTATGGGCTCGTTAAGAGGCTGTATTCCGAGCAGTCCCTCTCTGCCGCTATACCTTTTAGCAAGTCTTTCCAGCACGTCAAGAACGTATTCGACCTCCTCGGGCTGCTCTGCCCAGGTGCAAACACCGCTTATACCTCCGTTATCAAAGCCGTTTTGACTGCCGGGAACCATATGCATATCGATAATGACACGAATGCCGTTTGCCTCCGCCCAATCCATCGCATTATCGAGTTCATCGATGCAGGCTATATACGGCTCATCTGTGCGATCACCGAAAATATAATAAGGAATGGGTATACGTACCGTATTTACACCCATTTTCGCCATGCTTTCAAAATCAGCTTCAGTAATGAAGCTGCTGCGATGCTCTTTGATACGCACCGCATATTCATCGGCGGGCAGTTTTCTTGCGAGCGTATACTCGTCATATGCACCGTTTGCATTCTCAAAAACCTCGGGCGTCATCCACCTTTCAAGCACAAGCCAACTGCCAAGATTAACTCCTTGTATATTCTCAAGGTCACGGTGCAGATCCGTATTTATATAAATGCCTAACATGGTCAGCAAAATACAAATAACAGCTATAACGCTTACCGCGATCTTAACTACTGTTTTCAATCTTTTCCCATTTCTTTTTTTCATTTTTCGAACCTTTTATCTAAAATAGCGGGTAAACAAGCCTTGCGTTTACCCGCTATTCCTTTAATTATTTACCATGTCCAAAGAAATTGCTAATAAGTCCAAATCCAAGTGCACCAATAAAGCCTGCAAGAGAGATACCAAGCTCGGGATAATCCTTCTCAAAGCTGAAATGCTCGGTGAAAATATATCCAAGAACGTCCACACGCTCTCTTAGATACATACCTGCGGCAAATGTAATAAGAACTACGAATACGATGGGCATAATACTGAGGAAATCAAGCTTCATACCCATATATCCAAGTGCTTCTAACACACCGGAGACTATCAATGCAGCTGCACACAGACCAATAACAGTCCAGTTGGTGTCTGCAACCTTTGTGCTATCCAATATGTAGCCTATAGTTGCAACCAATGCACAAAGCCACGCAGGAATGAAAATGAAAGAGCCAATACCTTTATTATTCATATTACTCATTACTTTTCCTCCTTAATAAAAGCTATATCTCTTGCTTATTGCTGCAAAGACAACGTATGCTGCAAAGCATCCTGCAGTCGTATAGGCAAGCTCCTGTGTTATACCGTTCAGAAGTTGGGGCCAGGTGCGTATAGTTTCAATCATAACACCATTCATGTGGTTGCTGTTTGCATAGGTGTAAAGAGTATAGTGTACCGAATCGTAAACCGACTCCATAAGATACGGATCTACGCTGACAGCCTCTACAATATCTGCAGTTTTCCAAAGTGCAGACGTCGCGAGCATCATTGAGCCACCATAAGCGACAGATTCCTTCCAATCAAGGAGGGGAAGATACATCTTGAACGCAGCGTCGGTGATACAAATACCGGTGAAGCCCCACTCATCTCTGAGAAGCGCAGTATTCAGCGACTCGTTTGCAGCACAGCTTACAACGCCGAGACGGCAGTAGGAGTTCATAACGCCGCCCGCATTGTTGCTCTCGCAGGGTCCCTGGAATGCACGAAGCTCATTCTCTCTCGCCTGCTGCTCGGTCATAAACTCGGCGATGCCGTGACGGTCTGCCTCAATATCGTTGAATGCAAAGTGCTTCATAACTGCAACTGCACCGTATTCCTTCATCTGTCCTGTAACAGCAGTGCCCATATAATTTGCAAGCATAGAATCCTCGGAGTAATACTCGTGGTTTCTACCGCAATAGGGTGTTCTGTGAAGGTTAAGACCGGGGCCGAACTGAGTGCTGACACCCGTCCATACAGAATCCTGACCGAATACCTTGCCTTGCTCGCCTGCAAGCTCCTTGTTAAAGGTTGCCGCAACAACCGGCTGACAGGGGAAGTCACCAAGTGAATAATCCTTTTTGGGATCATCTTCAGTCGTACAATAAATACCCTCTGTCTGATTGACATTCGCACCAAGAGTTGTGTACATACCGATAGGACCGTCAAGAACTCTCCAGCAGCTGAGACCTATCGCCGCGTTTTCTCCCCAGGAGTGATACTTCATCACCATACTTACCGCGTCGGTAAGACTCATCTGAGAGATTAGCTGTGCCCACCTGGGATCGTCAAACTTTGCACCGATAAGATCCGCCACCTTCAGAGAGGTTACGGTGGATTCCCAGGTAAATGCGGATACGTCGCCCTCGGTTATTGTATAACGAGAGTTGTTAAGATAAGGAACCATTGATTCGGTCAGCGAAAGACCAGTATAGGTTTTGGGGAAGGTGGTCCAATCGCTTCTTGTAAGATAGGTTATGGAGTCTTCGTTAAAATGATTGTAATCAGTCTCATCAAACTGATTGGAAATTCTGGTGCCGTTAGCGGAGATAGTGTAGGTGTAATCGTAGCCGTCACCCGAATCCTTGCCGATACGTGTATTGATAACTTTAGACGCATAGTCTGCATTTACGTAGTCCATACCATCCTCGGCATTATATCCCTGAGATGCAAGAATGTTATTAAGTGCGTCGTGAGCACCGTTACCGATAGCGAAGTAATAGTCATCGGTAGTGTCGATTACATATGCACCTGTTAAGCCATCGTAAACGATATTTTCATTGTAGGATGCAAGATACTTCATCTCGAAGGAGATCTCGAGAATTTCAGATTCGCCGGGAGCCAGGGTTTCTGTCTTTTCAAAGCCCATTAAAAGAATTGCAGACTTCTCAACTCCATCTCTTACGTTGTTTTCTGTATAAGGAGACTGTACGAACAGTTTTGCTGCGTGCTTACCCGAAACATTGCCGGTATTGGTAACCTTTACGTAAACGGTAGCGGTCTTGCCGTCCTTGCTTATGGTAATACCGGCATTGTCGGTCTTACCGTCAGCATCGCAAAACTCCTCGCTGAAGGTTGTGTAGCTTAGTCCGTAGCCGAAGGAATATGTCACCTCATTTATATAATTCCACTCGTCACCGGAGGTTACTCCAAGATTAACCTTAGCATTTGTACCTATCGGATCGGTCACGCTGTCGTAATATCTTGTTTCATAATACTTGTAACCGGTATAAATGCCCTCTGCCTGTACGAGATATGCATCACCGTACTTCTGAAATTCGGTATCAAGCATTGTAGTATAATTAGTGAACTTGTATGCACCAAAGTTCTGTGCTGCTGCCGAATTGGAGGCGTCAACCGCAAAGGTGTCTGAAAGACTGCCGGAAGGACTTACGTCACCGTGAATTACCTTTGCAACGCCGTTAAAGCCTGTTCCACCGGGATAACCGATCCAAAGAATTGCACCTATCTCGGGATCGTCTGCATATTTATCGATCTGAACGGGTATGGGGGTATTAAGAACGATGATAACTCTGTCAAAGTTTGCCTTTGCCTCCTCGATCATCGCCTCCTCGTTAGCCGAAAGGGCGAGCCCCTTCTTACCCGAATTTCCGCTGGTATCAACAACATTAGTCGAAGGACTGTAATCTGCCTCCTCTGCATCTGCTCTGCCTATAACGCAAATAGCCGCATCGTTATATGTAGCATAGCTATCCTTGGGAGCCGCTGTAAGAGGAACCTCTCCTGTGTTATAGCTGGTCATAGAGGGCTTGGTCGCACCTTTTTTACCCGAATAGAACTTTGTCATTTCGGTATTGATTGTATAATATTCGGACAGTGCACCTATAAAGGAAACAGTGTCCGCCTTAGGGTCAACGTAAGAAGCGGTGTTACCACCGTAATAGGGACTGCTGCTTGCAACGCCAAATAGCGTAATCTTAGTTTCTTTGTTTTCGCTTTCAAGGGGAAGAACGGGCTTGCCGTTCACTTCTTCATTTTTAAGCAAAACCGAGCCCTCTGCTGATATCTGCTCAAGAACGCTCTTTCTGTATGCAACGTAATCTGTCGTGTTGTCAAAATCCGAGTTAAATCGATGGGAGAAGTTCTCATCGCCAATTTCCGCTATCTTATATTCAACGTAATCGGGGAAAAAGCCGTCAACCATCAGCATATAGTCATTTGCGATCTGTGTTCCGCAAATAAATACGACGCAGAGAAAAGCACAGACAGAGGTCAGACCTCTAAAGAGGTTTTGCAGAATTCTGCTGAAAATTCCCATTATTTTCTCCTTTATAAATATACTTTTAGGTAGCAGCCACAAAAGTGACTGCTACCTTTGTTTTGCTTATTATTTCAGGCATTAAGCTGCAAGGAATGCAGCGATATCATTAATAGAAAGTGCGAATGTGTTGACGAAGCTGATACCGTATGCGGGCATATCAAATGCGTATACAACGGTAAGATCAGAACCGTTAGCAGTAATTACGAAAGTAGGGTCTGCGATAACGAAGGACGCGGGAGCCTCATCTGTTGCCGCAGTATAGGTATAGGTAGATCCAAGGGGAACCATACCGCCACCCTGGCCACCGATGCTTCCGTCTGCGTTAATGGTGAAATAACCGTTAGCAGTGCTGTTCTCACCGTCGTTTGCAGTAACTACGGTAAGACGCTCGGAGGTGAAGGAGTCTGCGGGAACGCTGAACTCAGCGTATGCGGTAATAACCATTCCGCCGTAGTTAACGCTGAAATCATACTTAAGGGCATAGTTGCCGCCCTGTGCCTGCATCTGCATGGTAGGATCGGAAAGGGTAACAGTTCCGTCCTCGCCTACAGTATAGGTCATATCAATTGGAACGTTGCCAACCTTACCCTTGATGGTCTTTGCCTTGCCATTGATTACAAGGCTCGCGGGATTGATATCCTTTTCAATAGAATCGGGGTAGGTTGCAAGTGCCTGTGCAAGAATCTTCTCCTCGGTAAGAACGAAGGTCTCCCCGTCAGCACATACTGTAATAACTCCGTCCTTGTTATTTACGCTTGCGTTTACAGAGCTGTTGCTGGAGCTTATGGAGATACCGGTAAGCTTACCGCTTACGATAGAGCAGTTGAACTTGACGCCGTTAACAGACATAATGCTGGTTACGGTATAGGTCTTGTTGTCAAAGTCTGTAGCAGAAACGGAAAGAGTAGCAGAGCCAACGTTGTTAAGAGATGCAACGTTAATGCCGCCCTCAAGTGCACCCGAGCCGAGAGATACAACGTAAGAGCCGTATGTAACGGTCACGTTTCTTCTGCCAACCTCTACGGTGATCGCCTCGTTATCAACGGTTACGGAGCCGTCCTCATTTACGGTATATTTAGCGTTGATCACGGTATCGCCAACGGTTACGTCGATGGTCTTAGCAACACCGTCTACAAGGATGGTTGCCTTTTCAGAAGGCTGAGTCTCGATGCTTACGAGGGACTTGCCCTCCTCGGAAAGAGTAACGATCTGAGCCTCGGGAGCGTTGGAAAGGCTGACGTACATACCGTTGAACCAACGAACGATAGAATCGTCGTTTTCCATAGTAGTGGGAACGGGAGTGTAGGACTCAACTGCCATCTGGGGCTTATACTTTGCAGTATATTCGCCGGGGTTCTCAACAACAGCACCTGTGGAATCGTACCAAGTAGTAACACCCTCAGCCTCTACCTTATAATAGGTATTACCGAGATCGTCCTGATAAAGAGCGTTGCCGTTTTCATCAGTCTCCTGCTCGTCGGTCCACTTAAGGTTGCCGTCTGCGTCAACAGCCTGCTCGGTCTCGCTGTAAACCTTATCAACGGTAAGTGCATCAGAGGGCTTAGCACAGCCGGGGTAATTAAGACCCATGCCTGCCATCTGATCGAAGTATGCTACGAAGAGATCAACGATGAACCAATAACGTGTACCGGAAGTAGGTGCGTTAAGCACGATGGTGCCGTCGTGGTTATCGGTATAAGTGCCCTCAAAGGTGAGATAGAACTCAAAGCCGTCGGTAGCGGTGCCGCCGAACATATCACCCATATATGCGTCCTTAATAAGCTTATATGTTCCGTTCTCCTTATCAAGCTCAAGGGTGACTACGGTAGTGGTAGTCTGAGTAGAAAGGAGCATACCACCGTAGAGGCAGCTCATAATGTTGTTTGCGTAGTACTCGTTATAATTTTCAGAATCAAGGTCTTCTGTCATAGTGATGGTGTATGTACCCTCTGCTTCATAAATGCCGGGCTCTTCCTCCTCAAAGCAGGTACAGTCATCCGAGTGCTGACAGTCGGTTATCTCGGGGAAGCAGTCACAGTCGTCTGTGTGCTCACAATCGGTAGCTTCCTTGAAGCAATCGCAATCCTCTGCGTGCTGGCAGTCAGTGATCTCATCGCCACCGCCAAAGCCGCCTATAAGTGCACCGAGAGTCTGGCAGGATGTCAGGCAAAGCAGAGACATTACCACAATAAGAGCAAGAGCTCCAAATAATTTAGTGATTTTCATTTCTTTCCTCCGTTTTTTATTTAACACATACCGTGTTATTAGGGGTTGATTAAGTTATATCATTTTTTCTTTTTATTTTCAACGACCTTGGCATTAACGGCGAAAAACAGGCACAATCAACAATTTCGATTTTGAAGCAAAAAAATCTTTTGGTTATTTTGCACATTTTTCAAAAGGCGTTTTTGTGCAAAAAAAATGCACCCCCATAAGATACTGCGGAGGCGCATAAATTTATTTATAATCCTGTTTTCTAATAACCGCGAGAGAAACGGCAAGAGCCACCACAGTATACAAGGCTCCTACCAAAATACAATTAAGATACATATTTTCATAGGTAATGACTGTGGTGATCATTTCATTGTTCACAAACTCTCTCTTGGTAATCTCATATACGCCCCCGGTCGATGACATCAGCATTGTGGAAACTACCATATATATAGATTGGCAAGCAATTTTCACAAGCTCGTTGTCTCCCATCTGAGGCAACATATACGAAAATGCGTTCAAGAACACGAAAAGTGCAACGGAGAGGATCAGGGAGACCTTCATACTCTTTGTAACGTTTACCACGAATGTAATGAGCGAGGAGAAGCCTATAAGCAGTGCAAGCTGGCAGAACGCCTTTTCCCAGAATTCTTCTCCGAGAGTATTTTCGAATAGGATACCGCCTGCAATAGCCGCCGTTACAAAACTGATAAGAAATAATGCGATAGCAAGCATCCAATTGATAATAAGCTTTACAATAAATATTTTATATCTGCTCTCACCGCAACAGATCTTGTTACGTATGGTTTTGTTTGCAAATTCCTTGCCGTTAAAGAAGGAGATGCCAACAGCTACTATCGTGCCGAGAATATCAAGACCAATACTCTGAAGAATTGCATCGCCTAAAAGATACGTTCCATCTTCTCCAAGCATCATGTTGATTGTCAAACACTTTAAGAGTGAAAACAGTGCAACTATGGCAGCTAAAATATAAACGCTTTTTTCCTTGAAAAGCCTGAAAAGATCAGATTTGAACAAACTCATTATTCTTCACCTCCTATTAAATTGAGGAAGTAATCCTCAAGCTCGACCGATTCGCAATCGTAGTGTTCAAGATAAATACCTGCGGCATCAAAGCTTTTGCATACCTTCATAAGATCAACGTTTCTTTCGGTATATACCTTTCCTTCATCTATATAAGAACTATATCCAAGAGTGTCGAGGCACTGAACCGCCCTCTCAGCATCGGTTACTGTCATAATCGACTTTTTCGCAGTTGCCTTATGTATTTCCTCTGCTGTAACTTCTTTTATTATTACACCTTTATCAATAAAACCGTAACGAGTAGCAAGCAATGAAAGCTCGGTAAGAATATGGCTGGAAATAAGAATAGTTATCCCCTTCTCCTGATTTAGTTTGGTAAGAAGTTCTCTCACGCTCTTGATTCCCTCGGGATCGAGTCCGTTGATTGGCTCGTCAAGCAGCATAAACTCCGGATCGCTGATAAGCGACATAGCAATATACAATCTCTGACGCATACTGAGAGAAAAATTACCCGCCGGCTTTCTGCCCGTTTCACCAAGACCTACGTAATCAAGCAGCTCGGGAATACAGCTGAAAGGTTTTTTAAGTATGATGCACTGCGTTTTCATATTGTCATACGCTGAAAGCTCCGGATAAATAGAAGGAGATTCAACCATGGAACATGTGCGCCTACGTGCGGCGTTGATTTTCGGACTCTTACTATTTACTCCAAGCAATTCGAATTCTCCATCGTCCGAATAAATAAGTCCTGAGATCGCACGAATAAGCGTAGTTTTTCCCGCACCGTTTCTACCCACGAAGCCGTAAATATCCCCCTTATAAACAGTCATATCTACACCGTCAAGCACGGTGTGTTTTTTGTATGTCTTTCTTAAACCGTCTACCTTCAGAACAATTTTTTTCTCCATTTTTACCTCCCGAAACTTCAATTTTGATTTCAACTGTTTTGAATGTTGATTTAATTGAATACTATCACACCCTTTTTTCTTTTTCAAGCCGTTAGGCACGAATGACCATTATAGAGCATAAAAGGAAATTTCATCTTTTGATGTGTAAAAAATATGTTAGTGATACGTTAAAGAAATGTTGATTTGGCACCGTGGCGTGTGCCCCGCTTGATACAAGTCGGCGTCGCTAGCTAGCCCCCAAAACTCGCTTCGCTCGTTTCGGGGAACCCCGCATGCTCCGCCGAGCCAAGCACACGCCCAAAAACCAAAAAGACCGGCACAAACGAAACGCAATATCGGCAAAGAACGGGCGGCGGTGCTAAACCGCTTGCCGACTCGCCCGCTGTTTCTTCTGCCGATGAAAAGTTGCGTTGTTAAAACCTTTGTGTTATCCCTGTCCCTATGGCAGCCGTAGAAAGAGGATTCCATAGCTCCATATCCAACAAGCGTATGAGAGAGCTTGAAGAAAGGCAAGCCGAGCTTGAACGCCTCATAATCATTGAACGAAGCAAGATACAAGTGAAAATGAGTGCAAATGAAATACGTGCATTTTACGTAGCGGCATTATCGAAAGAACCGTTAATGCTTGTAAATTACCTTGTAAAAGAGGTAATAGTATTTGAAGATGCAATACATATCTATTTTAATAACCCCATAGAGAGTCTTGGCAAAAGCCAAGGCTTTTCTTTTTGCGACAAAGAAGCACTTATTCCTGTGCACGTTCAGAACTGCCTTGAAATAAGAGAAAAGACTGTAAGATTGATAATTACTATTTAAATAAAAAAGGTGTACGGAAATATCCATACACCCGGAAACGCAAAACAAAGGCACTCCAACGCCTCGAAAAGCCATACATAAGAAAGGAAAATAAAAAATAAAACCTAAACCGAATAAATCGATTTAGGTTTTTATTGGTGAGCCGGATGATAAGAAGGTCGAATAAATTATTTATTCTCTATTCGTTCCTTTATCCATTTTGAAAAACGGTTATAAAAACGCTCTCCCTTTTTGTGGGCAAAAAGATCGCAGAGAAGAAACAAACCAAAGTAGAGAGGAATTGCGATAAGAGCGATTATCGGATAGGTTAGAAATTCGATTCCCACAAAGGGAGAATGGATAAGGAACATTGAATTAACCTCGTACGCCATCTCCTCTGACACGAGAGTATGGAATACAAGATTGCAGTAAAGTCCTATTACCAGCATCATAAGTATAGATATGAGGATGTTGGTAATATTCCTTTTAACATTCACTTTTACACGGCCAAAAATAGGCAAGAGTAGCACGTTGAAGAGCAAGGTCGCATGAGAAACTATGCCCTTTGTGACATCGAAATCGGCGAGGGTGGGATTTCTGACGAAATCGACGTTGGCAAACATACCTACCAGAGTTGATACGATTCCGAACCAGAAAATATAGTCAGCTAAAAATTCGGCGAATTTTGAAAGCTTGTCCTTAAGGAAACCATAGATCACGCTACACCACATCACCACGTTGCAGGGATAGATGGGCAATATCAGATTGGGGTTGCCTCTGAGATAATCCATAGCGCTCCCGTCGAGAAAATAATGGTATAAAAGCGAGCTGTAATGACAGCAAACGGTGAAGACCGCCGAGACTATAAGAATAACATTCCGAGTGCGCTCACTCTTTACAAATCTTTTTACAAGCCACAGACCGAGGGATATTATAAGTATAAGCAGGAAATTCAATATAAAAAGCTGTTCCATATCTCACCTTTTCTCCTTTTTAAACTATAATAGAATTATATCATATATAGATAGAAAATTCAAGTATAAAAGAAGCCGAGTGAAAATAAACCTTTTTTCAACACCAACCCAGCGAATTCAAAATATAAAAACAAAACTCCGCTACAAGCAACTATGCCTCTGATAGCGGAGTTATTTCCATATTATGTCAACTTAAGTTTGCTTTTTAACGATTTAATTATAGGTTTCAAAATATACATCGATATTTATCAAGGTGTTTACAAATGCAAAAATCAATACTGCAGCTAACAATCCTATTACAATATACGAGGTTATTTCAAATACCTTTTTCTTCTGATGTACAGCTATCACAAACGGCTTATCCTTAAATCTATCACGGACAAGATAATAAATTAAAACGCCAATAGCTCCACCAAGTGTATTAGTGATAAGATCGATATACGCAAATCCGCCAATGCAGTTTACTATCTGCAAAACTTCATAAAAACAGCTCAGAAGAAAAGAAATTAAAATCGAAAGTGAGTATTTACGCTTGACTAAAAACGTAGGGAGAAGTACACCTATGGGGATAAATAAAAGGATATTTACAAACAGATCTGCAAATCCGGTGAAAAAAGAAGGGCTTGAAAGAAAGAAGCGAAATCTATCAATCAGCTCCATCTTGCTGAAGGTATATCTTGATTCAAAGATCGGAACTCTCATATTGCACTTAAGAGCTATGATCCAAAAAATCAAAAGCATATACTGAATGAAAATTATCAAAATAAGTCTTTGGCTCTTTTTTGATATGGACATTATTTAATCATTCCTTTCCTTTTGATAGGCGATAATCATATAGTGATATTATATCAAATCTTTACCTTAAAGTCAACACATTTGACGATGGCTGTTTTTTAGAAAAACAGGTTGCGAGAATTTGCTGTATGGGGAATGTTTCGTGCGAAGCGTACGGATCAACAACCGACAAAAAAAGAAAAGCAGGACTTTTGGTGGTGCTTTCTCATGGTGCATACCGCCAGAGGCGGTATATTGGCAGGCGAGGAGATGGTACTTGCAGTTAGTACAGAAAGTGTAATCAGTAGAGATTATATCCCGAGCGGCAAACAAGTACGGGAATTTGCTCCGCCCCGCAAGGCTTCCGACACGGAAGCGGCGGAGCAATGTTTCGCATACTGCGTAAGCAGTATCTTGCCTGGCGAGGAGATGGTGCTTGCAGTTAGTACAGAAAGTGTAATCAGCAGAAATTATATCCCGAGCGGCAATACCCACACGGGAAATTCGCGGGGCGAATATTTGCTCGCTATTCGC
>JAZSEC010000071.1:0-14439 GCA_045531485.1 Eubacteriales bacterium | reverse complement strand
AATTACTACACTTGTAAGCGACTCACATCCGTAGAATGCCGAGTTAGCAATGCTTGTTACACTGTTGGGAATTACTACACTTGTAAGCGACTCACATTCAGAGAATGCCGAGTTACCAATACTTGTTACACTGTTGGGAATTACTACACTTGTAAGCGACTCACATCCAGAGAATGCATATTCACCAATACTTGTTACACTGTTAGGAATTACTACACTTGTAAGCGACTCACATCTAGAGAATGCCAAGTTATCAATACTTGTAACACCATCAGGTATTCTGACAACAGAATCACTACCTATATAATTATTCAGTACGCCTGCTATAATTTCAAAATCACTTTCATTACAGTTGAATTCAGAATTCTCATCTACATTGTCGGGAACGTAACCAACAGCATTAATGATTTTATCAGTGCAAAAATCCACTGTATAGCTTGAAGCCATTATACATTGCATGTGATTAACGTCAATCCACCAAGAAACGTATCGAGCAGGGACTTCTTTCTTGTTAATATCATCAAGCATGACTACGTAAATCTTTTTTTCGTAGTAGTCTTTCGCCATTTCCCATTCTTTATGCACAAAGGATTCTTCTTTGTCGAAGATCTTACGAGAAAGAAACATTATTACAGCTTCGCTATTGGCTATCTTATCAGCGATAGTGCTCGACCACCTATTTCCAACCTCAATTCCGTAGTCATACCATATAGGCAGCCCCTTTTGAGTCATGTTTTTTACATATTTAGATACACGGTCCGCATCCTCGGTGTTATAGCTGACAAAGAAATACTTACCGTCATTTACAACATCAACGCCTAAATACTGTGCCATTTTACCTTCTCTTTCAACCTTCCTTTACTTGATAACAAAAGTGCCGTTAGAAACAGTTTTTCCCATATCTAACGGCATTTTTTATTTCAGACCGAGATAGGTCTATTTCGCATAGTCTACGTGACGCGATTCTCTGATAACCGATACCTTGATCTGTCCGGGATAATCAAGCGAATCCTCGATCTTCTTAGCTATGTCACGAGCGAGGATCTTCATCTTATCGTCGGAGATAACCTCGGGCTTAACCATGATTCTTACCTCACGGCCGGCCTGGATAGCGAAGGTCTTTTCAACACCCTCGAAATCGCCTGCAACCTCCTCAAGCTTCTGAAGTCGCTTAATGTAGTTCTCAACGTCCTCACGGCGTGCACCGGGTCTGGCAGCACTGATAGCGTCGGCTGCCTGAATGATGAAGTCGAGAGCACTCTTAGGCTCGATATCGTTGTGGTGAGCCTGAATTGCGTGGATAATATCCTTGTTCTCGCGGTACTTGGTAGCGATATCAACACCGAGCTGAACGTGAGAGCCGTCAACCTCAGCGGTGATTGCCTTACCTATATCGTGGAGCAGGCCGGCTCTGCGAGCCTGGGTAACGTCAACACCCATCTCCTCAGCCATAACACCTGCCAGCATAGAAACCTCTATGGAGTGGCGAAGAGCGTTCTGACCGTAGGAGGTACGGTATTTCATACGGCCGAGCAGCTTGATAAGCTCGGGATGGAGTCCGTGAACACCTGTTTCGAAGATAGCCTTCTCACCGGCCTTCTTGATCTCAAGATCAACGTCGCGGCGAGCCTTTTCAACCATCTCCTCAATTCTTGCGGGATGGATACGACCGTCACTGATAAGCTTCTCAAGAGCGAGTCTTGCAACCTCACGTCTGACGGGATCAAAGCCGGAAACTGTAATAACGTCGGGAGTATCGTCAATAATAAGCTCAACGCCGGTAAGATTTTCGATAGTACGGATGTTTCTACCCTCACGACCGATAATTCTACCCTTCATCTCATCGCCGGGAATCTCAACGACGGAGATAGCGATCTCACTTACGTGGTCAGCGGCAAAACGCTGAATTGCGAGAGAAAGAATGTCACGTGCCTTGGTATCAGCCTCGTCCTTGAATCTCTCCTCATACTCTGCGATCTTAAGTGCGGTCTCGTGCTGCATCTCGGAGTCAAGACGGGCAACAAGCTCTGCCTTAGCCTCCTCGCTGGTAAGACCTGCGATCTTCTCAAGCATAGCAAGCTGGCCCTGAAGAGTCTTGTTGACCTCCTCGCGAGTCTTGTCTGCATCTGCAAGCTTTTCGGCTAAAACGCCTTCCTTCTTCTCGATCTTCTCAAGCTTCGCATCAAGGGTTTCTTCCTTCTGAGTAATTCTTCTCTCCTGTCTGGAAACCTCCTTACGACGCTCGTTCAGATCTCTGTCAGCTTCCTTTTTAAGCTGGAAAATCTCTTCCTTTGCGGAAATAATAGATTCTTTTTTTGCATTTTCTGCATTCTTAATTGCGTCCTCGAGGATCTTCTTTGCCTGCTCCTCAGCAGAGCCGATCTTCTTCTCGGCGGAGATCCTACGAAGTATAAATCCTAACGCCAGGCCAACGGCCAGAGCGACTATAATTAATACTATAGCAAGAATCGGATCCAATTTACACCTCCTTCTGATTACTTTTTGTAATCTATATGCATAAAAATAATTTTAAAAATATGATCCGCATGCGTGTGTGCGTACTCATACATATATAATTATATAATATATTTATTCTAAAGTCAAGCAAAAATTTTGCAAAAGAAATTAACGGTAGGTAAATTTATCCACATTATTCCAAAAAAACGGTCAGTTTAAATATAATAAGTGGGATTTTTACTTGTTTTTTGGCACTTTGAATATAAAGGGGGGCTTTTTTGTATGAAAATTAGCACTTTCGTCACTCGGTTGCCGATTTTAACAAAAAATTCAAAAATATTTTTGCCAAAAAGGTTGACAAATCCTGCAAAATGGGTTATATTATATATGCTTCCGTTAGCACTCATACGAGTTAAGTGCTAAAATTCAGCAGAAAGAGGTAAAAAAATGGATGATTCGCGACTGACTCCCCGAAAAATGCAAATACTTAAGGCAATAGTCGACGCTCACATCGCAGGCGGCGAGCCTGTCGGATCTAAGTATCTGTCACAGGAAACGCAGATCTCCTGCTCCCCTGCCACCATCCGTAACGAGATGGCTGAGCTTGAGGAAATGGGTTATCTCCTTCAGCCTCACACCTCTGCAGGAAGAGTTCCCTCCGAGCTTGGCTACAGGTATTACGTCGACGCCCTTGTGCATCAGTATGCCAACACCCGTGCCGAGATCGACGAGATCAACGAATCGCTTCGCTATAAGCTTAACGAAATGGACGAGATACTCTCCGAGGTTTCAAGGCTGGCGGCGTCCTTCACCGACTATACCGGCATCGCATTCAAGCCCGGCGTCGGCAAGGTAAGGATAGTTCAGTTCAAGAGCGTGCTGCTCTCGGGCAGAGATTTTATCCTGGTAATGACCTTCGAGGGTGATATAGTAAAAACCAAGACCATCCATCTCCCCTTCACCATCGGCGAGGATATACTCCGCAGATTTACAGAGGCACTTAATATTTACCTCATAAATCTTCCCAGCGACAGCATCACCATGCCGACGATCATGAAGCTGGAGGCTATTATGGGATCGGCGGGTGCCATGGTTCATCCCACCATCAAGGCGATATACGAAACCATGAACGAGCTTGACACCGCAGACGTTAAGCTTGAGGGCATCACGAAGCTTCTTCAGTATCCCGAATATTCGGATATTTCGGACTTCAGAAATCTGATGGGAATGCTTGAGGAGAAGGAAAAATTCCTGGACGTTATCACAAAAGAGGCGTCGGAGGAGAGCGACATTCACGTTTATATAGGAACCGAAAACGAGTCGGACGCTATGCGAAACACCGCACTTATCTTCAAAAAGGTGAACATCGGCGGCAAGCAGCTGGCGGTCGGAGTTATCGGCCCTAAGAGAATGAACTACTCCAAGGTTATCGAGATGCTGAACGGTCTTGCAGGCAGCATTGACAAAATGTTCAGCGAAGCAGCCCTGCCCCCGGGATATGAGGATTAATTACAGTACAAACCGAAAGGATTTTCAGAAGTGGAAGACATCAAAAAGACACCCGAAGCCGCAGAGGAAGCGGTAAATAAGGATAAAAAAGAAAAAAAGGCATCAAAGCAGGACAAAAAGCTATTAGAGCAGATCGAGGAGCTTAACGCAAAGCTTGATGAAATGAACGACAAGTATCTTCGCATGGCGGCAGAGTACGACAACTTCAGACGTCGCTCCAAGGAAGAGAAGGACGCGATCTACGAAACGGCTATGGCAGACACAGTCAAGGAGCTGCTTCCCATCATCGACAACCTTGATCGAGCCGCAGGCTACACCGAGGGTGACAAGATCCTGGAGGGTCTGGTGCTTATCGCAAAGACCGGTGCCACCGTGTTCGAAAAGCTCGGTGTTGAGGAATACGGTAAGGTTGGCGAAAGCTTTGACCCCAACATTCACAACGCGGTGCTTCATATCGACGACGACAGCTTCGGTGAGGGCGAGATCGTTGAGGTATTCCAGAAGGGATACAGAAAGGGTAAGCATATTATCCGTTTTGCAATGGTAAAAACCGCAAATTAACCTTAAATAGCGTTGATTTGCTAACAAATATTTACAAAAAATAATAAAAAACATATCAATTATATTGGAGGAAACAATAATGGGAAAAATTATCGGTATTGATTTAGGTACTACCAATTCCTGTGTAGCAGTATTTGAGGGCGGCGAGCCCATAGTTATTACAAACCCCGAGGGTGCGAGAACGACCCCCTCCGTAGTTGCATTCACCAAGACCGGCGAAAGACTTGTTGGTCAGGTTGCAAAGCGTCAGGCGGTTACTAACCCCGACAAGACCATCAGCTCTATCAAGAGAGATATGGGCTCTAACGTTAAGGTTTCTATCGACGACAAGAGCTATACTCCCCAGGAGATCTCGGCTATGATCCTTCAGAAGCTGAAGGCAGACGCTGAGGCATATCTCGGCACCAAGGTAACCGAGGCGGTTATCACCGTTCCCGCATATTACACCGACGCACAGCGTCAGGCAACCAAGGATGCAGGTAGAATTGCAGGCCTTGAGGTTAAGAGAATCATCAACGAGCCCACCGCTGCAGCTCTTGCATACGGTATGGATAAGGAAGAGAGCCAGAAGATCATGGTATTCGACCTTGGCGGCGGTACCTTCGACGTATCTCTTCTCGACATCTCCGACGGCGTATTCGAGGTTCTTGCAACCGCAGGTAACAACCGTCTTGGCGGTGACGACTTTGACGAGAGAATCGTAAACTGGATGGCAGACAGCTTCGCAAGAGAGAACGGCGGCATTGATCTTCGTAAGGATAAGATGGCTGCACAGCGTCTTAAGGATGCTGCAGAGAAGGCTAAGATCGAGCTTTCCGGCGTTATGTCCTCTAACATCTCCCTTCCCTTCATCACCGCAGACGCAAGCGGCCCCAAGCACTTTGAGGCTACCCTCACCAGAGCGAAGTTCGACGAGCTTACCCACGATCTCGTTGAGGCTACCATGATCCCCACCAAGAAGGTTCTCAGCGACTCCGGTCTTTCCGCAAGCCAGATTTCCAAGGTTCTTCTCGTAGGTGGATCCACCAGAATCCCCGCAGTTCAGGAAGCAGTTAAGAAGTTCATGGGCAAGGATCCCTTCAAGGGCATCAACCCCGACGAGTGCGTTGCAATCGGTGCGGCTATCCAGGGCGGTGTTCTTGGTGGCGACGTTAAGGACGTTCTTCTTCTCGACGTTACTCCCCTTTCTCTCGGTATTGAAACTCTCGGTGGCGTATTCAACAAGATCATCGACAGAAACACCACCATTCCCGTAAAGAAGAGCCAGGTTTACTCCACCGCATCCGACGGACAGAGCTCGGTTGAGATCCACGTTCTTCAGGGTGAAAGAGAGATGGCTGCCGGCAACACTACTCTCGGCAGATTCATTCTCGACGGTATTCCCGCAGCTCCCCGTGGAGTTCCTCAGATCGAGGTTACCTTCGACATCGACGCTAACGGTATCGTAAACGTTACCGCTAAGGACAGAGGCACCGGCAAGGAGCAGCATATCACCATCACCTCCTCCACCAACATGTCCAAGGAGGATATTGATAAGGCAGTTCACGAGGCGGAGAGATTTGCCGAGGAGGATAAGAAGGCTAAGGAGGCCGTTGAGGTTAAGAACATGGCTGAAAACACCATCTTCCAGACCGAAAAGAGCATGAACGATCTCGGCGACAAGATCACCGACAGCGACAAGGCTCCCGTTAACGCAGCTATCGAGAAGCTTAAGGAAACCATTAAGGGTGGCAATATTGATGCTATCAAGGCTGATACCGAGGCTCTCCAGAAGGCATTCTATCCCATCGCAGAAAAGATCTACAACGCTCAGGCAGCTCAGAACGGTGCTAACACCGACGGTGGCTCTCAGGGTGCTGACGGCAACTATTATGATGCCGGCTTTGAGGATAAGACCAACGGCTAATTAGCCAAGGCAAATATTCATTAAAACTTAAGTAGGGCGGCTCTTTAATTAATATTTGGGCTCGCCCTACTAATTGCGTTTTAGAAATATAAATATTCAAGCATTTTGTAAACTATACCTTACATTTAGAGAGTAAAAGGCAATAAAATGGCAGAAAATAAAAGAGATTATTACGAAGTCCTCGGTGTGCAGAAGAGTGCGAGCGAGGATGAAATAAAAAGGGCATACCGTTCTCTTGCGAAGAAGTATCACCCCGATATGAACCCCGGAGATAAGGAAGCGGAGGTTAAATTCAAGGAAGTGAATGAGGCTTACGCAGTACTTTCCGATGCTGAAAAGAGATCAAAATACGACAGATTCGGTCACGATGCCTTCGACCCCACCTCCGGCGGTGGCGGATACGGTGGATTTGGCGGCTTTGGCGGTGCCGATTTTGATTTTGGCGATATATTCTCCTCCTTCTTTGGCGGCGGTACTACTACGAGATCCAGAGCCAACGCACCCGTCGAGGGCGATGACGTTGGCACCCGTGTAAGCATCTCCTTTGAGGAGGCTGCCTTCGGCTGCAAGAAGGAAATCAGCTTCGCCAGAATTGAGAATTGTCCGGATTGTGGCGGTACGGGTGCGGAAAAACCCTCCGATGTTGAGAAATGTCCCGAGTGTAACGGCCTTGGTCGAATCAGTGTAAGACAGCAAACCATGCTCGGCTATATGCAGACTCAGCGTACCTGTCAGCGTTGCAGCGGACGAGGTAAGATCGTAAAAAGCCCCTGCAAAAACTGTAACGGAAAGGGCCGTATCAGAATCAACAAGAAGCTTGAGGTAAACATTCCCTCCGGCATTGACGACAGACAGAACATCGTTCTTCGCGGCCAGGGCTCTGCAGGCCTTAACGGCGGTCCAAACGGCGACCTGATCATTGAGATCAGAGTTAAAGAGGATAAGATCTTCACCCGCGAGGGCAATAATATTTATTGCGAGGTGCCTATCAGCTTTGCAGAGGCGGCACTTGGTGCGGAGATCGATATACCCGTTCTTGGCGGCGGTAAGGAGAGCTTCAGGATTCCCGACGGAACGCAAAGCGGTACCACCTTTACCATTAAAAACAAGGGTATTCCCGACATAAATACCAAGCGTAAGGGCGATCTTATCATCACCGTTGCGGTAGAAACTCCGAAAAATCTTAATGCTAAGCAAAAGGAGCTTTTAAGAGCCTTCTCCGAATCCCTCGGCGAGCATAACAGCAAAAAGGAAAGCTTTTTCAAGAAGCTGTTTAAATAAAAAACGGCACGATAATTTAAAAAATGCATACCTTTGCTGACATATCATTAAGTATACAGTCTTATTTTTTCGTTTAGCATAAGCTTGTAGTTCGGCTCGCTTAGCAATAAAGCTGAAATTCTACTCGTTTAGCATAAGCTTGTAGTTCACCCCGCTTAGCAATAAAGCTGATATTCTACTCGTTTAGCATAAGCTTATAGTTCGGCTCGCTTAGCAACAAAGCTAAAATTCTACTCGTTTAGCATAAGCTTGTAGTTCGGCTCGCTTAGCAATAAAGCTGATATTCTACTCGTTTAGCATAAGCTTGTAGTTCGGCCCGCTTAGCAACAAAGCTGAAATTCTACTCGTATAGCATAAGCTTGTAGTTCGGCTGATTAATCATAAAACGTATAATTTTAACAACACAAAATTTCAGGACGGCACAAAAAAGTGCCGTCCTTTGTATTTTACTTGTTCGTTTTTCATTTTTCTAAGATAGAATTGATTATTTCAACCTCGGCGTCGGTAAGAAAATAGTAGTAATGATCTACCGCAAAATACCTTAAGGTCGGGTTGTAATAAATATAAATATCATCAAATCCCCGATCCGTTTTCAACCACAGATGGCTTGTGTCACGGGTTGTAAAATCAATATACGTCTGTCTGATTTACTCTCCTTCAAACTAAAGATCGCCGTCAATAAGTCACACGCCCGCATCGCCCCACTCGGCACAACCGATAAGAATTAGCAAATAGTCATATAAGCACGTAAGCAAATAATTCAACAACAGATAAGAAAACAATTTGATAAAAAGATATTAATTAAGTATATAAAAAAATAGCCAATCAAGCTGATAAACATATAACGACTTAATATGATAGGCTAGTAAAAATACAAGCAAAAAATTTGTAAAAAAACAAAATATAAGAATTTGAAGCAAACGCAGTAAAAGTGTTAAATTTTACCATATATAAATAAAATCTCGGTATCTATACTTGTAACAATAAAAATTACAAAAAGATACCGAGATTATGAATTTTATTGAGCGTTTAATTAGTATTTGTCAATTATAATTCATTTTTCAAATTAAATTAACCTTTGTGATGCCAACCTCATTTAAATGCTCGTCAATCGAATATTCCATAGGGTTAAAATTGGTGCCATCGAAGGATAAAACAGAATACGAAGCATTGGTGCAGAAGGGCACCTTATCAGCAACCTGATCCCAAGGAATCCGGTTAATAATTGCCCAGAATGCCCTGATTACAGCTGCATGAGCACAGATTAGAATCGTTTTACCCTGATTTTCCTTTGAAATAGCAAGAATTTCGCTGTAAAAACGCTCTCCGGCATCCTTTACGCTTTCACCACCGGGGAATGTAAACTCACCGAACCTTGCTTTCCATTGATCTGCAAACATTTCCCTGCCCCAAATCTCAATTAACTGGTCTACGTTCTTCCCTTCCCACTCTCCTGCATAGGCTTCTCGAAGATTTACCCTAGGAATTACCTCAATATTACGCATTTTAGCATGAAAAACCGCTGTATTATAGGCTCTTTTAAGATCCGAGGAGTAAATTTTATCAATTATCTCGTTTTTCAGCTGCTCTGCAGTCGCTTTTGCCTGCTGATATCCCATTTCGGACAAATCAAGATCGGTATGACCAAGAAAAGTCCTGGTCAAATTACCTATGCTTTGCCCATGCCTGACTAGTATTATTTTAGTATAACTCTTCATTTTGCTCCCTTTTATATAAAAATCTACGTATTATTTATCAATTTATCTCTTAAAACCCATCAAATTTCTTCAATAGAGCAATCGGAAGCATCTATTTATAATATTTTAATGATTTTTATTGATTTCTGACCATATATACATTAGATTCAAGATTTACACCATTATGTTCTATCTTATACCTTATTATACTATAATTTCGGCTAAAAGTCAATATTATAGTCTTTAGTATCTGATGTTTCACGTGAAACATTGGTTTTTTCATTCTTTTTTGCTTTTTTTACAGTTAAAACACTACATTTATGTAATATCAAGGCAAAATTGAGGCATAAAAGTCCCGAATGAACCCATTTAATCTCCTATGATACCCTTTTATCTTAAACCAACAGTCTTTCTACCATTGTTTCACGTGAAACAATGTTTTTTAATAAAAATATAAAAAAGCAGCTTATTATATCTGATTTTAAGCATTATTTTAGTATTGTTTCACGTGAAACAATATTTTTATCGTTTCTAGGCTAAAATTATTGACTTTTTACCCTTTATATAGTATAATATAGATGTAAAAATACAAATTTTATCTGTTATTATGATAAAAAATCAATTATGGAGGTTAATATGGCTAAGGTTGTATCCTTTTCTAACCAAAAAGGTGGCGTTGGTAAGACCACTTCATGTGTAAATATCTCTGCACAGATCGCAAACAAGGGCAAAAAAGTGCTTATGATAGACATGGATCCTCAGGGAAATGCTACGAGCGGCCTTGGATTGCAGAAATCCAAGATAAAAAACACTACTTATGACGTAATTATAGGCAGATGTGACATTTCTGAGGCGATTATTAAGACAAGATTTAAGAATTTGTCGGTTGTTCCTGCAAATATTGAGCTTGCAGGTGCGGAAATTGAGCTTCAGGAGCTAGATGAGAACCTTAATTTCACTAAATTGGCTCTTGATTCTATTAAAGATCAGTATGATTACATATTTATTGACTGTCCTCCCTCACTTGGAATGCTTACAGTTAAGGCATTATCGGTGTCTGACGGTGTAGTTATTCCTATGCAGTGCGAATTTTACTCGCTTGAGGGTATGTCACAGCTCTTAAATACGGTAAAAAAGATAAAAATGCTCTATAATCCCACTCTTCAGGTGGTTGGAATCCTGCTTACAATGTATAATGGACGCCTTACTCTTACCGGTCAGGTGGTTGCAGAGCTTAAAAAGTACTATGCAGACAAGCTTTTCAAGGTTCCGATCTCCAGAACTGTAAGAATTTCCGAGGCTCCCGGCTACGGTGAACCTATTTGTTACCACGATCCTTACGGTAAGGGCTCCCTTGAGTATGCTGCGGTTGCAAAGGAGCTTATGCTCAGAATTTAAGCCTAAACTGGCCATTTTTTACCAATAGTTTTCCACATTTTCGATGTTGATTATGTGGAAAAGTTGTTATTATTGTGTGTTTAGATGTTTAAAACACCTCAAAAATAGCTAAAAATCCCTTATTTTTCAATACTTTTCGCCTTATTTTCTTTAAAATAGGAGTTTTCCACATTTTAATAGATTATGAAATTTAAAGTGGGAAGAAAAGCTTGAATTTTAAGTAAAAAAGCAAGAGTAGTGTAGAGGGAATAAGGTAATTCAGGGTGAAAAGCTAAATAAGTGCAGCAAAGCTGCTGAAATAGTGAAGAAACCTATTCAAATAGTGAAAAAAAGCTGTAAAATAGTGCATGGAAGCTGTAAAATAGTGTATGGAAGCTATTCAAACAGTGCATGGAAGCAACTAAAAGGGGTTAACTTTCTTGTTAAAGATGACTTCGAGCCTATTTTTTAATAGAAAAAGCCAGTATTCAGGCATTTTTTCATTAAAGCTGTAAAAAATCTTTTCCAAATAGCCGGCTCTCCAGGATGAAACCCTATTTTCAATCAATTTTCAGCTTTATTTTGGGCACGCATATACCGTTCTGCTATATTTTGTAGTCTAAAATGTACGTCTAAAGCCTGCGTAAGTCTAGCTTGAATGGCCACGCCATTCGTAAATTTGGGTAAATTGATCGCTTTTTTAAGCAATTTATATGCAATTCTGAAGGTCCTTGGTTTAATTTGATACTTTTTTCGCTGCGTTATCAAATGTTTGCACGAATGTAAGCTAAGATAATAAGGCTAGAAAGTCTTTTTCGGAAATTCAAGATTTTTAGAAGCAATTTATAGGCTGAAATCAAGGTAAAAAACAAAATTTTCCCATACATTTAAGGATTTTCAAAGCAAAATTTCTACCGAATTTAGTATTTTTAGAAGACATTTAACTATATTTTGTCAGTTATTTATCTATTTAAGGCTCTAATTTACTTATCCGTGTAAGCTTAGGCGGATTTGCTCGTTTAGCATAAAATAAACTACCTTAAATCCGACGATAAGGGGTAAATTCTGAGAAATTACTACTGTTTTTCATACTAAAAAAAGTTTTGAAAAACGATGTGATGCAGGTCTATTTCAGCAGAAAAAATGATCATTGGTTATCAATCTCACATAAAAATGCCTACCTAGGTTGAGATCCGGGAAAAAATGAAGCCAAGTTGCAATAAAATGGTAATTTTAGGTAAAAAACCTGATTTAAAATACTATTTTCAGGCTATTAAATCGGCGTAAAATCGCAACAGGGCATCCTAACAAAAGTGAGTTGACGTGAAAATTCGAGACAGAAACCCTTTTCAAGCTGCATGCCGCCAGGAAACTACAACAAAACGTTCAAAAACAGAGTAATTTTGGTTGGTAAAAAGGACTTAAATTAGATTTTCATGATTTAAGCTCGGCAGGGAACTGCTGACCACCAATAAAAATGGTAGTTTTTGGAAGATATTTAAAGAAAGATCGCTTTTTCAGCCTTTAAATTCTGCAAAAAAAGCTCATAACCTCGTTGTAATTTCGGTGATCAGGCAGTCAGTTGATGTAAAAAACACGTATAACGGCTCCTTCGGGATGAAATTCTTAGGGGATGCTACCACCAGGTCAATAAACAATGATTTCACGTGAAAAATCCTACTAAAAATACATTTTTAGACATTACGCTCCACCGAAATCGACTATTCTGTGGCATAAAAATGGAAAATTTTGGTTAAAGAAAGACTAAAATTGACTTATGAGCCTGTATGGCTTGTAAATAAACCGATAGCTTTGTAGGAATTACAATGGGGAAGCAGTGATTTCTATTTAGAAATCGCACTTAAAACGGCACCTCAGGTTGTAAAACCGGCTAAGAAGTGTTGTCAGATCTCAAAAGGCGGCTTATGTGCCTTAAATTTGCTCTGTATCACACGGATCTTTAGATATATCTAAACGCTTTTAGAGGGCGAAAATCGGCTTTCTGAGGCGTAAAATAAGGCGTTTGGGTATATAAATACTTATTGCAAGCAAGAACAAATGCTTTCGGGCTAAAATTTAAGCAAAAATCGGCAATTTAACGCTAAATAATAAGCAAAATCGGCAATTAAACGGTGTAAAGTACGCAAAAATCATCAAAAACAGTAAGTAATAAGCAAAAATGGCGGTTGAGCAAATAATTACAACTAAAAATTATCAGCTAAAACACCATTTACTCGGTGAGCTATAAGCGAAATACACCATTTATTCAGCAAATTCTAAACAGAAATAGCGAGCAAATGGCGAATTCAAGGCAAAAACCAGTATTAATTCAGCGATGTCTAAGAAAAAACGTTATTTGATCGCCAAGCCTTAAACATAAATAGCGATTAAGTGGTGAAGTCTAAGCAGAAATCAGCTATTGATCAGCAAAAGTAGCATTCATTCGACAAAATCTAAGCAAAAAATGGCGGTTTATCAGCAAAAATAAGCAAAAAAACAGCGATAAATAGGCATTTTATCAGCTTAGAAAATAATTTAATGCTGAAATTTATAAATATTTAAATAAAAATAAATAATACAAAATAAAAATAAGATAATACATAAGGAGAACGCTATGGCAAAGAAAAACAGCGGCCTCGGCAGAGGTCTTGACGCAATTTTCCTCGATAATAGCCTTTTAGAGGAGAACGTAAAGAGCGAAGAATCCATATCCAAGCTTAAAATTTCCCTGGTTGACCCCAAGAGAGATCAGCCCAGAAAGCATTTTGACAAGGAGGCTCTTGAGCAGCTTGCCGCATCTATCACAGAAAACGGTCTGCTTCAGCCTATTTTAGTGCGTGAATACGGTGACGGTAGATACCAGATCATAGCCGGTGAGCGTCGTTTCAGAGCTAGTAAGCTGGCAGGTCTTACCGAAATTCCTGCTATCGTTTTGGACCGTGATGACAAGCGTGCAGCACAGATTGCACTTATCGAAAACATTCAGCGTGAGGATCTTAATCCCCTTGAGGAGGCACTTGCATACCGCTCTCTTGCAGAGGAATATGGCATGACCCAGGAGGAGCTTTCGGCAAAGGTAAGCAAGAGCAGAAGTGCAATTGCCAACTCCGTAAGACTTCTCGATCTGCCGGCAGAGGTGCAGACTCTCGTTGCTTCGGGTGAGCTTTCCGCAGGTCACGGACGTACTCTTCTCGGCGTAAAGGACAGAGATATGATGATCCTTCTGGCACAGAAGGCGGTGGAAGAGGAGCTGTCTGTAAGGGTGCTTGAGAACCTTGTAAAGATGGCTAACAAGCCCCGGAAGCCTGAGGTTGACGAGGACGAGCCGCTGCCTCTTGTAGACTACTTCAGAGAGCTTGAAATTAAGGTTCAAAGTCACCTTGGAAGAAAGGTAAAAATCGACGGTAAGGGAAGGAAAAAATCCATCACTCTTTCCTATGAGGATAACGAGGATCTGGACGAGATTTTGACCCTCCTCTGCGGCAAGGATTTTCTTGATCAGATCTAAGCCGTTTTCAGCACCAAAACGGTCAAAAAGTGAGTTTTGAAATTGTCTTAATTTTTCGAAAAAAGTTTGAAAAAGTCCTTTTTGAATTAAAATTCCGGTTTTAAAATTTGAAAAAAACTGAAATTTTTGCGATTTTTTTGAAA
>JAZSEC010000007.1:0-6023 GCA_045531485.1 Eubacteriales bacterium | reverse complement strand
TATCTATCTCGTCGTTTCTCGGCTGAAGTACCTTCTCTATCTTTGCCTCGGGAAACTGAGAGGCAAACTCCGTGAGCACGGCACGCATCATACAAGCGTCAAATGCCATTTGCTTACTCCTTTCTTACTTAGAATTTACTGAATTATTGTACCACAGAGAAATAAAATAGTCAAGTGCCGTGGGTAATTAAGAATAATAAATTTGGTCGTCGAGGCTTACACTCCTGATCCTGACGCTAGCTTCGGAAAAGGATATTGCCGTGGCGGAAAGGATCTGCTCGCCACAATCAGAGAGGAGCAGTGATCGTAGAACGGCTTCCGAAAAGCATTCGGCGTCATGGCATATAAGGAAGCGATGAAGAATGCCGCCCAGACTTATTTCGTAGAAAGAAATCTCCACTCCTAGGAGATTTTTGCTTCTTTTTTCACCTAAAATACGAGAAATCACGGGTACGTTACCTCATTTTTCTGACATACGGTTATTCTATTCAAAAAAAAGATTTTAGTGAAAGGGTTGACACAAAAGGGTTTATCAAGTATAATTAATCCGATTTCTCATTTGGAGATAACTATGACTGAAGATCGTAACAAAAACCGAATAACCGAAAAAATATACGGTGAAATACCTCCTGCACCAAAGCATCTGCACTGTGTCAGCGATCACTCGGATCCAACCTTTGCCGCAGGGTATGCCGTCCTGTCAAGGCAAAGACTGATTATTGACCTTGGAGAGAATAAAATAAGTCTACCGTTTATTTCGGTTGTACCGACAAGCATCTCTCCCTGCCCCGCCATTATTAATCTTAGCTTTGAAGCCGGGGTACCTAACAGATTTCTGCCCGCAGAAGAGATAATCGAGCGAGGATATGCAATTTTTCACCTGAATCTTGCTGATATTTCGGAGAATAACCGTGACTTCAAGTCGGGAACATTTTCAAAATCCCTAATATCAAGGAGAAGAAGAAATGCGGCAGGCAAAACTGCGTTATGGAGCTGGGCGGCTATAAGGCTTGCGGAATACATAAACAGCATTGACAACGTCAGAGGTGACGCTATTGCGGTAGCAGGTCACGGTCTTGCATCTATAAGCGGTATGCTATGTGCAGCATATACCGACAAAATTAGTTACGTGATCGCAAATGATCCCTATTCCATCTTGGGTGACGGGTCGGTCGCAACGCTACTGTCGGATTTTGAGCATCTGTTCTGCCCCGCCTTTAAGGACAGTCCTACGGATAATATCCTTGAGCCGATTGCAGAAAGTCTATCCGATAAAGCTCTGCTGATAGGCTCAGCTACGGACAGAGAATTTTTCTGTTGCGAAAAAGAAGCCCGCCTGCTTGTAAATATAAGTGAAAGGTATCACTTTACAAGAGACGGACTTGCATATTTCAGTCGCAAGGACTGGAACAGATATTTAGATTTTTTGGATCAAAAAATTGGCAAAAACGCGTGATATGACAATATAACTTTACCTTTTAGCCAAATCGACGTGCGTAACCGCATCTTTGACAAAGTTCCTCCGAGGCACACCTTTTAGCAAAGCCTGCTCTGATAGCCTCCGCCCTTTCGGACGAGAGGATCTCGGAAATCGGAGTGTCAAAGATATTGCCCAGGGTTATCTCTCCCTCTCGGTCAAGGCAGCACGGAATAACACGGCCGTCACAAAGCACACCAAAATGATCGCCAAGGCCGTAGCAGAACACCTCACTGCCCATATTTTCCGCACTCATATCGGGCCACTCAAAGCGATCGCCGTACTCAAGATGCAATTTATGTCTTATTCTGGCACCTCTCGTGCCCCATTTCCATTCGCCCATCAGCCTTTCGCGAAGGAGATCCAGAGTCGTATCATTTCTGCCCTCATCGTGACCTCTGTTCCAGAGGCGAAGCACGGTGAGAACGCCCGCGTTGCTTGAGCGATCAGCAAAGTCGCAGAGATCGTTAATATAGGACAGGTATTCCCTGTCCTCACCCTCCTCAAAGCTATGCACCGACAAATTTACCTTATAGGTGCCTGAGGAGATGATTTCATCTGCACGTTTTTTTATAAGAGTGCCGTTGGTGGTAATGGCACACTTCAAGCCGATAGAGGTGGCATATCTGATAAAATCCGCCAAGAGAGGATGAGTCAGCGGCTCACCCATCACGTGAAGATATATGTAATCGGTAAGGTCTACGAGATTGTCGGCAACGTAGCGAAACTCGTCCATAGTCATCCGCCTCGGCGAACGCTTGGTACCCGGGCAGAAGGAGCAGCTTCGATTGCAAATATTGGTTATTTCAACGTAAACGCGGGAATATTTCTTCATTTTTCTTATGTTCTCCGTTTTTTGACGAGATAATTATTGTGTTCTGCATCTTTCGATGATATAATTATTGTGTTCTTAGATTATTAATGGTATAATTATAGCATAAAACAAATTCAAAAGCAATATGCGGTGGCGTGTTTGTTCAAGTCCGAAGCCATCGACGACGAAAATTTACTCCTCAAGCCGGAGGATATGGGAGAAAAAATGATAATCAGAAAAGCAACCGAAGCCGACGTTTGTGCGGCGGCGAAAATATACGAGGATGCCAGAGCATATATGAAGGCAAGTGGCAACCCAAATCAGTGGAAGGGTGAATATCCTAATGAGATGGACGTCCGCGAGGGCATCAAAGAAGGCACCAGCTACGTGTGTGAGGATGCGGGCGAGGTTGTTGCCACCTTCCACTACGAAAGGAACGCCAACGACCCAACCTACCGTAAGATATACGATGGTCGCTGGCTGAGCGATGAAGTCTACTCGGTGATACACAGAATTGCCGTAAAGCATCACGGGCGAGGGATAATTGACTTTTGCTTTACCGAATGCTTCAAGTTTTTTCCAAGCATCCGCATCGACACACACAGGGATAATATTCCCATGCAGAGAGTGCTTGAAAGAAACGGCTTTAAGTACTGCGGAATCATTTATCTTGAAAGCGGTGATGAGCGTCTTGCCTACCAGAAGATCAAGTAAGTTGTGGCGGCTTCCATGCTATCATAAAAGGGATAAAAACGTATAAAAAAAGCAAAACGGTTGGTTTTTTGACCAACCGTTTGTTCGTTTTTTTGACAATAACAGAATTTTCACTACCACAAGGAGTGTTTGTTTTTTACTGAAAAGTAGAAATTATTCTACCGATTTCGCTGCCTTTTTCTTGTTATAAAGCTCTACAAGGAAGCCTGCAAGCATTATCACAGCAAAGACGATAAGATACCAGAGAATCGCAATGCCGTGCTTTGCAATACAAGCGTAGATGATCACGCCGATACCTGCAAGGGAGAGAATTGGAAGAGCAAATCTCTTCACAGGATGAAGATCCTTTTCCTTTACCATCATAGTGACAAGCATAGGAATATACATTGCATAAAGTGTGATTATGGGAAGCTCGGAGGAATCGAAGCCGTACTTACCGAGAGTTTCCCACTGGAAGAGTCCTGCACCAAGGAGAATAAAGTAAACGAACCACACAGCACACGCAAAGAGTGCCACGATAGAGGAGTTGTGAGGCATGTTGGTCTTCTTATCAACCTGGGCAATAGTTTCGGGAGCAAAGCCCTCGCCTCTGGATGCCAGCGAGTAAAGTCCGCGGGTACATCCGATCATAAGTCCGTTAAGCGTACCCATACAGGAAATAACTACAAGAATGTTAATGATGGACGAGCCTATAGCACCGAAGGTCTTAAATGCAACCGTGGTGCCGTTTGCCGCAACGTCGGAGGAGTCGGCAAGACCGAGGATACCAATATTATAAAGGGTGTATGCCATCACTATAATAAGCGTACCAAGGCAGAGAGCGATGGGAAGATTTTTCCTCGAATTCTTAATTTCCGAATTAATGGAGGTTGCCACTATCCATCCCTCGTAGGCGAAAATGGTACTGCAGATAGCAGGGAAAAGACCGGTATTTCCACCCTCTGTGGGAACGAAGGCCTCACTGAGATTATCGGCAAGGCTGCCGTTAACGAGTCCGATCACCGTACCGACTATGGCGATAAAGGCGATGGGAACCATCTTGATGATCGTAGAGGATATCTGGAACTTACCTGCAAGCCTGGGTGCTATGGTGTTAATAAAGTACGCGAGAATAAGGTAGAAAAGTGCAAGAGTAATACACTCGGGGCTATTAAGTGTGCTGTTGGTAGCACCACCGAGAGCAAAGAGGGGTGCCTCCACGTATCCACAGACAACCAGGGTGTATCTGGCGGTAACCCACGCCAAAACGGCAGTCATAGCGGGATAGTAGATAATCGACATAAACCAGCCGACGTAATATGCATAGCCTCTGCCACAGGTTGCCTCAGCATAGTCAACTGCACCGTTTACCTTCTCGTACTTAGTAGCCAAGACGGCAAAGGTGGTTGCGATTATAACCATTATAATTCCCGAGATGATCCAGGCGAGAATGCTGAACAGTGCATTTCCGTTCGCCGCCACGAGCACGTCCTTCGCCTTGAAGAATATACCCGATCCGATAACGATGCCGACTACCATACATATTGCGGTAAATAATCCATATTTTTTCTTTAAGCCTTCCATAATTTGTCCTCGCATTTTAGATTTACCTATATTATAACCTCTCTTATAGTAAAAATCAAGGATATTATTGGATTTATAGCAAAATATTCCTGATAAATTGTGAACAAATTGTTAATTTTTCTATTTTTTTAACACAATTTTCAAGTTGCTATGGAAATTTAATATTTTATGTGTTATAATATATCGGTTTTAACGCAGACGCACGCGTAATTAGTGTGTCGGTTAGACTTAATTAATTTGATTATCAAAAAAATATTTCATATTTGGAGGAAACTAAAAATGGCAAAGAAGTATTGCTATCTCTTCTCCGAGGGTAACGCAACCATGCGTGAGATCCTTGGTGGTAAGGGACCTAACCTCGCAGAGATCACCAACATCGGTCTTCCTGTTCCCCAGGGCTTCACTATCTCTACCGAAGCCTGCACTCAGTACTATGAGGACGGCCGTCAGATCAATGACGAGATCATGGCTGAAATCATGGAGTACATCGTTAAGATGGAAGGCGTTACCGGCAAGAAGTTCGGTGACCTTGAGAATCCCCTTCTCGTTTCCGTTCGTTCCGGTGCTCGTGCATCCATGCCCGGTATGATGGACACCATCCTTAACCTCGGTCTTAATGAAGAGGTTGTTGAGGTTATGGCTAAGAAGTCCGGCAACGCACGTTGGGCTTACGACTGCTACAGAAGATTTATCCAGATGTACTCCGACGTTGTTATGGAAGTCGGCAAGAAGTACTTCGAGGAGCTTATCGACAAGATGAAGGAAGAAAAGGGCGTTAAGCTTGACGTTGAGCTTACCGCTGAGGATCTTAAGGAGCTTGCAAATCAGTTCAAGGCTGAGTACAAGGCTAAGATCGGCGTTGACTTCCCCACCGATCCCAAGGAGCAGCTTATCGGTGCAGTTAAGGCTGTATTCCGTTCCTGGGATAACCCCCGTGCAAACGTTTACCGTCGTGACAACGACATTCCCTACAGCTGGGGTACTGCAGTAAACGTTCAGGCAATGGCATTCGGTAACATGGGCGAGAACTGTGGTACCGGTGTTGCATTTACCCGTGACCCCTCCACCGGCGAGAAGAAGCTCATGGGTGAGTTCCTTACCAACGCTCAGGGTGAGGACGTTGTTGCAGGTGTTCGTACTCCCATGCCTATCCAGGAGATGGCTAACAAGTTCCCTGCAGCTTACGAGGAGTTCGTAAAGGTTTGCGAGATCCTTGAGAACCACTATCACGATATGCAGGATATGGAGTTCACCATCGAGAACGAGAAGCTCTATATGCTCCAGACCAGAAATGGTAAGAGAACCGCTCCCGCAGCTCTTCAGATCGCAGTTGATCTCGTAGCTGAGGGTCATAAGACCAAGGAAGAGGCCGTTCTTATGATCGACCCCAGAAACCTTGACACTCTCCTTCACCCCCAGTTCGACGCTAAGGCACTTAAGGCAGCTACTCCTATG
>JAZSEC010000011.1:0-3824 GCA_045531485.1 Eubacteriales bacterium | reverse complement strand
TAAAGAAAAAAGGCAAAAGCTATTGTATTTCACATATATAAATGTTAAAATAATATAGAAACATTTTAAAATTAAGAGGACTGACATGAGCGAGTACAAATACACATCACTTACAACCGAATATATGGAGAAAATGGACAGAAGCATGCCCTGGGCAGAATATCCCCGCCCTTCTATGGTGCGTTCCTCCTACCTCTGTCTTAACGGTCAGTGGGACTTTACTGTAAATAATGAGAAAAATATGCCCGACTCCTTTGACGAAAGGATACTTGTTCCCTTCCCGCCCGAGAGCCCTGCTTCGGGAATAGAAAGAAATCTGCCCGAGGGAAGCATTCTTCATTACAGACGCAATTTTAGTCTGCCTGATGGCTTTAATAAGGGTAGAATTATTCTTCACTTCGGTGCTGTTGACAACATCTGTGATGTATACGTAAACGGCACCAGTGCCACATCTCACGATGGTGGATATCTCCCCTTCTCTGCCGATATTACCTCCCTTCTTCACGACGGTGAAAACGAGCTGTACGTCAGAGTAAAGGACGATCTGTCCGGACTGTACCCTTACGGAAAGCAAAGACGTGACAGAGGCGGAATGTGGTATACGCCCATTAGCGGAATCTGGCAGACGGTTTGGGTCGAATCGGTGCCCGAAAAGTACATTACAAGAATCAAGGTTACACCTACGATGGATAACGTAAAGATCCACGTAAGCGGTGGTGAGCTTCACAAGATTCTTACTCTCGAGCATGGCGGTACCTACGAGTTTGACGGCAAGGATATTACCATTTCTCCCATAGACAAGCATCTCTGGACACCTGAGGATCCTCATCTTTATCATTTCACAATAGAATGTGGAGAGGATAAGGTGGAGAGCTATTTTGCTCTTCGTGAAATCGGTGTTAAGAAGGTTCGGGGCATTCCAAGGCTTACCCTCAACGGCAAGCCCTATCTCTTCAACGGTCTTTTAGACCAGGGATATTATCCCGACGGTATTTTTCTTCCTGCAACCTATCACGGCTATGAGGACGATATTGTCAAGACCAAAAAAATGGGCTTTAACATGTTGAGAAAGCACATTAAGGTCGAGCCCGAGATATTCTATAATCTCTGCGACAGACACGGCGTAGTCGTGTTCCAGGATATGGTTAATAATTCTGATTATTCCTGGCTTATCGACACAGCTCTGCCTACGGTTGGCTTTAAGCGTCTGCCTATCCTCTTCAGGCATAGAGATAAGGAGGAAAGACGCATATTTGAAAGAGATATGCTTGGCACTATCAAGCATCTTCACTTCTTCCCCTCGGTGCTTTATTATACCATTTTCAACGAGGGGTGGGGGCAGTTTGAGGCCGACAAGATGTATGACAAGGCAAAGGCATACGATCCCACGAGAATCTATGACGCAACCTCTGGCTGGTTCTGGAGAAAGCACAGCGACGTTGACTCCAGGCACGTGTACTTTAAAAAGGTTAAGATTGGTCACCTCGGCAAAAAGCCTATCGTTATCAGCGAATTCGGTGGCTATGCTCACCGCGTAGATGGTCATCTTTTTGGCGAGGGCAACTACGGCTACAACACCTATGAAAGCCGCGAGGAGTTTGAAAACGTATTCGACAAGCTTTATATTGAGGAGATCAAACCCCTTATTTCTAAGGGTATCTGTGCACTGGTTTACACTCAGGTTTCGGACGTTGAGGACGAGACCAACGGTCTTATCACCTACGACCGCAGAATAGTTAAGCTTCATAAGTCCAGAACCAGAGAGATCATGAAGCAGCTCTATGATGAAATTAAAAAATAATCTGCGATATTTATAATATAAATGTAGAAAATAAAAAAACAGAAGGCGAACTGCCTTCTGTTTTTTTTATTCTGTTGAAGGAAGGCTTGGCGGCTTTAACACCGCCTGGCCTTTTCCTTATTAATTATTTAAACTGCTCAGCACGTCCACCGGCAAGGGTGATCATCTTAACAGCCTGAAGCGAGAAGTTATCTGCGATAATATCAAGCTTCTTAGTCATAGTACCGCGGGCAAGGATCTTTACTCTGCCCATCTTCTGGGAGATAAGCTTCTTTGCCTTAAGCGACTCGAGTGTTACCTCCTCGCCATCCTCGTAGTTCTCACAGATGGTGTCAAGGTTAACGAAGTCCATCTTACCCGTTCTCTCTCTGCCGGGCTCTTCCTCGATTATCTCGATGTGTTCTTCCGCCTCCTCGTCAGTCATAAGCTCGTCGGCATGCACTGCATCGGTAAATACCTGATCTACAACGGGTGCTACAACAGGCTCTTCCTCGGGCTCTTCAACCACGGGCTCCTCTACGATAGGCTCCTCGATAGGTTCTTCGACCACGGGTTCCTCTACGACAGGCTCCTCAATGGGTTCTTCAACCACGGGTTCCTCTACGACAGGCTCCTCGATAGGTTCTTCAACCACGGATTCCTCCACGATAGGCTCCTCAATGGGTTCTTCAACCACGGGTTCCTCTACGATAGGCTCTTCTACTACCTCGGGCTCCTCTGGCTCAATCTGAGGCTCGTTTTCGCCATTGTAGATTACCTCAACATCGGCATCCGCCACAATAGTTTCAGGATCGTTAGGCTCTGTAGGTGTAGGAGCAGGAGCGGGTGCGGGAGCAGGTGCGGGTGCAGGCTGTTCCTCACCGTTTCTATCCTTCATAGGAGCAACGGGAATATTCTCCGCCTGACGAAGTGCACTTACAAAGCTGGGCTCTTCCTCTTCGGGTGTCTGGCGAGTAGCCATAGACTTTCTGCCATCCTCGGTTGCGGGAAGGACGAAGGGTGTACCGGCAGCCTGAGAGCCAACGCCCTTAGCTGCAATGGGAGGAAGGGTGGGAATCATAGGATCCTCATGCTTAACGTTACCCTTTTCATCCATCGGAACGGTAGAAATAATAGGCTCGGTAGCGGGCTCATCCTTCTTCTCATCGGGTGTTTCAGGAATGAGAGCGATTTTCTCAACAGGTTTTTCCTTTTCCTCTACGGGCAGATACTCGGTCACCTGAGCCACGATCTCATCATCCTCAATGAAGGTGGTGCGTGTGGTCATAACGGTGACGGTCTTTTCCTTATCCTCCTCAGGCTGAACAGAATCAACAAGGGTGATAGGCTTGATCTCAGGATCGGTAACTATAGTTGCCTTATCGCCATCGGTAATATTAGCATCAGAGGAAATCTCAATTACGCTCTCCTCAACGATAGCGGTAAGCTTCTTTTCAGACTCGGTAACGACTACGGGTGTTTCCTCATCCTTAAGGACGGATACTCTGCCCTCCTCATAAACGAGGGATCCGGTTACGGGAACGCTTACTATCTCTTCCTCAATGGTCGAACGCATCATAGGCGAGATCTCGGGAGTGGTAGCCTTTTCAACTATCTCAGCTTCCTTAACGACAGGAATGATAGGCTCATCCTCAAGCACAGTTGCGGAAACGGTGTTCTCATAGATTGCAGCTTCTGCTACGGGAACTACAACAGGAGCTTCAACCTCTGCGAAGTTATCTACAATAGGTGCAGCCGCAGGTGTTACTGCATCGGCAATTGCCTCGGGTTCCTTCACATCGGAAACCATAGGCTCATCCTCAAGCACGGTTGCGGAAACGGTGTTCTCATAGATTGCAGCTTCTGCTACGGGAACTACAACGGATGCTTCTTCCTCGGGAACGAAGGTGTTATCAAGAGGCTCGGCGTTGGGAGTCGTTGCTTCCTCTGCGTAGGTAACAGGTTCAACTACTACAACAGCAGGCTCAGCCTTTTCATCCTCGAGAACGGTGTTAGCAACAGTCTGCTCGAATACGGCTGCCTG